>CAZOJL010000118.1:0-11606 GCA_964580075.1 uncultured Akkermansia sp. | reverse complement strand
TTCAAGCTTTGTTCGATTTCTTAACATGCGCAATCACTTATGACGCTGTGTATAGATCGTACTCGGCCAAAAAATATCCTCGTTTCAGTTCTTTCTCTGCCAACGCGGCTTTAGCTTTAGTTAGCCAATCTTGTGCCTCGGTGCAACCATTTGGATATGTGAACTTAAGATAATGCTGAGCCTCCTTACATCCCTGTTCAGCAGCTTTCTTGTACCATGTGATCGCCAACTCATCGCTTTTCTGAACACCATTCCCGTCGGCGTAAAGCCTCCCAAGTATAAACTGAGCCTCGGCATGCCCCTGTTCAGCAGCTTTAATTGTCCACTTTGCCGCTGATATATAATTCTGCGCAATGCCTCTCCCAAAATAATACATTTTTCCGATCTCGTATTGTGCCTTGGCATACCCCGGTTCAGCGGCCTTTTGGTACCAGCGAAACGCCTCGGCGGGGTCTTTTCCGACGTCGTTGCCATAGGCATAACGAAGACCGATCTCGTACTGAGCCTCGGCATACCCCTGTTCCGCCGCTTTCCTGTACCAGCGGAAGGCCTCGGCGGGGTTCTTCTCGACGCCGTCGCCGTTGGCGTAACGGCGTCCGAGATTAAACTGCGCTTGGGCATCGCCCTGTTCAGCCGCCTTCTTGTACCAGCGAACAGCATCGGCAGCGTTCTTCTCAACGCCGTCGCCTTTGGCGTAGCAAATACCGAGGTTATACTGCGCCATGGCAAAGCCCTGTTCCGCCGCCTTCCTGTACCAGCGGACGGCCTCGGCGGGGTCTTTTTCGACGCCCTCGCCGTTGGCATAACGAAGACCGAGATTAAACTGCGCTTGGGCATCGCACTGTTCAGCCGCCTTCTTGTACCAGCGAACAGCATCGGCAGCGTTCTTCTCAACGCCGTCGCCTTTGGCGTAGCAAATACCGAGGTTATACTGCGCCATGGCAAAGCCCTGTTCCGCCCCCTTCTTGTACCATCGGACGGCCTCAGCGGGGTCCTTCTCTACGCCGTCGCCGGTGCCGTAGCAAACGCCAAGATTATACTGCGCCTCGGCTTGGCCCTGTTCGGCGGCCGTCTTCCACCAGCGGACGGCCTCGGCGAGGTTTTTCTCTACGCCCTTGCCATAAAAATATTTTACGCCAAGGTCGAATTGTTCTTTGGCAGATCCCGCTGCTTGTGTTGATTGTTCATTCATGTGACACAAAGATATTCGTTCATGCGTTCCAACATATCGCGTCCTATCGTAGACACAGATTCCCTGTCACCGAGATCTGAACCCTGACCCTGTTCATAGTCGAAAATTCTTTCGTTTTCAGCAGGGGCGCCGCCCCCTGCACCCCCGATGCTCCGTCCGCCACGGAAACGATCGGCTCCGCCTCGCCCGTTTCCGGCGGACTGCGCCTGGCACCCTCTCCCGCTGGGAGAGGGCCGGGGTGAGGGTGCTGGCGTCCGCCAGCTTAAGCACGATGGATATCTCATGGAACTGGGGCCAGAACAACGCGGAAGCCCAGGTCGCGGCCCGTGCTCGACGGCCTGCCCCTGAAGCGGAGAGCCGACCGGCAGCCCGAGGCGGCGTTGAACCAACCGCCGCCCCGGAGCACACGGAGCGAGCCAGTCGCAGGCCCCGACGGATCCGCACTTCCCAGCCCTTTGTAGCTGTCTTGATACCAGTCCTGACACCACTCCCACACGTTGCCGCTCATGTCGTACAGCCCCAGCTCGTTCGCCGCCTTCTTGCCGACCGGATGCGTCGTGTCTCCGCTGTTGTCTGTATACCACCCGACAGGCCAAAGGTCGTTTCCGCCGCTGTAGGTGAAGCCCCGGCTCTTCGACCCGCCCCGTGCGGCATATTCCCACTCCGCCTCAGTCGGCAGCCGGTAAACGTATCCTGCTGGCAACCGGCCCGCTGTCCGTTCCCGATCCGTCAATGTGCGGCAGAACTTCACGCATTGGTGCCAATCCACCCGCTCCACCGGCCGGTCGTCGCCTTTGAAATGGCTCGGGTTGTCGTTCATGAGTTGCCGCCACTGCGCCTGAGTCACCTCGGTCTTGCCCATCCAGAAGCCCTTCGTGATCTGAACCGAGCGCACCGGCTTCTCGTCGGCCCTGCCGTCGTTCGACCCCATCTGAAAACTGCCTGCCGGGCACCACACCAGACCCAGATGCACCCCACCGCCCAAGTCAACGGTGTGGGTGTCGTCAGCCTTGCGCGTTGGAGTGGAGATGGCTGACGCAACCGGTTGAGACGGGGTGGATGCCGAGGCGTGATCACGCGGTGAAGGGTCACAGAACTCTCGGCCAAGGGTTGACCAGACACTGGCAATGAAGGCAGCGAGATCCGGGGCCACGCCATGCTCATCAGTCAATATGGAAACCATGCGCCGGATGTGAAACGCTGCGGGAACGGTACCGGAATGACGGGCGCACTGGGCGAGGATGTCCGCGCTGGCGCAAAGGATTGAGATATTGACCTCGCGCTTGAACGCACCTTTGCAGTGGTCGTTGAGGGCGTTGCGCATCCGTTTGGGATCGTCCAGCGTCGCGAGGCCCTGGTAGGCCAGCACACGTGCCGCAGCAGTGCAGAACGCCTGCCAGTCGGGATGCGCCGCATGGTTGACACGCTCGCCGCACCGGGCCACGGCATCCTCGACCCACCGGTCGGGGTCGGCCAGCGCCTTGCTATCATCCTCACTGTTACAGTACCGGGCAGGTTCGTTCATTGTACATAAGTCCGAGATCATGCTGCTTCCCGCACGATGCAGCGGTTGCCTGAGAGCGCTGTGCGTCGTCAGCCATTTCCACCTTCAGATAATTACGCCTTCGGACAAGCCGAAGCCGATCTTCGCCCCCTGGCGGAGCGGGATCGCACGGCCGGGCTCGATGTCGATCAGGGCGCCATCCTGAGCCGTGACCACCCATTTGTCCTTGCCGAGGTTGCGCAGCCCCCAGACGTTGGGATCGCCGGGGTTTTGGGTCATCTCGGCAAGCGCGGTGCTGAAGTCGCAGAACCCCGCGGCGCTGTTGCGGAAATGATGGTTGTAAAGCCGCGAATCGGCATTCAGAACGACGGTGTCGCTTCCGACGCGGAGCAACCACGGACGGTGCAGGGGCTTCTTGCAGCGCCAGCAAGCGGGCCGTACGGTGTCGTCGGCAGCGTCCCCTTCAAAGAAGTTTGTCGTCTGGCAGGCGCAACGGAATATGCGGTTGCGGAGGTCGCTCAACGCGCCGAGCCACTCCAGTTCGGTCATGCGGGCGCCGGGGGCGGAGAGGCCGTGGGTAAAGGCTTTGGTGAAGACATCCCTGAGTTTGGTTGGGTAGAGCCGCCAGTAGGTCAGGGCCATGCCGCCGGTCTCGCCCGTGGTATCCTCGCGAAGGTCGACGGCCTCGTTCGCTCGCGAAACAGGGTCGAATATGAACTGCGGCGCCTCGCCGAACAGCCGGATCCGCGCTGCGGCGTCCCAGCACTTGATGGAGAGGACGCGGCGCCCCATGAGGGGATGGCCGACATGAAGCAGGTAGAATAGAAGAACGGCGAGCGAATGAAGGTCGGTCTTAATGTTGGGCTTGGCCTTGCCCAGAACGAGTTCAGGCGCCATGAAATCGGGCGTGCCGAGGATGCCGGTATAGGCGGCGTTGCTCGCGCCGATGTTGTCATTGTCGCAGACCAGAACGCCGCCCGTTGCGGGGTCGAAAAAAGCGTTTCCGAAACTGATGTCACGATAGCATAAACCCTTGGTATGAAGTTGGCGGAAGGCCTTCACCAAGTTGATCGCGGCATCGATCAGCGAAAGAAAGCTCGGGTTGATCCGGCCGGCCATAAGGGCCTCGATGCTCTTGAAGTTGGCTGGACGCAGAGGCATCAGGTAGCCGAAACCGGGAGTGCCCTTGCGGTCAACCAGTTCGAGCGGCCAGAGGAAATCGGGGCCGGGCGTGCCGATCCGTAGAAGTTCTTGGAGGATGTCTCGCTGCCGCTGGGTGGCGCTCGCCGAGTGGTACCACTTCATGGCGTAATCATGACCATTCCACCGAACACGGTAGACCTCGCCCTGGCCGCCACCGCCCACGTGCGAAACAACTTCGCACGAGCCGCATCCGGTTACAGAGACCGTGTCGCCGATCTTGAAAAGACCCGTCACAGTTTATTCCCCCCACCCCGATAAATAAGCCCCAGCGTCGCGTCGTCTCCACTGCCATTTTCGGATGTTTCCTGAAGCCATGTCCCGAGTTTCTGGTGAAGCTCATCTGGAGTCGTTTCCAGCGCAAACCTGAGAAAGTCGGGGGCTGCCTGGAGAAACCCAGTTCGGGTGGAAAACGAATTGGAGTAGCCATCGGTTGACACCAGAATCAGGGCTGGCCTGTCATCTTTGCAGGAGAAGCAGTAATAACGAAAACGACACAGCGAAGCGGCCTTGTCCTGGCACAGGGAGTGGGTCTCGTTGGCAATCAGAGATGCGTCTCTATCTATTGGCTCGTAACTGACTGGCGGCGACCCGCTCACAACCACCATATCTCCGTCGCCGAGTTGAAGAAAAAAGGCAAAATCCCGGTCAACGGCCGCCAACAGCAGGGTTGCCCCATACGCCGTGAACGGATTATTGGGGTTGACGGACGCAAGCTCCGGCTCGGTGAATGGATTCGCCCGAAGATCCTGTTCGATAGCATTTCTCCAGCTCCGGACCAACCGGAACGGCAGTCGCTGTTCGATCTCCTTCTTACGGGAAGGCGCCGGCACACCTTTCAACCCTTTGCGCAGGAGGATTCTGGTCTCCTCGATGGCGGTTTGCACGGCGAGAGCCGCGCCTCTGGCGCTGCGAAAACACCGGGGGCTTCCGTGTCCGTCTGAAACAGCCAACAGCGCGAGACTGCCGGTTTTGGCCCATAACCGCTTGTGCCCGTCCGAAGCAGCCAGAGGGGGAGGGTAAAAGGCTACGGCGTCCTGATTCGGCAAGCCGCTGCGAACATGGGCCGTCCCACGGACAGATTCCGCGACGATCTGCCATTTGTCGGACAACCCCATCGGCAGACCTGCTTTAGAAAACAGAACTCGGATCGATGGTCTGCGCATTTGTAGGTGTCGGTGGTGGGGTAGGAAGAACGACGTTGGCGGTGCCGCTGCTTGTCAGCTTACTGCTTGGATTTGACGCGGCCTTTAGCGGGACAGTAGATGCCCAGCGGATCATTGTGACGAGATCCTGCACATTCTGCGCCTGCAGGGGCTTGATCTCGGTGTTGTCTATGAATTTCTGCAAAACGCCCAGGTCGGCATCGTCCCCAATGGCGATCGCGATGCGCACGGCCTTGATCCCCCAAGGCTGAGCCTTTAGAGCGGCCAAGCCACGCTCAATATCATCGGTGGGCTGTCCGTCAGAGATGAGCACAAGGACAGGAGGCAAACCTCGTTCCGGCATGTTCTCTACTTTCAGGGCATCCGCAACCTTCTCAAGGGCCGATCCCATGGGGGTCATGCCGTCGGCCTGCATATCCGTCCAATTGAACGCATGGATTTCGGTCGGCTGCGAAACCTGCCACTGAACACCCCTCGAAAACGTCAAGACGCGAACCAGCACCTCGGCATTCGGATTCTGGTCTGCCGTATCACGCATAGGCGGTATAGCCTCGCGGATAGCGTTGTTGAGGGAATCTATCTTCTTGCCGCACATAGACCCGCTGCAGTCAACGATCCAGATAAACTGGAGAGGCCGTTTTGCAAGAGCGCCGCCTGGTCTGTCCATGAGAGTCTCCCGGTTAAGGGGTTTAGCTAAAAACGCTTTCGGATGGCACATGCATTCGCATGTCTTAACCGTCCTGAATAAGCGAATTGTCGAGAACAAGATAGCGGAAACAGGTGGATGTGTCCAGTGTTGCATCCATACGATGCGGAAATCAGGAAAGTCTGGTGACCAAGGGACGGGCAAACAATAGCATATTTTCCAAGGTTCGCGTGAAAATGATGCGGGCTTATTGCATTACGTTGGATGGAAGCCCCGTCCCGAGGCTGGCTCCAGATACCAGCGTATGGCAGGAAAGTGGTGGGAACAGGGAAACAGAGGGTTTCACTTACGGGGGTGTTCCGGGCGCCGAGGGCGCTGACGGTAAAACAGGGAGTGATCGGCCGAAGAAAAATGTCAGTGATGCTTGACACGCCCAGCAAAACAGGGGACAGACAAATAGTAGCCAAATATTTTAAGGCATAGAGCAGGCATTATTTTTCACAAGGTTCTGAAATCTGTGCTACTATTTCCCTGTCCTTGGTTTTTTCAACTTCCACGCGACAAATAAAGGCCGCACGGACGCATCCTTCACTTGCGCGTGAGGCGAGGACGTTGGGCAGGAAACGGAGACGGAATATGAAGCCATCACAACCGCGCAACTTCTTTAATCAACTCCGCGAAGGAGGTCAGCCCGCGATCACGGCGCTCTATTCCGGATATTTCAAGTCAAATGAGGAGGACTGGTTTGAATGCAAAGGCTTTGAGAAGATTCCGGATGACGACATAAAGGCCATATGGAGCAAAAACATCGCAGCCTTCGCCAACACCGGTGGCGGTATTCTCATATGGGGACTCAATGCGCGTAAAGACAGTAAGACCAAAGTAGACTGCGTGATCGGGTCATCACTCGTCACTAATGTACATACACTCCGTTCACGTCTCCAGGAACTGACGGCACAGGCAACCGATCCGCCGATGTCTGGAATTGAGATCGTGGCAATTGAAGACGGCGCCACACCTCCTGCTGGGTTTGTTCTCTGTTTCGTTCCTGAAGGGGAATCCAAGCCTTATCGGGCTGAGCAGGCTGGAAGGAACTACTTCATTCGAGCCGGCGCAGCAACTTGTGTCCCATCCCCGGCGCTCCTGCGTTCATTGTTCTTCCCGCATTACCATGCAGCACTGTCGGTAATGACACAGGTCAACAAGGTTGAGGAGCATAAGTATAGGATCGTGTTCACGGTTCACAATTCAGGAATCGCCACCGCGAAGGATGTCATTGTGGGAATACAGTGTGAAGATAGCCCCCCCGTTCTTGGCCAGCTTGATCACGGACCCTCTTGGCACAAGATACCATATCCCGATGGCTCTGGAACTGACAAGCATGCATACATATGCGATCAACCTATGCATCCAGGCATGCAGTCAGAAGCACTGACATATCAGCGGCGATTCGTCCCAGGAGAAACAACTCGGAACTTCGTGTTACATGCTCAAATAGTTCTATACTGCGAAAATAACGAACCGAGCAACTTCTCAATCGAATACACGCGGAATGAGATCGAGGATCGAATCCGAAAGAACGGCATTCCGAGTTGATGCGTTCGCAATAAGCCCCTGCACGTTATCGGCTGGGCCGCCGAAACGTGAGGGGCAGTGTTCGACAGGCGAAAAGGAAGGTCCGTCCCTTGGCGGACCTCCTTGTCATCATTCGGCATTCGCCAGATTCAGCGCCAAGAGCCGTTCGAGAATCGCGTCGTCGGTGAGATCGGCGGGCCAGCCGTAGGCGGCGGCAACGGCGGCGTCAAGACGGGCGTGGCGGACGTTTGTTCGTTTCAGTGTTGACCGGGACTGTCATCTGGTTTTTGAGGATAATAGTCGAATACTTTACATAACAAGTCAATCAAAGCGCGCGTAGAGTGCGCAGGAAAGATCAAACGGGCTTGCTCGTTGAACTCCTCTGGGTTGGAAGCCGCGAACTGCATGAGTAACATACCGTCGCTTCGTTTCGAGACCCGCGTGACATCCGCTAGGTGACCGGTTTGGATTCCGGCTGGCGTAGCTCAAAGCGGCCGTCCCCGCTTTTGAGAAACAGCGAGACGGATTTCTTTAGATAGACACGGGAACCGTCAAATTTGGTGTGGTAGATGAACCCGCGTGATATCCGCCGATGCTTGTGCAAGGCCTGTCGAGTGATGCCAAGATTCTTCGCCGTATCCGCTGCCGATAAGAAAGCCTTCAGGGACATGCTCTGAAGGATGACTTTGAGCGTTTCAGCCCGTGAAAAAATTGGGGACAGTGAATTTGTGTCAAAATTAGAATTGCTGGAAAGGCGCACTATCACTTGCAATCATTCTGCATTCTTGTTATATTGTGACCGACATGAGATGCGAGATCCAGATCAAGAAGAAGGTCGCGCGGGGATTGACAAGACTACCCGGCGACGTGCAGAAACTCTTCTTCCTGCTCGTGGCGGATCTCCAGTCAGATGGACCGATGCAGAAGAGTTGGCGAAACTTCTCGCCACTTGGCGGGAACCGATACCATTGCCATCTGAACTATCGGTATGTGGCCTGTTGGACATGGCAGAATAACGAAATAATGATTGAGGTGTACTATGTTGGCTCTCGTGAAAAAGCCCCATATTGAACTTTCGATCCATGGCGAGCATGTTGACGAACTGTTGACCTGGATCCGGGAGAAATACGATCTTACCGTCCTCGCGAGCGAGTCGGACGATGAACTGGTCTCCATCAAAAGCACGGATTACTGGAAGGAAATGGAGAAGAATCGGATCGGAAATTTGTTGGCCGGCGCGCGTCTAAAGGCGGGATTGACGCAGGCGCAACTTGCAGGCGAGTTGGGTATTCGCCAGAACATGGTCAGCGACTACGAGAACGGACGTCGCATGTACCCCGACACCATGGCAAAACGGCTCAGTACGGTGCTCAAGGTGAAGGAAAAACACATAAGATACGGCACACAACAAAGTCCTCCATGCGACGTCGCTACCCGCGCCGCGCATGAGGACTGATCGTTCGGCGGGCACGTCAGCCTTGGGCTATTTTTTCATCCCTATGACCGTCGCCATTGTGGACGATTTACGGCGCGATCACGCATTCGTACGTTCGAGATTCAGCGCCAGCAACCGCTCAAGAATCGCGTCGTCAGTGAGATCGGTGGGCCAGCCGTAGGCGGCGGCAACGGCGGCGTCAAGCCGGGTGTGACAGTCGGCCAGCCAGGCCGGACGGGCGTTGTAGAGCTTGGTCAACGTGCGGGTCTTCAGTTCGGCGGCTGACGCGCCTTCGGGGTTGAGCCAGCGGTCACGCTTTTCGACCAGATCCCGGGCCGCTTCGGCAATCACGGTGAATCGGGAATCGGGGGTCGGGAATCGGGAGTCGCTGGAGAGGAAGTCGGCGGGAAAGGGGAAGGTCTCGAAACTCGTCGTCGGCGTGTAGCGGCATCCGCTTACGGCTTCGCGTAATTGCGTTCCCTGGGCGCGCGCCCAAACCTCATGAAAACGGGAATGAAGAATGCCGAAAAAGGCGTCGTCGTCACGGGCGAAAACAATCGTTCCGTCGTTGGCCACCACTGACGCTTCAAGCCAAACGAAAAGACGGTGCTTGGACACGCGCGGCGTGGCGATATAGCGATTCTTGCCTTGTAGCGCGGCACGCATTTCAGGCCGTGGACGAGCGTATTGCCACCACATGCCGCGATAGTCATCGCGCCGCGTTTCACGTATCGGTAACACATGCTTTCGCACATACTCAAATGGCTTTTCGTACTGGGCGGCTTCCTCAAAAGCCATGAGCGCAAAATCTATCGTCCACAGTCCGCGCGATCTCTGAGCGATGTCAACCGCACTCATGACCGAGCGCACAACGTCGGCATTCGGACGGCCGTTGGGATTCCCCTTGTCAGCAAGCATCACGGTAGCGGATTCGGCGTCAATGTCAAAAGGCGCTTTGGGTGACGGCCCTTGAAACGAGATTCCCTGATTTGCGGCGATGATTGTTGCCGTTGTGATGTCGGCGCATGATGTGAGATTGGGGTTGATCGCGGCAACCGGTTTGCCGTCAAGAACGTGGACTTTCTCCGTCCCGTTATCGAAGCCGACCATGCTGACGTGGACGTTCGCGCCGTCCAAGATCCAGGGGCGGTCGCTCTCGGCCCAGAAGATGCCGCCGGTGTCTTTGATGCGTTTCAGAACCTCGCGGTTGGCACCGCCGCGTATTCCTTGCGTGGCGAGCAGACCGGCCCGCTTGCACTTCCCGGCGGCGATGTGGGCGCGGGCCTTTTCGAACCAGTAGCAGCAGAGGTCGGCAAATGCGGGAACGCGATCCTCGTAAAGCGCAAACAGCCTTTCAACGTAGTCGCCGCCGAGTTCTTGCCGGATGCGGTTTCCTCCCAGGAACGGCGGGTTGCCGATGATGAAGTCCACGGCCGGCCATTCCGGTTCGGTCGGAGTGGAAGCGGCGTCCTCGTCGCTTTTTGAACGCGGCGGGGACGCCGCGTCTACGATCGCGTCCATGAGGCGGATGTTGCCGGAGAGGGGGCGAAGGATCGGGTCGGCGGGGAAGCCGAAACCGTTGGCGCGTATCCACTGGAGCCAACCGATCCAGACGGTCATCTGGGCGAGGTCGTGGGCATAGGGGTTGACTTCGAGTCCGTAGAGTTGCCACGGACCGGCACCGGGAAGGTAGGCGCTCAAACCGTGCTCGCTCGTAAAGGTGACGGCAGCTTCGCGCTCAAGGTCTTTGAGGCGGAGCAGGGCGACGTACAGGAAGTTGCCGGAGCCGCAGGCGGGATCGAGGATCTTGATTTCGCGCAGCCGGGTCAGGAACTGGTGCAGGATGCTGTCGGCCTCGCCCCGCGCCTTGCGGAGTTGCGCGGGGGTGAGCAGCTTGCCCGAGGATGCGGGCGGGACGCCCACGCTCCCATGGATCACGGGCGAGACGCCCGTGCCACCCTTCTTCCCCGTGGTCAACAGGCGTTCGACGATGGCTTTCGTCTCTTCCCATTCGCGCCGAAGCGGAGTCATGACAACGGCGTCAACCACGAGTTCGATGTCCGCCCGGCCGGTGAAGTGCGCCCCGAGTTGCGAACGCTTGGCCGGGTCAAGTCCGCGCTCGAAGAGGGTTCCGAAGATGGAGGGGTCGACGGCGCTCCAGTCGAGGGACGCGGCGGCGGCGAACCGTTTCACGTCGTCGTTGGTGAGGTCGGGGACGGTGCGGTCATCGAACAGGTTGCCGTTGAAATGGCGGATGGTCTCCAGCCCGAAGTCGCCCCCGACCGCCATCGCCTCGAATAGCATTCCGAGTGTTTTGCCGAACCGGGCGGGGTCGCCGCCGGACTTCTCCACGATCCGGGAAAACACCATGTCGGGCAGGAGGCGGGCGTCCTCGGCGAACAGGCAAAAGACGATGCGGTCGAGAAAGTGGGCGACAACGGCAGGGTCTAGCCCGCGTTCGCGCATCGAGGCGGCGATTTCGCCAATGCGGGCGGCGGCGTCCTGGGTGACGGCGGCGCTGGTGCGGCCGGGGCGGAGGGTGTCGGGGTTGTGGAAAACCGCCCGGACGATTTCGATGTTGCGGGGTTCGGCCAGCGCTTCCAGCGGGATTTCGTGGACGGCCGACACTGTGCTGGTGAAGTTGGTGCGCACGATGATGCGGTCCAGGTCGCAGAGAACGAGTAGGGGCGGACTCTCCAGGGCGTCGCGGTAGCGCAAGAGCTGATTATATGCGGCATCAAGGTCTTTGTGCTTGCCCTTGTACTCCCAGCCGAAAAAGCCCCGTTTCCAGACATCGGCGAAGCCGTCGCCGCCCCCGTGCTTGGCCGCGCCCTTCTCAAAGCAGAACGTCTCGCCGGTCGGATCGGCGGCGGCGGGCGTAGGGTGGT
>CAZOJL010000117.1:0-11803 GCA_964580075.1 uncultured Akkermansia sp. | reverse complement strand
CGCTGCGTGGCGCATGCGGACGCACGAGACCGGATGGGTCGGCGACGAGCCCGTGAATCGCTCCCAGTACTGCATCTACGCAACCAACAGCTTCCATCCCGGCAAGTCGCAAGTTGGGAATAGCCAATTATTGCCGCTTGAATGCCCCCCGGCAGGCGCAAAGGTCGTCGCCGACATTTCCGCCTTGATCACGCTTCACCGCCTGGGTCTGCTGGACGACGCGGCTGCTCATTTTGGGGAAATCCTTGTCCCTGCCGCCTACCTGCCGACCGTGCTTGAAGACAGCCGCCAGATGGTCATCGCTCAGCGCGCGCAGCGCGACGGTGCGGAACGGGTGCTGCGAAAGATCCGAAGTGGGGACATTGCGCTGCACGACGGGGAGATCCCTGCCGGTCTGGCGCAGGTGGACGAATATTACGAGGGCAGTGAGCATCGCTATCGGCTGATCGACCTGATCACGCCCATGCACGACGCGGCCGTGATCAGCGATGCGCAGTTCGATGCCTTTCGCCCTGTATGCAAGCGCGATTCCGGCAGAAGCGATGGTCACGGTGGCCTTGAGCGGTTCCAGAAGGTCGCAATAGCCCCAATCACCCTGCGAACGCTTGCGGGTCATTCACTCCTTGATGCAGCCGCGAGTTTCTTCCGATTGACCGTGCTTCGGGAAACGCAGCGTGAGTGCGAGACCACACTCGAACAATTCGCGAATCAGGAGGAGACCCGGCGATGGCATTTGGATCTCTGGGACCGCATCCGCGGCGACACCCGTTTCCGCTTCGTCCCAGTAAACGTGCCTGAAGGACTCCGGGATAAAAAGGCAGATCAATCGCACTATCTTCCATTTCTGGCAAGCTTCCTCGCGAAGGACGAAAAGATTCCCCTGCTGGCGGATGACCGAGTTTGTCAGGTCTTTGCGCTCAATGACCGCCCGGATGGCCAGGCCCAGGCTTTTGGCACGGACGTGCTGACAGCAGCCCTGCTGGAGGTCGGCAGACTTGACACGGCTAGAGCCGGAGCGGTGATGCGGCAACTCATGATATGGCGCTACCGCTTTATCGTCCCTCCGGTCAAGCTTCTGAAGCACTTTGCCGATGCCTACCGCAACCACCCTCCGGGAGTCGAGCTCCGAGAAATCGCAGCCTACGTTCACGATTGCATGCGCGATCCGGGGCTCTTTCCCGGCCCGGAGAAGACCGATGTGGGCGATTCGATGGCCATGCGGCTCTTCATGACGTGGCTCTCTGTGGTTGCGGAACTCATCATTCTCGTCTGGGCCGACAGGGAATTCTCATCCGAGTGCGCCGGACAGTTCACCGAATGGGCGATTCGCGAGTTGCAGCCATCTGTGCCTTTGGGACTTACGGGTCTGGCGAAAATCAAGGCGGCGTCCCTGACCAATCGACTGTTGCTTTCCCGTGCCTTGTTGGCCACATGGCCTGTGGCGGGCGAGCCGCGTATGGCGGATGCGTTGAGCGCCATCAAGGGTGCGCTGCACATCACGGATGACGAATATGCGTTGTTGGTAATGGAGATGTTGAATGACACAGCCCGAACAGCCGCCAAAGCCTGAAGAGGTCAAGGTCTTCTACACCGAGGTGCAAAAGCGCATGTTCAAATACGCGCTGCACCACTTTCCTCGTGTCGGACCTCGTATGCGGGTGGGCCTGCAGAACCTTGGCTTGCTTGATAACACGCTGGAACCGATCGGTGAAGGCATTGAAGCCGAGGTCCTCCGCGCGCCGAACCATCCGCGCCGGGAGCACCTTCCGCCAGGTCCGCTGTTGCTGTATGTGACTCAGGAAACGCCCTCATCCCGCATGCTTGTGGAGTTGCCGATTCTTCTCTTCTCGGAGCTTCCGGAAATCCGCAAGAGTGCTCTGGCGTGTCTTGATCACGCTTTAAGTGCCGGCGGTCTACGGGCAACCCCCAAGACGCGTGCGGCGCTTGCGCGTCAGCATGACGCGATTATGTCCGACACTCCAACAGTCTGGCGGCCGGCGGCCACGGCTGCGAGCGATGCTTTTAACAACGACGTGCTCGTGGCTATGCAGGCGGTCCATCAGGCCCTGGTCAGTCAGCCGGTGCTTGGCGAATCGCTTAACACCTACTTTCCGAAAATGATGTTTCCCGACTTTACGTCGCTCGACTCCATTGACATTGGCGTTCGCCGTCCGGAGGCGGAGCATGCGCTGCTGGCCGGCATCATTGCGGCCATAGTTAGTGCGGCCTGTGATTTGGAGGATGCTTGCGAACGATACTACCACGCGCTTGGATTTCTGCCGCTGGCGCCTCCGTTCGCCTTGGCTGCGGTTGTGTCGGGATGGTTGGAGAAGTGCCCGGATGCCGGCGTCTGGGACCAGGTGTGGAGATGGGCGCACGCCGCATCCAGCCCCATTCCTCGATATCATGCCGTCACGGTGTTTGTCCAACGCCCGAACCTCATACCCTCTGAGAAACTTGTCGAACTCTGGGATGAGATCATCGGGATCGTGAGTCCATCGGTGGCCGAAGTGTCGGATGGGCATGAACAGGTATCGTGGGATCTGAGGCGTGACTTGGCCCTGCATTTCACGCGCCATTTGGAGGCGCAAATGCCTGGCAACAATGGTGCGGGTATCTCCGTGTTCGCCTGGTGGTTCGCCGAACAGGTGGCGAGTCTGTTCCCTGCTAGGGGAAAATCGGCGCGCTTCTACCACGAGAAATGGGTCGCGCCGGCGCTTGAGCGTTCCTCGCACGTCTGGCTGTGCGCGAACCCAAGCATCGCCAACTCCATGCTGCGATATATGACGCATAATCTGCATGCGCCTTGGGCGTGCAGTCTCTTCGCCCTGATAGGCTCAAAGCTGGACGATCTCAAACCCTCGGAACTCCCCGAGGATAAGAAAGCGACCTTTGGGAGTGCTCTCGTGACATGCCTGATCAGCATGTTGCCTTATCCAGTCGCTCCTCCACAAGCTCCGACCTACGCCATCGAATGCAACATCGGCGAGAGCGCGACCCGATGGGCCGCGATTGTAGGTGGCGACGGAAGAGATGCCTTGTCGAAATTGGCAACAACTTCGCAGTCGCTCGGCACGTCCGAAGGACTCTGCCAGGCTCTTCGAACGCTTGACACAACATCATTTGTTGACCAGTTGGCGGTCACCATGGCCTTGAAAGCGAAAGCATTCGCAGATCCCGCAATAGCGAAGGATATCTGGGCCATCGTCTCCGACAGAGAGTGGCGGCGGAAGGCAATGGGGAAGGCGGAACTCCAGGTCTTTGGCATGCTGGTCGAAGCCTTCACTGCTTTTCTGGCACAGCATCAGGGGGCCTGGGCTTGGCATCTGCCGCATTACCTTGCCGAGCTTGCGGAGAAGGAAGACGACGAAAAGCGGCTTCACGACATTTTCTTATACGTCATTTACGCCTCCCTATCCTCGGACACGGTCAGTGCGATCCAGCGCCTCCTCCAAGGATCCAAAAAAGCAATTCTGGCGCCTTGGGTGCAGGCGTACCGCGATCAATCTGACGCCATGTACGCATGGTATCCCCCTTGGGTGCAAGGCCGCATGCGTGCCTTGCTTGCCAGCCTGCACGTTGCATGAACCGTGACTACTGCTTTGCCTGCGCCTCCCGGTCTAGGGGTCGTAATTGGACTTTAGACAATAGCCGCAAACCGTAAGAGGATCGAAGATCGTGCATAGGACAACTCCATTGATAGCGTGGTCTGTTTACGCGCCTGGTGGCCGCGTCCTCGCCGTCAAGGTGGGGCGGGCACTCCTGCCTGCCGCGCAGACGCGCATGTCTGCGCCTCCCGACATCTCCGACCTCGAAGCAGAGATCGACCGGCTTGTGTGCGGGCTGTACGGTTTGACCGCGCTTGAAGTTGCGATTGTGGAGGGCGAGCCATGAGCGCCAGAACGGGCAGCGGCGTGAACGCCCTGCACAGGACTGGAGAGGCGCAAGGCGTATCCGGTCCTGTGCGCCCCGTTCACGGGGGGGTTCAGCACAGCATGCTCCGCCGTTGCTTCAACCACGACTACCGCGATCCCTTTTTCTACATGGTCACGGTCACCACGCATGAGCGCCGGCCGTGGTTCGGGGTCTGCGAAAACAACGCCTGCATGCTCAACGCCGACGGCTGGCTGGTTCACAACCGCTGGCACCGCATTCCGCAGGACTACCCCCAGATCGCCCTCTCCACGCTCTGCATCATGCCCGACCACCTCCATGGCATTCTCCGTGTCACCGAGCGCATGGAGAAACCCGTCGGCGTCCCCATCCGCGCCTTCAAGTCGCAATGCACCAGCGCCATGCGCGACCGTCACAACGACGACGCCCTTACACTCTGGAACCCCGGCTACAACGACCGCATCGTGTGGCGTCGCGGTTCCCTGCGCGCCTACACGCGCTACCTCATGGACAACCCCCGCCGCTATTGCCTCAAGAAGGCGCACCCCGATCTGTTCCGCACGGTTGCCGACCTGCAACACCCATCGCTGCCGCCCGGTCCGCGCTGGGACGGATACGGCAACCGTTTCCTCTTGGACCGTCCTGAGAAGCTGGCCATCCGTGTTTCCCGCAAAGCTTCCGCTTGTGAAATCGAGGCTTTGCGTGAGGAGGTGCTGGCGGAAGCGGCGCAAGGCACGGTCATCGTCTCGCCTTTCATTTCGCCCGGCGAACGCGAGATCGCCACCGCCATTCTCGCCGCGCCCGTCGGGGATGTCATCCTGATGAAGCCCGACGGATTCCCGCCGCTTTTCAAACCGAACGGGCGTTACTTCGACCTGTGCGTCCAAGGCCGCCTGCTCATCCTGTCCCGTTCTGTGGCTGCCGTTCACGGCAGCGTTCCCCTCACCCGCGAGACCTGCATCGAGATGAACGCCGCCTGCGCTCATCTCGCGGAAGCGCAGACCACGGAGGACAGCCCTATCTGAAAGGCCGACCCCATGACCACCATCCACTACCAAGGCACCCTTTCCGACCCCGCGCGTCGCGCGTCGCTCGTCGTCCACCTCACGGCCTACGCCGCGAGCCAAGGCTGGGGCACGTTACCGGTCGACGACGTGGACGCCGGCCTCGCCGGCATCATCCTCCAGCCGACGAACAAACTGGAGCCGATCCCGTTCCTGTTCGACGCCAAGGGCCGCCTGCATGCGCTCGGCGACCTCCTCGCGCCCGGCGGCGAACCGATCCTGATCGTTTCGGTCAAGACCCACTTCGCCGGCACCGGCGCCCACCGCGCATTCTGCGACCTCCTGCGCCACATCAAAGACGCCCACATGCCCAGCCTCGCCGTCACTGACGAAAGCGAGTATTGGGACCACGGAGACGAATCCAGACTCAAAGCCTATTTCGCCCGCCTCGACCGCCTGGCCAAGAACCTCTGCGACCACCTCACCAATGACGTTGCCCCCTCCTCGGAAGCCGACCCCGACAACCTTGTCGACTGCATCACCCTCGCCGCCGAAATGACCCACAGACAAGAAAGACAAACTGAAGGCAGTTAAAGGAGACCCCCAGCGGTCTACTGCCTTCAAATAGGAAACCCCATGACCACCGTCCACAAAGGGACTATGAACGAGCCAACTCGATCAACACGGCCTGTTGGTGTTGGCATGGACGGCTGCAAAGCCGGCTGGTTCACCATTGCATGGGACGGCACGCCGCACGGCTTCACGTGGCGCGTCCTATCTGCGTTTGATCAGGTGTTTGAGTTTGTGCCCACCCCCAAGATCGTAGCCGTGGACATTCCCATCGGCTTGCTGGACCATGCCATACTAGGCGGTCGGGATTGTGACAAAGCCGCACGGCGGCTTCTGAAAGACCGCGCGTCATGCGTGTTCTCGCCGCCCGTTCGTGCGGCACTGACCGCCGAGTCCTATCGCATGGCCTTAGAAGCCAACCGCGCATCCTCTTCCCACGGTCTTGGGATCTCAGCGCAATGTTTCGGCATCGTGCCCAAGATCCGCGAAGTGGACTCTACCATGACGCCCGCGACTCAGGTCACTGTCCGCGAGATCCATCCGGAACTCTGTTTCCAGGCCATGAACGGCGATATGCCTGTCGCGTCATCCAAGCACGCGCCCGACGGCCGTACGGCCCGACAACGCCTTCTCGCCGACAACGGATTCGCCTGCTTCCTGGCCGGTCTGGCTGGCACGCATATCCCGGGCGTGGGGCAGGACGATATCCTCGACGCCTGTGCCGCCGTTTGGACTGCCCGCCGCATTCTGGACAACGTGGCCGTCCAGATCCCTGCCAGCCCCATCACCGATTCGCACGGCCTCAGAATGGAAATGTGGTACTGAAAAGCACCATCTTGCCAACCCACGAAATCCATAAGTGCAGCCTAAATGATTGAACCCGCCACAGACTCTCTTATTCACAGCAGTGTCCTGCTCGATCTTGAGACGACTCAAGCGGGGCAGATACTGAAGATCGGGGCTGTATGGGATGGCCGGACTTTCTTGCGATCCGGGCGGTTCGACATGAAATCGGCTCTCCGTGAACTGGACGCGTTTGCGACCGGCGCGCATTGTCTGGTTGGCCACAATGTTCTACAGCACGATTTGACTGTTCTCTTTAAGCACCAACCCGACTTGGCACTCTTGCGTCTCCCTGTCGTTGACACACTTTTTCTCTCCCCTATCTGCTTCCCCGAGAACCCCTATCATCGTCTCGTCAAAGATTACAAACTGGTCTCCGACTCGCTGAACGATCCGGTGGCTGACGGTCGTCTGGCGGGCGTCCTCCTGCTCGATGAAGTGGCGTCACTGAAAGGGATGGATCAAACAGAACCCGACTTCTTCCGCTGCCTGCGCTTCCTTCTCTGCGAAGGCACAGATGGAGACCCGCGACTGGTGGCTGGCATGCGGCTCGTCGTCGAGGCGGCAACCGGCAATGCACCGCCAGTGAACACCGTCGAATTCCTCAAGCTTCTCTCGACAACCGTCAGCGGGCTCGCCTGCCGCACCTGCGCCAACGGTTTCGCCCCAGACGACCTGGCTTCCGAACCGGCGCGTTGGGCTCTCGCTTATGTCCTGACGTGGCTTCGCGTGGCGGGTGTTGACTCGGTGCTCCCGCCCTGGGTCCGCCTGAACAACCGGCACGTCGACCCGCTTTTGACGCGCCTGCGCGATGTGCCGTGCGATGATCCGGCCTGTGACTACTGTCGGCTGACGCACAATCCCGAGGAGCAACTGAAACGGTTCTTCGGCTTCGATGCGTTCCGCCCGACACCTCCGGATGTGAACGGCCGCAGCCTCCAGCGCGCGATCGTGGCGGCCGGCCTGCGCAATGAATCCCTGCTGGCCATCATGCCCACCGGGGGCGGCAAGTCTCTCTGTTTCCAGCTTCCTGCGCTCGTCCGCAATTTCCGCAGGGGGCAACTGACCATTATCGTGTCCCCGCTTCAGGCCCTGATGAAAGATCAGGTGGACGGCCTGGTCCGCCGCTCTGGCGTCCACAACGCGGCCGCGCTGTATGGCATGCTGACCACACCGGAACGGGGAGAGGTGCTACGCGGTATCCGTTCTGGAAGCATCGCGCTCCTCTATGTATCGCCCGAACAGTTGCGGAGCCGGGCCTTCAAAAACGCGGCACTTCAGCGGGAAATCGGCTGCTGGGTCTTGGACGAGGCCCACTGCCTGTCGAAATGGGGACACGATTTCCGTCCGGATTACCTGTATGTCGGACGATTCATTAAGGAATTGGCTGTCAAACAGGGCGGCGTCGCACCTGCCATCGCCTGTTTCACCGCGACGGCCAAACGGGACGTGATCGAAGAGATTGTAGAGTATTTCAGGGGCGAGACGGGGACCGAACTTTTTCGCTACGAAGGTGGCGTCGAACGGGATAACCTGACGTTCACCGTACAGACGGTCGGCATACACTCGAAGTTGCCGCGTATCCATGACCTGCTGACCGAGCGGCTCGCCCCCGACGGCCCCGGCAGTGCTGTGATCTTCCGGGCCACGCGCCACGCGGCGGAAGAGACCGCAGAATTCCTTGTGGGTCAAGGCTGGTCGGCGGCGTGCTTTCACGCGGGACTGCCGGTGACCGAAAAGAAGCGCATTCAGAACGCCTTTCTTGCTAGTGAGATCCGCGTCATCTGTGCCACGAACGCGTTCGGCATGGGGATCGACAAGGATGATGTACGCCTGGTGATCCACGGCGATACTCCCGGCTCGCTCGAGAACTACCTTCAGGAAGCCGGTCGCGCCGGACGTGACCGCAACCCCGCCGACTGCGTGTTGCTGTACGATGACGAGGACTCCGAACAACAGTTTCGGATGGGCGCGAACTCCGAACTGAGCAGGCGCGACGTCGCTCAAATTCTGCGCGGACTGCGCAAGGCCGCACGCTCGGTGAAGTCAGACGCGGTTATCATCACGACAGGCGAACTGCTGCGCGATGAGGACGTTGAGACGGACTTCGATTCGCAGGACACTGGTGCCGACACCAAAGTCCGGGCCGCGATCTCGTGGCTTGAGCGGGCGGGGTTCGTCGAGCGCAACGAAAACCGGACCAACGTCATACAGGCCCGGCTGCTCGTGAAGAGCATCGAAGAGGCCCAGGCGAAGCTCGGCACACTGAATCTCTCCGAACGGGAAATCGGCCTCCGGCTGGCGATCATACGCGAGATGATGAACGCCTCTGAAACGGACACCCTGTCGGTCGATGAAATCGCCTTGCTGCCCGAATTTCAGTCCTATCTTATGGAGTCCCGGCAGGGCGAAGACGTTGGCCAAGTCCGCGAAAGCCGCAGTCCTGAGTACCTGAGCGCAAAAATCCTGAAGGTGCTCGACGCCATGACGGGTGTCGGGGTGCTGCAGAAAGACACCCTTCTGACCGCATTCATCCGCTACAAAGTCGCTGACCATTCGTCGAAACGTCTTGAGCGCGTACTTCGCACGGACCGTGAGTTTCTCAAACTCCTGTCCGAAGAGGCCCCCGACCCAGAGGGTTGGCTACCCCTGAATCTAAGGCTCATCAATGACGCGCTGAAAACGCGCGATGTAGAGAGTTCGCCCGAAATGCTCCGCCAACTCCTGCGTAGTTTAACCGAAGACGGGCGTGGCTTCGGTGGCCAAACCGGGAGCGTCGAGAGCCGTAGCGTGGGACGCGACGCTTACCGCGTGCGCGTGCGCCGCACGTGGCAGCAGATCGAAGAACTGGCCGAACGCAGACGAAATGTCGCCGGCCAGATTCTCAACACGCTTCTGGATAGCGTACCCAAGGAAACCCCGCCCAAAGCGGACCTGCTGATCGACTTCGCCTTTGAGACGCTGCGCTCGGCTTTGGAGCAGGATCTGACCTTGCGCTCCGATATCCGCGACATGCAGGCGGCAATCGAGCGCGGCCTGATGTTCCTCCACGAGCAGAACGTGATCATCCTGCAGAAAGGGCTCGCGATCTTCCGATCCGCCATGACGATCCGCGTGCTGCCCGAGGCAGGGGGCCAGCGTTACACAAACGAGCATTACGAGGCGTTGCAGCACCACTACCGCGAGCGCGTTTTCCAAGTTCACGTAATGAACGAATACGCGCGTAACGGCATAGAGAAAATACAGGCCGCGCTGGAACTCGTCGTCGCCTATTTCACCATGGAAAAAGAGGCCTTCATCAGCCGCTACTTCGGCGACAGCCGGGATCTATTGGAACGGGCCACCACCGCTAAATCTTACCGCGCCATCGTTGATTCACTGGGGAACCGCGACCAGATCCGTATCGTCACGCAGCCGACGAACAAGAACCTGCTGATCCTCGCGGGACCGGGCTCCGGTAAAACGCGGACCGTGGTGCACCGCTGCGCGTACCTGTTGCGCGTCAAGCGGGTACGCCCCCGCGCGATCCTGATCTGCTGCTTCAACCACAAGGCCGCGCTCGAACTCCGCCACCGCCTGGCGGATCTGGCTGGAAAAGATGCCATTGGCGTGACCGTCCAAACCTACCATGGGCTCGCCCTGCGCATCCTCGGCCTGTCTTGCCGCGGAGTGACGGAACGAGAAGGGACTGCACCGGATTTTGACAAACTCATCGCCGATGCCGTCAACGTGTTGCGCGGCCAAACGGATATCCCCGGTGTCGAACCGGACGACGTGCGTGACAGGTTGCTTGCCGGTTTTGAGCACATTCTGGTGGATGAGTATCAGGACATCGACGAGCCGCAGTACGAAATGATCGGCGCCATCGCCGGCCGCACCCTGAACGATGGCGACCGCAAGTTGTCTATTCTCGCGGTTGGCGATGACGACCAGAGCATTTACAGCTTCAGGGGCGCAAACGTCACGTTCATCCAACGATTCCAAACCGACTATGAGGCGGATGTGGCCTATCTGGTAGAGAACTACCGCTCGCCCCGCACCATCATCGAGGCCTCCAACCGTTTGATCGCGCACAACCGCGACCGCATGAAGACCGATAAGCCCATCCGGATCGACCGAGGGCGAACCTTGCAGCCGGCCGGCGGCAGTTTCGGCGACAGAGACGAGCTGACGCGCGGCCGCGTGGCGGTGGTCGAAGTGTCCGATGCGTTCGGCCAAGCGGCAGCCGTTGTTCGGGAACTCTTACGGTTGCGCTCCCTGGGGGTGACCGACTGGTCTCGTATGGCCGTGCTCTCCAGGACGCGGCGTGATCTGGCACTTGTTCGTTCGGCGGCTGAGGCGAAGGGCATTCCCGTGGCGTGGCCTTTGGAACGCGACAAGATCCCCCCACTGCACCGTATCCGCGAACTCAGGGTCGTACTGGACACGCTTTCGCAGGAAAGGGGCGGCACCGTACGTGCGACCGATCTGATCGAGCGTTTTTGTCCCGACACCGTTTCTCAGCGGGCAAATCAATGGGGCAGACTGTGTCGGAACCTATTGACCGCATGGCGGGAAGAGACGGCAGATGAACCTACCCCTGTCGGCTCATGCGTGGAGTTCCTGTATGAATCACTTGCGCAACGGCGCCGCGACGAGCAGTTCGGAGAAGGGGTGATTCTGAATACCGTCCACGGGGCAAAGGGAACGGAGTATCCCCATGTCCTTGTGTGCGGCGACTGGTCCGGATCCAGAAACGGCACACTGGAGGAGGAGCGCCGAGTCCTTTACGTCGCGCTCACGCGTGCACGGGAGTCGCTGTCCGTATTCAACCGCATGGACCGCCGCAACCCGTTCCTTGCCGACCTCGCCGGGGCGTGTTTCGCCCATCGCCGTGAAACGCTTGCCGAGGTCTCAGGTATCCCAGTTGATCGCGATTACTCCCTGCTCGGACTGGACGACCTGTTCCTCGACTATGCGGGACAATGTCCTTCCGCCCACCTGGTCCACTCGGCCTTGTTGAAGCTCCAATGCGGCGACCTCTTGCATGTCGAATCCCAAGACAACCGCATTTTTCTGATCACGGAGCAGGGCACCCCCGTCGCACGGCTATCCTCAGCCGCCTATCAGAAATGGATCTCGCGCGTTAACGCCATAGAACAAGTCCGTGTGGTTTGTCTGTTGACCCGTCTCGCTATGGACTGTAAAGACCCCATTTACCAGCCCCGTCTGAAAGTCCCCGACTGGCAGATCCCTATCTGCGAGTTCGTGATCGGAAAGGTGACCGCATGACCACTGTCCACTACACAGGCAATCAGTCCGATCCAGCTTGTCGCGAGTCGCTCGTTTTCCACCTCGCGGCGTGCGCGAAGAGCATGGATTGAAGGCGTCTCGGGGACAGTGAATCTGTGTCTAAACTATTGCAGCGCAAGCAAAATATTCCCGTCACACGCCGCTTTGGGCCAGCATCAGAGTCCGCGTTCCGATAGTCGCCAGCAGATGTTCGGTAAGCA
>CAZOJL010000116.1:0-11925 GCA_964580075.1 uncultured Akkermansia sp. | reverse complement strand
CGCACGATTTTCAAGTGGCATCCGCCGGGGGGTTTGCGCTACACTGGTTTCGTTTGTCAACCCCTTCGACAGGAGACTCCCATGATCATCGGCCATGCGCACACCTGTTTCATCGTGAGTGATCTCGCACAGATCATTGATTTCTACGTAAACAAACTCGGTCTGAAACTGGCGTTCGACTTCCGACGCGAAGACGGTGCCCGTTTCGGCGTCTACATTCGCCTCGGCAACCGGACCTTCCTGGAATTTTTTGAGGGGAGCCTCAACGCCCGCGCGGAACAGCAGAGCTACGCCCACCTCTGCCTTGAGTGCGACGACGTCGCCCGTACGGTCGACGAGTTCCGCTCTCGCGGGGTCGACGTCTCGGACCCCATTCTCGGCATCGATCAAAGCTGGCAGGCCTGGCTCTCCGACCCCGTCGGCAACCGGATCGAGCTTCACGCCTACACGCCCGCAAGCTGGCAAACTCCGCACCTCTAAATCGTGTCGTCCTCCCGACGTTTCCGCTCCGGCTCAGACGGGAGCGCGTGGCAAGAAAAAGGAGCCTGGACGCACGGTCCAGGCTCCTGTTTTTCGGGTGTTGCGATCCGTGTCGCTTAATCCGCCACCGGCAACGGGCCGGCGAGCGCTTCAAAGTCGGTGAGCGTCGAGGTCTCGCCCGAGCAAACCTGTTCCTTGAGCATGCGCACGCGCGGCATCCGCTCCGCGATCCAGCGCTTGGCCACCAGCAGCTTCTTCGGGCTGGCCGTGGCGTGGTCACAGAAGAGCGCGGCCACGATCAGATCAATCGCCATGTCGACCAGCTTGCGGCCATGGAGGTCACGGTAGGCGTTGCTGGACGTCTGCGTCTTCACAAACGCGACCGACTCGGCCAGCAATGCCTGACCTTCGCGAATATGGACCACCAGCGTCTCGATCTCGTGCGGCCAGACGCGGTCGTCCTGGATCTCCTGGATGACATCGCTCACCGTCTCGCCCATGACCCCGGCCAGTGAGGCCACGACCTGAAGCTGGCTGGTCCCCTCGTAGATGGTCGTGATGCGGCTGTCGCGCAGATGGCGCTCGACCGCGTAGTCCTTCATGTACCCGCTGCCGCCGAGCACAGCCATCGAGCTGTTGGAGACGCGCATCGACATCTCCGACGCGTAGTACTTGGCCATGGGCGTCAACATCTTGTTGAACGCCTTGTACTTGCGCTCATCCGCGCGCAGCCGCTTGATCTGATCGGGATCGGCTCCCCTGGCCGCGCCGAGGCGCTTGCCGAAGCCCTCCTCGAGGTCCACGGAAAAGGCCGCGAAATAGCTCAGCGCCCGGGCCGCCTGCACATCGAGGCTCATATCGACGATCAGATCGCGGACCGACGGGAAATTCTCGATGGCGGTGTTGAACTGCTTGCGGCTGTGGGCGTAGTCCCGTGCCACACGGTAGGCCGCCTCACCGATACCGAGGCTCTGTGCCGCGATTCCGATGCGCGCGCCATTCATCAGGCTCATGACGTACGTGATCAGACCGCGGCGACGTTCGCCGATCAGCTTGGCAGGCGCATCGTCAAAGAAGATCTCGCAGGTCGGGCTGCCGTGGATTCCGAGCTTGTTCTCCAGCCGGCGGACGCGTACCCGCGGGCCGCGTTCGACCAGCAGACAGGAGAGTCCGCGGCCATCGGCGATCTCGGGCTCGGTGCGGGCCAGAACCAGCAGCACCTCGCCGCACCCGTTGGTGATAAAGCGTTTGACGCCGCGGACAAGCCACTGCCCCTCGGCGTTCTGATACGCTTTGGTCTTCACCGCCTGCAGGTCACTGCCGGCGTCCGGCTCGGTCAGCACCATGGCCCCTGTCCATTCCCCGCTGGCCATGCGCGGCAGGTAATCCTGTTTGATCTCCTCGCTGGCGAACAGGTTGATCGTTTCGGCAATGCCCTGCAACCCGTAGATGTTCATCAGCGCGGCATCCGCACGGCTGACAATGTCGTTCGACATCGTATACAGCAGATGCGGCCCATTCAGCCCGCCGTAGCGGTAGGGCAGCGTGAAGCCCATCACATCGGCCTGCCCCATAAGCTTGATCGCCTCGGCGATGCCCGGCGCGTAGGTGACGCTGCCATCGGCGTTCAACGTGTTGCCGATCGTGTCGGTCTCGGCGGCGGTCGGCGCCACCCGCTCGCCGGCGATCTCGCCGATCACATCCAGAATGCGGCGGTAATTGTTGATCGCCTCCTCCGGATCGGCCGGCGCAAAATCGAACTCCCGCGCATAGCGGAAATCCTCCTCCTTGAGTGCCGCCACACGCGCCAGATTCATGTGCTGAAACAGGAACTGGATGTCCTCGTTGTCGGTGAAAAAGTTCGCCATGGTGGATAATCCTCTTTTTCTTATGCTTTGCTTGCGCTTTTGACCGCATCGGAAAGGCCCGCGCCCGAGCGGATGGTCTTGATCATCCGCGGAATGACCTCGTTCATGTCACCCACGATGCCGAAATGCGCGATACCGAAGATCGGCGCATCTTTGTCGATGTTGATGGCCAGAATCTTGGCCGACTCCTGCATGCCGGCGCGATGCTGTACCGCCCCCGACACGCCGCAACAGATGTACAGCGCCGGACGGACCGTCGTGCCGGTCTGGCCGACTTGGTGGTCATGGTCGACGTACCCCAAGTCCACCGCCGCGCGGCTACCGCCCACGGCCCCACCGAGAATGTTTGCCAGATCCCAGATCAATCGGAAGTTGTCACGATTGCCGACGCCCGCGCCGCCCGTGACAATGATCCGAGCGCCCTTGAGGTTGACCTTCTTCGGACGGCGCTGCGAATCCAGCACCTCGGTCGGCAGATCGACTCCGGCCAGCGACACCGGAAAGGCAATCGTCTTGCCGGTGCGGCCCGCCTCGGCAACCGACATGCGCATCACCCCTTCGCGAACGGTGGCCATCTGCGGCCAGCGGTGCGGGTTGACGATCGTTGCAATGATGTTGCCGCCAAAAGCCGGGCGGATCTGCAGCAGCAGATTGGAGATGTGCTCCTTGGTCTGCACGTCGGTATGCTCGCCGATCTGGAGATCCGTGCAGTCCGCCGTCAGCCCGCACTTCATTGCGGAAGCCACGGTGGGTGCCAAGTCTCGGCCCATGGCAGTGGCGCCAAACAGGCAGATTTGCGGCTTGTACGCGGTGATCAGGTCACAGACGACCCGGGTATAACTGGTGGTCTGATACTGGGCCAGCACGCTATCCTCGGCAAGGTAGACCACGTCGGCGCCATGCTTCGCGAGCGTTGCGCACAGCGGACGGACCTTGTGGCCCAGGAGCACGGCCGCCAGCGGCACCCCAAGCTGGTCGGCCAACTCGCGTCCTTTGCTCAGCAGCTCCAGCGGCACATCCGAAAGATGCCCCGCCTCCTGCTCCGCAAAAACCCATACTTCGCCTTTTCGGTTCATCTCGATCATGTGGGATTCCTCTCTGTCTTCACCCGATGGTGTGGTCTTGGATCAACTCGCCGATGAGTTCGGCCACGCCTCGATCGGAGGGCGGGAACTCCTTGTAATCGCCGCCCGCCAGCACGATGGACTGGATGCGGTGGACCTTCGTGGGGCTGCCGGCACCGCCGCACCAACCCAGATCGGCCTCGATATCGTCAAGATTCCATTGCGCGATCAGCAGCCCTTTCGCCTCCATTTCGGCGATGCGACGGGCGGTCTCCTGGGCCTTGGCCTCAGCCGAGGCCGAACCCAGCGCACCCTCCACCGCCTTGGCAATCTCAACCGGCGCGCGCGCTTTCTTGCACTTCAGCGCCTTGCGCAATGCGGGCGGACGCGGATGATTGGCCGTTTCCATCACGGTGAAAAGGGCCGGCAGCCGCGAGCGGACTTTCTCAAACCCATTGCCGATATTGCGGCGGACGCACGCCGCCTGACCGTCGAGGGTCAGCTCTTCAAGATAGGTGACCAACGTATATCCCAGCTTTTCGGCGAGTTGCGGGCCGACCTGCGCGGTGTCACCATCAATGGCCTGGCGGCCGCAGAAGACGAGATCGGGCTTCAGCTTACGGATCGCGCACGAAAGGATATAACTGGTGGCCAGCGTATCCGAAGCCGCCGCCCGGCGATCCGTGATCAAGATCGCCTGATCGGCGCCGCGAAAGAGCGAATCACGCAGGACGTCACACGCCGCGGGCAACCCCATGGCGATAACCGTGACGGTGCCGCCGTGCTGGTCCCGCACGTGAAGCGCCTCTTCGAGGGCGTTCAGATCCTCCGGGTTGAAAATGGCCGGCAGCGCCGCGCGATTGACGGTGCCGTCATCCCGCATCGCCTGGCCAGTGATCCGTTTGGTGTCCGGCACTTGTTTCACACATACCACGCAGTTGTATCCCATGTTGGTCGTTCTCCGGGTTCGGGGTTTTTTTTGAACTGTTCGGCGGTAACGGGTCAGACTTTCCCCATCACGCAAATCCATTCGGCCTCGGATGCAATCTCGGTGCCGACATATGCCTTGCCGCGTTGCCGCAGCAAGCGCGGGGAGGTCTTGACGTATTCGATCTCGAAACGAACGGTTTCGCCGGGGCGGACGGGTCGGCGGAACTTCGCCTCCGTCACGCTTCCCAGGAAAATATTCTTGGAGTTCGCCAGATCGCTCTCCACCACGCCGGCGCCACCGCACTGGGCCATGGCCTCGACGAGGATCACGCCCGGAACAACGGGATAGTGGGGAAAATGCCCCGCAAAGAAGGGCGTCTCCGGCACAAACGTAAACTCGCCCACGCAGCCGTCCGTCCGCGCATCCAGCAGCCGGTCAATGAAGCGGAATGGGGGGCGGTGCGGCAGGAGTTCATCCATCGTTTTGGTCATCGTGTGTCCCTCTTTACGCGTTATCAAACCGTTTGATCGCCAACGCGCCGTTGTGCCCGCCAAAGCCGAGCGACGTCGACACGGCCGCCCGCACCGGCATGGCCACGCCCACGTTGGGAACGTAGTCCAGGTCGCAGGCGGGGTCGGGGGTCTCGTAATTGATTGTCGGCGGGCAGAACCCGTCACGCACCGCGAGCACGCAAATGATCGCCTCGATCGCGCCGGCGGCGGCGATCAGGTGTCCGGTCATGCTCTTGGTGGATGAGATTTTGAGGCGCCGGGCCCCGTCGCCAAAGGCGAGTTTGATGGCCTGCGTCTCCATGGGATCGTTGATCGGCGTCGAGGTGCCGTGGGCGTTGAAATAGTCCACGTCGTCCGGCGTCAACCCGCCATCGGCAAGCGCCACGCGGATGGCATTGGCCGCGCCTTCACCGCTCGGATCGGGCGCCGTCAGGTGATACGCATCGCCGGTGGCGCCGTAGCCGGCCAACTCGGCGTGAATCCGCGCGCCGCGTTTCCGGGCATGTTCCAGCGACTCGAGGATGAGGATCCCCGCGCCCTCGCCCATGATAAATCCATCCCGGTTGGCGTCAAACGGGCGGCAGGCTTTCTCCGGCGTGTCGTTGCGTTTCGTGCTCAAGGCGCCGAGCGCGCAGAAGCCGCCGATCGCCACCGGCGTGATCGCCGCCTCGGTGCCGCCGGTGATGACCACGTCCGCGCGGCCTGCCCGGATCGCGTCGAGCGCGGCGCCGATCGCGTCTGTCCCCGACGCGCAGGCGGTCACAATCGTCAGGACCGGTCCCTTCGCGTTGAGCGCCATGGAGACGTTGCCGGCCGCCTCATTGACGATCATCTTGGGAATGGCCATCGGCGAGATGCGCGACGCCCCCTTCTCAAACAACGTCTTGTGGGCCTCATGGTCCACCTCGCGGCCACCAATCCCGTTTCCGAGGATCACCGCCGTCCGCGCGGGATCCGTCGACGGTCCTGTAAATCCCGCGTCGCGCCAGGCTTCTTTGGCCGCGGCCACGGCATACTGCGTGAACAGCGCCATCCGCTTCGCTTCCTTGACTTCAAAGTAGTTCTTGGGGTCAAACCCCTTGACTTCGGCCGAAATGCGCGAGTCCAAACCCGCCGTGTCGCATTTGGTCAGAGGGCCGATGCCTGAGACACCGTTCTTGATGTTGTTCCAGAAAGTCGCCACATCGTTTCCGACCGGCGTAATCACGCCCATGCCCGTCACGACCACACGCTGTTTGTTGCCCACTGTGTTCCGCCTTTCGTTCGATAATTCGGTTGTTTAGACGACCGCCACCGGCGCGTTGCAGCCCCAGCGCACAAGCATCCCGCCATAGGTGAGCCCCGCTCCAAACCCGACAAAGATCAGGTTGTCGCCGGCTTCCAGCCGGTTGGCGGTGACCAGGGCGTCCAGCGCCAGCGGGATGCTGGCGGCCGACGTGTTGGCCACGTCGGCAATGTTCAGGAAAAATTTGTTGGTGCTGGTCTTCAAACGTCGCGCCGCCGCGTCAATGATGCGGAAGTTGGCCTGATGGGGGACGATCAGCTTCACCTGATCAAGCGTCAACCCCGACTTCTCCAGCAACTCCGAAACCACTTCGTCGATCGCCTTGACCGCGAAATTGAAGACCGGTTTGCCTTCCATGTACAAGAAAGGCCGACCGGACGGCGCGTCGGCCTCCGCCGCGGCAAGCAGACGGGACCCCCCTTCACGCCGCAGCGCGAAAGCGCCATCGCTGTCAACCCGCAGGATCGAATCGCCAAGACCCGCGTCGCCGGATCCAGGCTTGAGCACAACGGCGCCCGCGCCATCGCCGAACAGCACACAGACGTTGCGATCGGTCCAGTCCACGATGCGCGACATCAGATCCGCGCCGATGACCAGCATCGGCCGCGGATCGCGGGCCATCAGGCCGCGCGCCACATCCAGCGCATAGACAAAACCCGTGCAGGCCGCAGACAAGTCGAATGCCGCCGCACGACCCGCCTTTAATTCGCGATGTACCAGGCAGGCCGTCGAAGGCAGGGTGTAGTCGGGCGTCGAAGTTGCCAGCAGGATGCATCCCAACGCATCCGCCTCCACACCCGCCCGCTCCAAGGCGATGCGCCCGGCCTGCGCGGCGGCATACGAGGTGGTCTCGCCCGCCTGCGCCACATGCCGCGCATGGATGCCGGTGTGCGAAACAATCCACTCGTCGGTCGTATCCAACTGCTGCGCCAGCATCTCGTTGGTAATTCGGTTTGATGGCACCCAGGATCCCGTCGATGCAATCTGTATGGTTGTCTTTGCCATAGTCGCCAACTCTCCCAAAAACGTGTCAGTATGACATTTTTTTGATTTTTGTCAAGATGGGGTTTCAAAAACCTTTTTTGTGTTCCTGAATCGTGAGCGGCGCTTGCAAAACCTCCAGCTTATGCAAGCGGAGGGTTCAGGGTTCTGGGTTCAGGAGGCTTTTCCGGTCTGAACCCTGGCATCCTGAACCCGGATTCCCGGCGCTTCCAAGGGTTTTGCAGGCGCCTCGTGAGATTGAAGGGAAAATTCGGGCCCTACTCGCACGTGTCCGGAGACTGCGAAACCTGCTGCGCCGGCGAGGGTGGCGGGACGAGGCGGACGTGGAGCGGATAACGCATGCGCAACTGCTGGTCGAGCATCACCTCCACCCAATGGATTCCTTCGCTCGCCAACCGCAGGTTGACGAAGACCTCGACACTGGTGGCGTTCTGCTCCTGCCCCGCGAGCGTGATCGGCACCTGTTGCCCCTCGCACACCGTCGTCTGCCCGTCGGGTGCGACGATGCGCGAGCGCTGTTTGAATGTTCCTTCTCCACAGCACCAGCGGTTGACCAGGCAAATACGGTGGAAGGAAGCCGGCAGGTGTGCCACCACCAACCCTTCAAAAATGCCGATCAGAATAAATTTGCCATTCCGCTCTTGGCGCACATCGTCGCACAGCAGGCTTGCTTGCAGATCCGGAATCATACACCCCCCTTTCTGGCTGCCACGGACATTCCCCACGCCCGAAGCCGTTCCTCAATGAACGCCACACACTGGCGATGACGCTCCCCTTTCGCGGGGGTGTCCAACAAAGCAGGCCCCAGCGCAAACCGGATCGGCAGCGACGGATCGACCCGTCCGAAATCCTTCACAAACCGCCCGATCCCCTGAAAATCGGTCTTGAGCGCCACGGGCACGAGCGGCACGCCCGCCGTGCGCGCCAGCTTGTCGCCCAGCGAATTGAATCGCTCGGCATCGAAGATCGTCTGGCGCGTCGCCTGCGGAAACAGCAGCACCGAGCGTCCGGCCGCCAACCGGTCGTGCCCGATTTCCATCACGGCGCGTAGGTCGTCACGGGGATTCTTGCGGGTCACGGCGATCGGCTGGATACGCCGCAACGGCCCGCCGAGAATCGGATAAGACAAGAGCTTTTTCTTCAAGACGATCGACAGGGGCGAATGCCCCAGCAGCACGGTCGGCAGCAGCAGCGTCTCCAGCATGCTCATGTGATTGGCCGCGTAAACGACCGGCCCGCGGACCTCGCGCAGGGCGTCGAAACCCTCCACGGTGATCACCGCCCCCATCTTCTCGGCCGTACGCCACGTGGCGAACACCACGCGCGCCCACCCCGCCGTGTTGAACCCCCCCCGCCAGTTCAGCCGCGCCGCCGCCAGGATCGTCCCGACGGAACAACACGAGAAACGGAACGTCGACCAGAACCCGGCACGCATCGGCACCGCCGGCCGCTCCGCCGCCGGTGTCTCGTACCGCCCGTCCCGCCGCAAGATCTCATGGAATTGCCCGACCGTCATGACCCCCACAGCATAACCGTTTGGCCGCCGAAAGGCAACGCGCCCTTTTCTCATTCCCTTTTCTCATTCCCACCAGCCGCCGTCTCTGCTAACATGTCCCGAACTCAGCATGCCGCCGTTTCATGCGCGGCCTGCCATGTCGGGGTGTAGCGCAGCCTGGTAGCGCGTCAGCCTTGGGCGCTGAAAGTCGCGGGTTCAAATCCCGCCGCCCCGACCAGCCTTCGCTCGCTGCTAGCGCATCAAGACGGCGGTCGCCTTCACAGACCGCGAACAAGCGCTTGCGTTCGAGCGCTATCTGAAGTCACCTTCCGGCCGGGCCTTCGCCAAGAAGCGGTTGTGACCCCGCGCGGCAGGCGGTTGATTGTGGATGAGCGTGCGGTGTCGCGTGTGAGACTGTAGGGCTGTCCCTCCACTGTTTCTCTGTTGAACGTCACGTCTCTGGCGCGGCGCGGGTAGCGACGTCGCCAGCAAAAGTTGGTTCGGCTCCGCGTTTGCCTTCCTTCAAGACGATTCGGGCGACCTGCTTCCCCAGAACACGTTGACCTTCCAGGTTGAAGTGAACACCGTCCTCCGTAAAGTATTCGGGATGGTCCGCGACGCAACCGAACAGATCATTGACCGGCATCTTGTGTGTGGCGGCAATACCACGCGCAAGACGATTTCGTTCCCGCACACGGTCCGTCTCGGATGCGAATGTGCTGATGTCGTCCTTTCGGCGCACCGGCGTCGTGTTGGCCAGAATCACAAGGCTGCGAGGACAGCGGCCCGCTATGAAATCAAGAACGCGGCGAAGCCCATTCGCGTAGGATGTCTCATCGTAACCCCACCCGTGAAGCCCATTATTGAATAGGAGCGGACGATGGAATCACCCACGAAGAGCGCCCGCGGCATCACACCGTCATCGGCCCCGGTCACCCAGATGTCGTGCCATTCAATCTGTTCACGGTGTATCATGCTCCGCAATCCTCCTCGGTTTCTTTCTGTGGCCGAACGAATAGCGTTGTATCCCGCGTGCGGCAAGAGGCCCGTCCCTTGCCGGGCCACAGCAACCGGCCGCTGGTGCATCGCTTGGTTGGCGGGCATCATTGGTGTTGTGCTACGTACCAGTCCAGAAGTCGTCGGATCATCTTTTGGTACTGGGTGTGATGTGCTTTGGCTTCGCGCTTGAAGAAATCAATGCTTTCTTTGCTCAGGCCAATCGTGACCTTGACCTGCTCTTCGCGAAAAACAAGTTCGGCGGGTGCGGGGAGAAAGTCCCGAATGACGTTGACCTCGCCAATCGGGCCGTCAGTGTATGTGATTTTCTTGCTCATAGATTCTTTTGCCTTTCCGCCAATATCCTGCGCCGAAGATGCGGATGACACCTTCGCGATACGTGAACCGGACCGTGAGAATGCCTTCGCCCACGCGACCCAAACAGAAGTAGCGCGCCTCTTGCTGGCTGTGCGTCACATCTTGCGCAATCACGCGCAAGGGGTCGGCAAATGCGTACTGCGCCAGGCCAAAGGTGACGCCGTGCTTTTCCCGGTTCTCCCGGTCTTTCTCGGCATCCCATTCGAATTCACCGTTGATCGTTTACACACGTTAGCACGTTGAGCCGCCATGAGCAATATAATTGTATGGTTAATTATGTTTTTTTCGCCGAACGGATTGGCTAAATTGGCTAGGGAAGATTGGCTAGGGACGGGTCTGAATGCGCTAAGTTAAGCGATGCTTCCGATCCTAATCCTAATCGTAATCGTAATCCGTTCTCCACCATTCGTTTAAGATCAAGATTAGGATTAGGATTAGGATTACGATTAAGATGGCAATAGCCCCTTAACTTAGCGCCATTCGGGACGGGTCTTCCCTCGTTCCGCCCCAGCGGTGCATAACGGCCAGACGCAATCCACGGGAGAAACGATATGAATTCGACGCAAACCGTTGATCTGCATGATGTTGACGCCCCGTCAGTCTTTCTGCTCCCGGTCCACGCTTCCGGCGGAAGGGCGGCACCTAGTCTGAGCCTGCCCAATCGTCCACCGTTCTCGTCGCCCGCTATCGTCAACCGATGCTTCCGTTTCCCGGTGGACGACACCGGCGACGAGAACGGATTACGATTTCCTGCGGTCTTCCCTTTCTCTCTCTCCATTCGCCAATCGGGATAGGGGCGCCTCGCGGCGCCGCCCCTCCCACATCACCCGGCATGCGGATCACGCACCGGGCGATTCCGTACGTTCATGTGTGCAACACGGGTAGATCCATTTCGGGCGCGCCCTTGGGGACTTGCACCCCACACGTTACGTGCCATGCCCGGCACACACGTCAGCCTATCCAGACGTGAACCCGTTGCGGATTCACGGTACGGATCAGGCTCTTGTTCGGCTGTTGGATTTGTTTCTGGCGCGGAGGTCAAAAACGCGGGCACCGGAGGACGCTTCCTTGGCGCGAAGGTGCGCCACCAGACGTTTTACGTCATATTGGTGTTCAGCGGAGATAGCATCCTTGGCTTTCCAGACTTCTGCCATTACTTCATCTTTCATCATCTTCTCCCATCAATTCAAGAGGCGTACATATTTCCGGACATGTATAGCCGAGCACAGCGCACACACTGCGAATCACAGGTTTCGTCTCGGCATTGTCAATGTGTCTGCAATTCCATGTCAGGAGGTAATCGACGCCGTGGTAGGCCGAAATTGCAACATGCAGAGCGTCATCCGTTGCCTTCTTCGGCAACGCGCCTTCCTGAATCAAGGCCTTGGCCAGATCAGTTACGGCATCCGGCATGGAGAGGTGCGGCATATCTGCCAGGCGCTGCAGACGACGTTTCGCCGCCTCCGGATGCCCTTTTCCCGCCTCGTCAATCACCAGTTGCGAGGTAACCAGTTCAAAGCGCTGACGCTGCCCTTCCCACCAGCGACTTGTTGCATTCTGCCAGGCAGCGGCAAGCAAATCTCTCGCTGGAAGCGCGGTGAGATAGCTTACGACTGAGGTTTCGATGTAAACCGTTTTCATGCCAGAAATGTTATCACTTAGTCCAATAGAAGTGAAACTCTTTTTCCCGCCAACGCGATGCTGAGGGTGCGATGACAGCGCAACTGGCAGCGCTACCCACCAGCATGATGTTGGCGCCCCGTCAGTCTTTCTGCTTCCGGTCCACGCTTCCGGCGGAAGGGCGGCACCTAGCCCGAGCCTGACCAATCGTCCACCGTTCTCGTCGCCCGCTATCGTCAACCGACTCTTCCCCTTCCGGTGGACGATAACGGACGACGAGAACGGATCACGATT
>CAZOJL010000115.1:0-12218 GCA_964580075.1 uncultured Akkermansia sp. | reverse complement strand
GATTACGATTAGGATTATGATCGGACGCATCGCTTAACTTAGCGCCATTCATCCCTGTCCCTTGTCGGGCCTCTCATAATCGGACTCACCCTTGGTCCGACGTCCCGTAAGCCGGGGTTTGTCCTTCGGCGACCCGGCCAGCGGCGGCCATTTGCTTCCGATGGCACGGTTCGTAAAAGACTTTGCGTCCGGTCCATCGCTCGAAGATGGCCTTCTGCATTCCCGCAGATCCATTCCGCGCATTCTGCCACTCGATCACGAGTTGCGCTCGCGACTTCCGCACCTCTTCCACAATGGGGTCCTTCCACATGGTCTTACTCCTCCGCCGGCATCATCGCATCCGGCGTGCAGATAATCGGCATCCACAGGTCCGCAATCTTGCAGAACACCGTCTGCTTCATAACCCGCCTTCTGCATGCGTCTTCAAATCGGCGAGGTCGTCGCCCTGCGTCCAGTGGTCAGGGTAGTCGTTGAGGAAGCCGAGGTAGCGGCCATCAGATTCCTTAAGCCGAGGTAGCGGCCATCAGATTCCTTCCAGTGCGTGAACCGTGCTTTCATGGTAGAAGTATCCCATTTTCGGTGGCAGTTGGCGAGTCATTTTTGCCAAGGCGGCTGCAAAAAAGAGTCCCTGCTCGATTCTTTAACCTAAAACCGGCAGTTGATTCACCACAAAGAGCGCAAAGAGCACAAAGAAAGACGGTTATGCAGTTGCACGTCCACACCCATCTGGTGTCGAGGCGCAGTTATGTAAGCCGTTCTCTTGCCAGCCTCACAGTCTCACAGTCTTCTGCCCTTTTTAGGTTCAATCCACGGTGATGCCAAGGAGGGAGAGGAGGCGGTCGAGGTCGTCGTTGTCGTAGAAGTCGATTTCGATGCAGCCCTTGGCCCGTTTGCCGTTGGCATAGGTCTGGCTGGAGGTGAGCCGCACATGGGTCCCAAAATGGCGGTTCATGCGGTCCGCGAGATCCTTGAGGTGGGCGTCGGGCATGTCGGGTTTTGGCAGTCGCGCGAGGGCGTCGGCGTTCTGGGCGTTTTTGCGCCGGATGACGTGGCGCTCCAGGCTGCGGACGGTCATCCCCTCGGTCACGCACTTGTGGGAGAGGAGGGTCTGCTCGGAGGGATCCGTCACGCCGAGGAGGACTTTGGCGTGTCCGGTGGAGATGAGATTCGAGGAGAGGAGCTGTTTGACTTCGTCGGGGAGGTCGAGGAGGCGCAGGGCGTTGGCGACGGATGGACGCGACTTGCCGACGCGGTCGGCGACCTCCTGCTGGGTGAGGGTGAACGTCTCGACGAGGGTGTGGTACCCCTCGGCCTCTTCGATGACATTGAGGTCTTCGCGCTGGATGTTTTCGATGACGGCCATCTCGGCGGCGTCGCGGTCGGCCGCGTCAAGGACGATCACCGGCACGCGTGCGAGTCCCGCTTCGATCGCCGCGCGCAGACGGCGCTCGCCGGCGATCAGTTCGAACCCGCCGGTTGGCGATTTGCGGCAAATGAGGGGCTGAATCACGCCGTGGGCCCTGATCGAGTCGGCGAGTTCGCGCAGCGCCTCGTGGTCGAAGACGGAGCGGGGCTGCCATGGGCAGCGCGCGATTTCTCCCACCGGGAGGGTCAGGACGGCTTGCTGGCCGGGCTGGAGAGTTATGGGGGAGGGGGCTGCGGGCGGCGGGGGCTGCGAGGCAGACGCCGGGGTCGCTTGTTCTGCAGACGGGTGCGGCGCGTGTGTGGCGTCATCCGCCACCGGGGCCGTGCTGATGAGCGCACCCAGGCCGCGGCCCAGGCCGTGGCGTCCTTTGGCGGCGGCGGATGCGGTCGGTTTCTTGAGCGGCGGCGCGGATTTCTTTTTGCTCACGGGTAGTTTCCTGGACGGTTGAGACCGAGGGTTTCATCACAGTGGCACATCAGATTCATATTCTGCATCGCCGATCCAGCCTGGCCCTTCATCAGATTGTCGATGTACGAGACAATCCGCAGGCGATTGGTCCGGGGGTCGACACTGACGACCAGATTGCAGAAATTCGTGCCGCGGACATGGAACGTGCCGATCGCCGCCGTACTGGGGAAAATGCGGACAAAGGGGCTTCCCGCGTAGAAGGCGCGGTAGCAGTCGATCGCCTGCTCTTCGGTGAGCGGGGAGGCCAGCGTGCCGTAGAGGGTGGACATGATGCCGCGGCAGATGGGTGCCACGTGCGTGGTGAAGGTGACGCGCATCTCGCGGCCCGCGAGGAGCGAGAGTTCGCGCTCGACCTCGCAGACGTGTTGGTGACCGGCGAGCTTGTAGGCGTTCATCTGCTCGTAGCGGGCCGGGTAGTGGAAGGTGGCCGCGACCTTCTTGCCGGCTCCGGAGACCCCGGTGGTGCAGTCGCAGATGAGGCTTTGGGGATCGACTAGACCGGCCTTTGCGGCGGGTGCGAGACCGAGGATGCAACTCGTCGCAAAGCATCCGGGATTGCCCACGATCCGGGCGTTGCGGATCGTGTCGCGGTGGAGCTCGGCCAGGCCGTAGGCGTTGCCTCCGAGAAGATCGGGCGCGGCATGCACGGGGTTGCGGCCGATGCGGGTGGCATAATCGGCATAGGCTTCGGGCGTCGTAAAGCGGAAATCACCGCTGTAATCGATGACCTTGGAACCTCTGGCGAGATCGGCGCGGGCGAGGGTCATGCCGACGCCGTCCGGTGTCGAGTAGAAAACGACATCCGTCGGCTCGGACGCCGCCGGATCATCGGGCGCTCGGATGGGAAGGTCGCAGAAGCCGGTCAGATGGGGATAGACGGCGCTGATGGGTTTGCCGACGTCTTCGAGATCGACCATCGTGACCAGTTTGGCCTCGGGGTGATTCATCACCAATTCCGTGATGCCGACTCCGCCATAGCCAGTGGCGCCGATAATTTTGACCGAAATCATGGGGTTAATCGCCTTAAACGGGTTTTGTCTGCCTGATGTGAGGATAAAAAAAGCTGTAAGTCCGCTCTTCCCATCCGTTCAATTCGTGTTAATATGACGTCTAACCGCCGGTCTTGTCAAGTGTGAGTCTGGGAAAGCTATTTCATGCGCATCGAATCGGTTGACTTTTTTGTTGCGGGAAGCGGCATTGCGGGGTTGTCCGCTGCGCTGCAGGTAGCGGATCGCGGCCGCGTATTGCTGGCAACCAAGAAGGAATCGGCCGAAAGCAACAGTAATTACGCGCAAGGCGGCATCGCCTGCGTCCTGGAACCGGGAGACACGTTCGAACAGCATATCGCCGACACGCTCGATGCGGGCGCGGGGTTGTGCGACGAAACGGTGGTGCGGCGGATCGTCGCGGACGGCCCGGCCCGGATTGCCGATCTCGAGCGGTGGGGCGTGCGCTTCAGTGAAAGCCCCGAGAGTGTCAGCGGCTATGACCTGGGGCGCGAGGGAGGCCATACGCAGCGGCGTGTGTTGCACGCGGGAGACATTACCGGCCGGCGCGTGGAAAGCGTGCTGCTGGAGCGCGTGCTGGCGCATCCCCATATTGTTGTCCGCGAACGGACGGTGGTGATCGACGCCATCACGACACGCTGGCTCGGGCTGGCCGGGCCTAATCGATGCATCGGTGCCTATCTGTTGGACGAGGCGTCCGGGGAGATCAGCGCGGTCCGGGCGCCGTGGACGATCCTGGCGACCGGCGGTTGCGGCAGGGTCTACCTCTACACGAGCAACCCCGATATCGCGACGGGCGACGGGATCGCGATCGCCTGGCGGGCTGGCGCGGACATCGCCAACATGGAGTTTATCCAGTTTCATCCGACCTGCCTCTACCATCCGCAGGCCAAAAACTTTCTCATCAGCGAGGCGGTTCGGGGCGAGGGCGCCGAGTTGGTGGATCGCGACGGCCAGCCCTTTATGCTGAAGTACGACCCGCGCGGGGCCCTGGCGCCTCGCGACATTGTGGCGCGTGCGATCGATGCCGAAATGAAGCGGTCCGCCGCTCCCTACTGCTGTCTGGATATCCGGAACAAGCCCCGGGCGTTCATCGAGGAACGGTTCCCCACGATTTTTGCGACTGCGCTGCGCTTTGGCATCAACATGGCCACCGATCTGGTGCCGGTGGTTCCCGCGGCCCATTACTGCTGTGGCGGCATCAAGGCGACGGTTGCGGGAGAGACGACGCTTCCGGGGCTGTTGGCCGTGGGCGAGTGCGCCTGTACCGGCCTGCACGGCGCCAATCGGCTCGCCAGCAACTCCCTGCTGGAGGCGCTGGTCTGTGCCCATGCCCTGGCCGATCACATCGGCCGTGAGCAGCCCGGGCGGATCGACATGGCGATCCCCGATTGGCAGTATGGGGACGCGGTGGTGAGCGACGAGCAGGTGGTGGTGTCGCACAACTGGAACGAAGTCAGGACCTGCATGTGGGACTATGTCGGGATCGTGCGCACCGGCAAGCGGCTCGAACGGGCGTTGCGGCGCATCGCCAACCTGCGCCGCGAGATCCGCCAGTATTATTTTGAATACTGGGTTACGCCCGACACGCTCGAATTGCGCAATATCGCCGATGTGGCGGCGCTGATCATCCGGAGTGCGGCCCACCGCCGGGAGAGCCGGGGCCTGCACTACACGCTGGATTATCCGGAACGAAGCGAGACCGTGAGGCCGACGGTGATCGCCGGACGCCGCATCCATACGCCGTCCGCCGGGACACAGTACGCATCCGTTCATGCGGCACGAGAAAGGCACACGCGATGAAGCTGTATCAAATCAGCGCCCTTGTGGCGGGACTGGCCTATGCGGCCTTTCTGATGGTGTTCTGCGTTTCCGACTCCCTTCACGCGGGGCTGCCGACCGAAATGGGCGGTCTCGTGCTGCGGCTGGATCCGCAGACCATGGCGCTTCATCAAGTGTGGCTGTTGAGCGCGCGTTCCGCGGTCGCGCTCAGGCTGGCTGATCCCATCGCCACGATCAACGCGCTGAGCGCGTTGTGCGCCAGCGCGGGTCTGTGCGTGCTGCTGGTGGTCTTCCGGCGTCTGCTGGCTTGCGGCATGAGCCGGCTCGACGTCTCCACGCTTTTTCTGCAGGGGGGCGACGATCCCGACAACCCCGTGCCGCAGATCGAAAACGCCCATGCGGCGATGTCCCTGCTGTACGGGGAGTTCTCCCGCCGGGAGCGGGTGGCACTGACGCTGGGGACACTGGGAGCGGGATTGGTATATGCCTTCAGCGCGCCGTTGTGGATCACGGCGACGCGGGCCGGCCCGCAGGCTTTCGATGCGCTGTTGCTACTGGTCGCAATTTGGCTGACCACGTCGTTTTGTTTGCGGCCCTCGCTGAGGGGCGCGTGCCTGGTGAGTGCGGTGGCCGGAGTCGGCATGGCGGAAAGCCCGGTCTTTGTCGCCGTGGCGATCGCGCTGATCTTTTTTTATTTCCGCGCCATTATTCACTTTGAACTGCCGTTCCAACGCTTTTTTGTGGCGGCCATGGTCAGCGCAGGCGTCGGCTTCACGGTGCAGCTTGTCCTCGCCGCGCTGTTGCTGCGGGAATCGCTCGGCATGGTGATTCCGCTGACGCGTGTGATTCGCGCCATGACCGAGGGCCACCTCGCTGCGGTTCAGGCTATCGGATTTTCGCCGCATTGGATGTGGATGATGCTGTGGGCCGGCATTCCCTTCATTCTGGCGTTGTGCCTCTCGTTGAGCAATCAGCTTGAAACCCGATTGGGCGCCATCGCGTTGCTGATATTGGGTACGGGAGCCCTGGGTGTGGTGTTGCTCAATTTCCCGTATACGCCCGGTTCCGGTTGGCGCGGGCGTGGCGAGGTGTCGCTCATCGCCGCGCTGGTGATCGTGTTTGCGGCGGGGTATTTCATCAGCCGGTGGTGTTTGGTCGCCACCGTTGCCCATCCGCGCGGGGAAGAAGTGGATGCCGACGAAGGGGCGGCGGCGGATAACGAAGGGATCGTCGGCTGGCTTGCCCTGCGCGTGGTCGGCGCGGGCGGGTTGGTTCTGACCCTGGCGCTCGCCGTGGTACAGCCTGTCCTGAATTGGGAGCTGGCCAGCCCCATCCGGATGCACGGCTATACGGTCACGGATGGCATTGGGGCGGATACCTCGGGGAGGGAACTGGATCAATCCGACGCGTTTGTCATCTCCCCTGAGGCCGATGCAGTTGCGCTGGCGCGGTCGGCCATGGACCTCCTGGATCAGGGACGTGTTGACGAGGTCGTACGGATCGTGTTGCCCCGGTTGGCCAGAATGAAGCCGGCATTGGATCGCGACCGGATGGATCTGCTGCGGGCGCGCGCGCTGCTGGCACGCGGCGGCCGTAATCTCGATTCGGCCCGCATTCTGTTGTTGCGTCTGCTGCCGCGGCGGCTTCCCGAGCAGGACCGTATTGGGGAATGGATGCTGGAGGTGGGCCTCTCCAAACAGGATTGGAGCATGGTGGAGCGCGACTGCCAGACGATCCTCAAGGTCAATCCGCTGCATGTGCGCGCGAACGAAGTCCTGGGACGTGCGCTCCTGAAGCGGGCGTCTCTGCGCATGGCCGTCATCCACCTGTCCCAGACGCTGACGTTCGTGACGAACGGGCCAATTCTGACGGCGATGGGCGAGGCCTATCTGGGGACCGACCAGGAGGAACTGGCCCGCGAAGCCCTGGAGGCGGCCATCAGACAGCCCGATGTGTCCGGCGACGCGTATCTTCTCCTCGCGCAGGTGTTGGTGAAGCAGGGACAGACCGAAGCGTTGATCGAGCTGGTCCGGGACACGCCGACCGCGTTTCGCTCACCCGCGTTGTACCTGGTGTTGGCCGTGCAGTTGCAGTCCAGCGGTCAGGCGCGCGCCTGCCGCCAGATTCTCGATCTCATGAACACCCGCCGCGAACAGATGAACGTCCGCCAAATCCGTCAATTGGATGAGCTGTTGCGTCAGACGGCGGATGCCGATTGATACGCGCATTCGCCGATGAGCATGCCCTTGCCGCGGAAGATCAGCTCAAAATCGGTCTGCTCTTCGGGCTTGCGGGGGATCGGCGTGACCTCTTGGAAACGCGCATCCTGCGCGAACGCCTTGCGGATCGCCTCGAAATAATCGAGATGGTCGGTGGCGATCTGCACCGTGCCGCCGGGTTGCAGCCGGTCGTGAAGCATGTCGAGGAAGTCCGGTGAGAAGAGTCGCCGCTTGTGGTGGCGTCGTTTCGGCCAGGGGTCGGGGAAATGGATGTAGACAGTGCGGATGCGTTTGGGCGGCAGGAGGAATTGAAGCGCGTAAAACGCCTCCAGGCGGAGGATGCGGACATGGGTCAGTCGGTGGCGCCGGAGCTTGCTGTCGATCTTGCGGACGCGCCCCAGCATCCGTTCGATGGCGATGTAGCACACGTCCGGGTTGGCCAATGCCCGCGCCAGCAGGAAGCGTCCCTTTCCCGCGCCCACATCCACCTCCAGCGGCATGCCGGGCGGGAAGATCGTGTCAATGGGGAGCGGCTCGGTGATCGAGGTGGGCGTGAGGATGAAGGTTTCCATTAATCGATCTGCCCGTGCCGCAGTCCCAGCGGCAGGGGAGCGGGCTGCTCGCACGGTGAGTGGATCGCGACGGCCTTGCCCGAGATCGAGGCGCGTTCAAAGGCGAGCATCACGTCAAGCACGTGCATCGCCATCTCGCCCGAGGCGCGGTGGCGACGCTTGCCCACGAGGGCGGCGGCCAGGTCGGCGACGCCGATGCCGCGGCTGTTTTCGGCGTAGCCGTGGGAAAGCGGCACATCCATCCACTGCGCGGTGTCGTGGCGCTTGACGCGGACGGGGCCGCCAAAGCCGTTCGGATCGGGAACGGCGAGCGAGCCCTCGGTGCCGTAGATCTCGATGCAGGGCATGGTGTGGCCCCAGATATCAAAGCTCGTGACGATCGTGCCCACCGCGCCGTTGGCGAAGTCCAGGATGCCCGCGATATGCGTGGGGGTCTCGACCTTCACGACCTTGCCGAATTTGGGCTGGCTGGTGATGGTGCGGGTGGGGAAGGTCGTGCGCGCCGAGCCGGTGACGCGCGCGATCGGGCCGATCAGGTTGACCAGGGCGGTCAGGTAGTAAGGCCCCATGTCGAGCATCGGCCCGCCGCCGCGCTCGTAATAAAACTCCGGCGACGGATGCCAGGTCTCGTGGCCGTGGCACTGCATGAACGCGTTCGCCGCAATGGGCTTGCCGATCCAGCCGTCATCGATCAGCTTGCGACAGGTCTGGATGCCGCCGCCGAGAAACGTGTCGGGGGCGGAGCCGACGCGGACGCCCGCTTTGCGGGCGGCCTGCATGATCGCGGCGCCCTCCTTGAGGGAAATTCCCAGCGGCTTCTCGCCGTGCACATGTTTGCCGGCGCGGATGGCAGCCAGCGCGACGGCGGCATGCGCCTTGGGGACCGTGAGATTAAGGACAATCGCGACATCGGGATCCGCGAGAAGCGCCTTGACCGAACAGGCTTTGGGCACGCCGAATTCGGCGGCTTTCGCCTCCGCGCGCTCGGGCAGCAAATCGGCGCAGGCGATCACATTGATGTTCGTGAAGGTCTGCACCAAGTTCTTGAAATAAATGTCGCAAATTGCGCCGCAACCGATAATACCAACGTTGACTTTTTTGGCCATGGGGGTTCTCCCGGGTTTTGAAAACGGGCCACATGGTGGCATGCCGGCCGCCAAAAGTCAATACCCCTCCAGCAGCGACTGTACGTCATCCCACGAGAGGGCGTTGAGAAAGGCTTGGTCGGTTGTGCCGATCGTCGCGTCGATGACCGCCTGTTTCTTTTTCTGCATGGCGAGAACCTTCTCTTCGACCGTGTGTTCGGCGATGAGCTTGATGCTGTAGACGGTTTTCTTCTGCCCGATGCGATGGGCGCGATCGGTGGCCTGGTCCTCGACGGCGGGATTCCACCACGGATCGAAATGGACGACCATGTCGGCGCCGGTCAGATTCAGACCGGTGCCGCCCGCCTTGAGGCTGATGAGAAAGAGCGGGATGGCAGGATTCTGATTGAAGCGGTGGACCTGCTCCATACGGTCGTGTGTCTGGCCGTCAAGGTAGCAGTAGGCGAGCCCGCGCGTATCGAGTTCCGCGCGTATGATCCGCAGCATCGAGACGAATTGGCTGAAGACCAGAATGCGGTGTCCGCCGTCGAGCGCCTCGTCGAGCAGTTCGAAGAACTGGTCGAGCTTGGCTGATGGCGCCTCCGCCTTCCGGACCAGCTCATCGGATTTGAGCAGCCCGAGGTGGCAGCAGACCTGGCGCAGGCGCAGCAGGATCGCCAGGATCTCCATGCGGCAGCGGCCGAACCCCTTTTCGCGGACCATGTCTCCGATTTTTCGCCGGGAGTCCTGCAACAGCGTGTTGTAGACCTGCTGTTGGTCGGGGGTTAGAATGCAGTACGACACCTTTTCGATCTTGTCGGGGAGGTCTTTGGCGACGTCCTTCTTGAGGCGTCGGAGGAGGAAGGGGTGGAGCTTGCGGCGGAGTTTGAGCTGCGCCTGCCCGCCCGATTCCCCGCCCTGGCCGATCGGTGCCTCGTAGTTCGCGTGGAAGGTGTCGTATTCGCCGAGGTAGCCGGGCATCAGGAAGTCCATGATCGACCACAGGTCGGCGACCGAGTTTTCGACCGGCGTGCCGGTGAGCACCAGCTTGTTGGCCGCCCGGATCTGCTTGGCGGCAACGGCGTTCTGTGTGGAGCGGTTCTTGATGTGCTGGGCCTCGTCGAGGACGGCCACGGAAAAGCGATGGTTGGCGTAGCACGCCTCGAGATCGCGGCGGAGCAGCGCGTAGGAGGTGATCACCAGGTCGTGATCCGGGATCTGGTCAAACAGCGCATGGCGCGCGGGGCCGTTGAGCACGAGTCGCCGCAGACGCGGGACGAAGCGTTCGGCCTCGCGGTTCCAGTTTTCGACCAGGCTGGTCGGGCAGACGATCAGAGCCGGCGTCCCCCGGACATCGGCCGCAGCGCGTTCCAGGTTGATCCAGACGAGCGTCTGCAGGGTTTTGCCGAGTCCCATCTCGTCGGCGAGCAGTCCGTTGAATCCCGACGTTTCCAAGAACCGGAGCCAGTAGACGCCCTGTTTCTGGTAATCGCGCAGGGTCTGTTCGAGGGTGTCGTCGCCCAGCGGAAAGGGGGTGAGCTTCAGATCGCGGTTTTGCTGCCGCACGGCGGTGCGCCAGTTGGGCGGATCCTCCACGTCAATGCCGTCGATGGCGGCCAGCGAGGACTGGACGAACGGCGCGTAGACGGTGGGCAGGCGGAAGGTACCGGGCCGACTGCCGTCGCGCGCACGGCAATCGCTGAAGACGTCGCGCATCGACTCGATGGCCGCACGGTCGATCAGGACGTTTTGGCCGTCGCGCTCGATGTACGACTCACGGCGGTTCAGCGCGCGCTGGATGTCGGCGGATGTCAGCGCCGGCCCTCCGGCACATTCGAAATCCATCTCGACCTCGAACCAGTCCGTGCCGGATGATGCCCCGATCCGGACGACCGGCGTGACCATCGGCATCGCCTCGTAGAAACCCGCCACGCGGCCTTCGGTCGTGATCTTCCATCCCCGGCGGCGCAAGGCGGGCAGGTCGCTGCCCAGGAAGTTAAGCACGGCGCGGGTGCCCATGATCGGTTCAAGATGGTCGCCCTGGTCTCCGGCAAAACCGATTGTGTTAAGGTGCTGAACGGCCTGAACTTCCGCCTCGGGGTTGCGGCCACAATAGTGGAGCAGATCTTCAGGATCGGGCACCGAGAAAGATCCCGCCGTGTCGGGGCCTGCGGCGGCGAAGGCGGTCTCGCCGTAGGCGGCTCGCAGGTCGACCGCGACCGAGGCGGGGCTGCCGCGCACCCCGAGGTGGAAGACGGGTCGGCCGCAGGATGTGGTGAACAGGTCGGGATCAATCTCGCAGATCACGGGAACGGACTGGCGCAACAGGGGGAGCTCGACTTCAAGAAAACGGAGCACGTCGGCGCGTGGAATGGCCACCGGCTCCGGGTGCCGGTACAGGTCGTGGTAGGGGAGGGGGAGCGTCTGCTTCAACGGCCAGAGGGTGCCGTTGGCCAGCGCCCAGCTTTTCCGGTTGTGGGCCAGATAGGTTGGGAAGACGGTCGGAGCGACGTCGGGGATGGCGGCTTCGGGGAAGATTAACAGCTCGCCGTTTTCGCGGTCGAGGTCGACGCGCAAGGCGAAATCGAGCGGGATGTCGCGGACGTTGACGTCGGTGTTGTCGGTGACGGGGAGCGCGTGGCGGCGCGCGAGTTCGAGGATGTTGAGAAAGTCGGGCTTGTTGACCGTGATGCGGGCGGGCGGGGTCCCCTCGCAGATGTCCTCCAGAACGATGAGCAGGGCGTCGTCGGCACGCGAGAGGGCGTAGCCGCCGGGGTCGGTGAGCGCGTCGGGCGGGAGCAGTTGCGCGCCGATCTGGAAGACACAGCCGAGTTCGACCGCATCGCCATAGAAAGCGGTCGCCCAATCCCGGGGGAGGAAGAGCTTCAGCGTCGCGGGTGTGCCGCGCGGGCTGCGCCGGATCGGCGCGGCGGCGGCTTTGGCGGCCGTGGCGCGGGCATGGCGCTGCTCCTCCTGATACTTCTGCTCACGGAGCGGGTCGGTGTGCCGCTGCATCACCAGGATCGCCAGGGCCACGACATGCGGGCAGACCAGCCCTTGATCCCGGCTGATGTAACAGGGACAGTGGTTCTCGACGGTGCCGTTCTCGTTGATTTTGAGCTTGGTGACGAGGTTGGCGCCGCTGTTGCGGGCGACGACCCCTTCGAGCCAGGAACCGCTCATGTCCGCGCGCAACACGCCCCCGCGCTTGACGAGGGCTTCGGCCTCGCGATAGACGGTGGCGCCGCCCCAATTGAGAATCATATTCTGGCTCAGCTTGATCGACATGGGTAGGCCGTTACATGTACAGGGATAAGCCTTGCCAAGCAGTAGCCAGTGTTGCCCTGGCTACTGGCTGGCGCGACCTTTGGGATGCGGCTTGTGCTACTCTTTTCGTCAAACATGAGCATTTGGGAGGATTCTTTCAGATCACGCCGTTAAGATAGCCGAACAACAGTTTGATGTCAAACCGTCGCACGTATCGGGCGCATGGCAGTTCTGATGAGGTCGTTGATTCGGTATCATAATCGTAATCTTGCTTTGACCCTGCATGTGATCGTACACGGTCGCCCATGAACCTAAAAAAGGCTATAGGCTATAGGCCATAGGCTGAAAGACAGTAAGGCACTAAGGTTGAGAATGAACAGGTTACAGATTTG
>CAZOJL010000114.1:0-12229 GCA_964580075.1 uncultured Akkermansia sp. | reverse complement strand
ATTACACTTGTCCCAGCATGACCCCTTGCGCTATTCTTCGCGGTTGTTGATCTTGCCGACCTGGATGTCGAGCTCGGAGCGGGACTGTATATTGGATATCCGGCCGTCGGTGATCCAGACGACACGGTCGCTGGCAGCCAGCATCTTCATATCGTGGGTGGCCGTGATGATCGTGACGCCATTCCGGTCCTTCATGTCCTTGAGCAGTTCGATGATTTCGTGGCCGGTCTGGAGGTCCAGATTGCCGGTCGGTTCGTCGGCGAGGACGATGGCCGGGTCGTTGGCCAGGGCGCGGGCGATGGCGACCCGCTGTTGCTGACCGCCGGACATTTCCGAGGGGCGGTGATGGATACGTTCTCCCAGTCCCACGAGTTCCAGCAGACGCGCCCCTTTTTCCCGGGCTTCGTCGGCGCTGAGGCCGGCAAACACCATCGGCAGGCTGACATTTTCGAGCGCGTTCATGACCGGAATGAGGTTGAACGTCTGAAAGATGTAGCCGATTTTGCGGCACCGGAGCCACGACAGTTCAAACGGTTCGAGCCTGGCGATGTCCACGTCGTCAACGTAGACTTCGCCTGACGTGGGCTGGTCGAGGCCGCCGATCATGTTGAAGAACGTGCTCTTACCGGAACCGGAAGGTCCCATGATACTGATGTATTCACCCGCGTTGATGACCAGGCTGATGCCGCGGTTGGCCTGGAGAAACACGAGGGCCTTGGCCAGCGGCTGGCGGGGAGTGTAATCCTGCTTCTGGTCAAGCCAGAGGACCCGGCCCCGGACGCGCGCGAGCTTCGGGTCGATGGCCTGGGCGACAAAGGGGCCTTTCCAGAACGCCAGGGCGAGCACGAAGGCGGGGAGTCCGAGCCGTTTCCCATGTTCCGGAACGAGCTGGCGGCCCAGCAGGTCGAAATTCACGTTTTCCAAACGGTCGTCGGGCGTATCCACGAGTTTTCGGTCGTCGTTGATCGTTGCGAGAGTGATGCCGGGGATCCCGATGAGGACCGGCAGTTCGCTTTCGAACGCCGGCGGATAGGGGAAGTAGGTATTCCAGCCGCGTCCCTGCGACGAGTTGATCGCGTCCACGAAGCCCGGCAAGTCCGCTGCGGGATCGAACAACGGACACTGCTGTTTCGCGAACTCGTCGAGTTTCAGGCCGAGGGCGCTGAACTTCGGCCGCAGAATCCAATCCGCATATCCGCGGAAGTTTCCGAAGGCAAAGACTCCGAACCGGTCGGAGTGGCTGGCGAGATCGATGCCCACGAAGAGCGCCGGCCGGCCCATGCGCGCGATCAGCGCATCCGCGCCGTCGTCCTTCCCGCCGTGGTCGATGCCCTCCTGGAGACGGCGAATGAAGCGGGTCATGCCCGACAAGGCCTGGCCATGCCCGCCGGTGAAGAGAACGTACACGGGCCGGTCGGGCTTGTTCGGCAGGTTCGACAGGAAGCGCGCGAGCTCCAGAAGGACGGCCGGACTGCACGCCTGTTCGGCGCCGGGCGCGAGATCGGGAACGACGCTGATGCTATCGTAGTAGGCGTGGAACACGACCGGCGCCCGGTCGGTGTCCACGTTACCGCGCGGGGTGTCACCGCCGCAGACCCGCGCGAGGATGTTCCGGGCGCCGACCTCTTCCCAGTCCATCTCGCAGCGCACGGTGACCTGCGACGCGCCTGCCGCCAACAACCTGTCCAGCGATGGCAGATCCCTTTCTTCGACATAAAAACGGGGAATATGGGCCGGCACGGTCAGGAACTTGTTTCGCGCCAGGACGCCGGCGGTTCCCGGACTGGCGCGGAAGATCACCGCCCGGCCGGCGAATTCGGGGACGCTCAACCATTCCGTGTTCGACTGCCAGTCCATCACCATGATCGCGCCGCGCAGCACTTTCCCGGCCAGGTCCGCGTCTTTGCCTGGCCCGACAGGCACGAGCGGCGCGGTGATTCCTTCCGGGCCGGTGGCGCAGGTCCTGGCGAGGTTCGGCCACAGCGGGTGGAGCGGAATGGAGACCGGACCGTCCGGGCCGCCGGTCGCGGTCAGGCTGGCCGAGCGGACGATCGGTACGACCACAGTGAAGGCCTGCACCGCGTGGTTGGTCAACCCCATGTTGTCGAGTTCGTCGAGAATTGTCCGCGCGGCCAAGTCCGCGCCGGGGTAGCCGCTGACCCGCGATGGCGCACCGGCCAAGCGGGTCACATGCGCGCGGATCCTGTCCGGATTGAGGACCTCGGTGGCCATGGCCTGCTCGACCACCGAGGAGGGCAGTTCGAGATGGAGCGGCTGCGGCCGGCCGATCCACACGGCACCGGCCACTGTTAAAGCCACAGTCAGAATTCCAGCCAGAATCCAGCGCATGGTTCATCCCCAGAAGTGATAGACCGCGGTGCCCTTGATCGCACCGTAAATGCCCCACAGGCTGCCCATCGTGAATTCGCCCAGCACCAGTCCGATGAAGAATGGCAGCGCCTTTCGGTACGCGACGGCTCCTCCGTACCGCGTGATCAGGCTCTTGGCCAGCCAGGCCACGAAGATGGGGAACCAGAGCTTCTCCATGGACCAGCATGCGGACGTGGCGAAACCCACCGGATGCCATACCCACCACGTGAAACGCATCCGCATGAAGCCGAGAAACAGGGCGAAGAGCAGTCCGATGCCGGTTGCCGCGGTCGCCGCGAGGCGCGGCTCCTGCGGCGACGACATCCAGTTGGCCATCCGTGTGCACATCTCCGTGGCGAACAAGGCGCCAACGTTGCCGCCGATGCCGTGGACGTAGAACACGTGCAGTCCGGCCCAGAACGCGGAGATGACGCCGAAGACGATCGCGACGAGCATGGCCACCATCATCGAACGGGACGTGATCCGTGTGAGCTGCGCCAGCTTGAAGCCCTCCATGCTGTGCGGGGAAAAATGCGCCCGGTACGCGCGGGTGATCCACCAGAACATGGAGAACGCGCCGAGGTTGCCCTCGCCGAGCCCGTGGGCGCCGACGGCGTTGTGCATCACGACTTCCGGCCCCATGTAATGCAGGTCGTGGGCGGGTGGACCCAGTTCGGCGCGCATCCGCGCGATAGCCAGCGCGTACAGGAAAAAGATGGTGAAGAACACGACCATCGCGCCCCAGGAAGCGCCCAGCAGCGTGCCAAAGTAGACGAGCGCGGTTAGCGAGAGTGCCAGCAATAGGAGCGCCGTCCGGTACCGGATGGGTTCGGCGCTTTCGTCCACGCCGCCGGGGCGTCCGCAGATCGTCCGGATGACGCCGCAGAAATGCTTTCGGGCCAGCCAGATTGCGAGCAGGCCGATAGCCAGGTAGCCGCCCGCGGTCTGCTCCACGGTATAGGGGAACCCCGGCAGATTGTGGACGCCGCTCGCGGAAGCGAGGACGATTTGCAGCTTGAAAAAGATGAAGAAGAACCAGCAACTAAAGGCGAGATCGACGGGCAGGAAAAACGCCAGGCCAATCGCGAACGGATACAGGTTGACCGTCGTCCACGCGATGGCGTTCCACGGCGGTTCCACAAAGTAATCGCTGAACTGGAAGGCGTTGACGATCGGGATCTCCGGGACACCCGGGTGGAAATGATGCAGGCCGTTCACGATGTCGAGGAAGGCGACGGCGCCGAACGCGATCCAGAAGAGCCGGTTTCGGAGCAGGCCGGACAAATCGGTGGCGATGGCCATCGGAATCTGGATGATGGGAAAACTGAGACGCTCCTTCTCGGTCCAAGGCTGCCGGAAGAAGATGTTCAGGCAGAGCAACGCGATCATCAGGGCCAACACGACCAAGATCCAGAAGCCGAGCGGCTTCAGCCACGCCAGGATGATGCTCCACTTGTAGAGCGTCGCGTTGCCGGTGACCATCTGGCTGCAGGCCTCCGGGTCCGTTACGATGGCCCACGTCGGGAAGTGCGAGATCACGAGTTCGTCCCATCGGTTCTGGGGGTTGGCCGCGTTGACGGGAAACGCCAGCATGGAAATGAGGATCTGGAATGTGTCGTGACTGCAGAACGTGCTGGCAATGGAGAGCATCATGTAGATGGTCATCAGTTCGCCCGGGCTCAACGCTCTGCCAGGCCACCTCCGACGCACGAGCAGATTCAGGATGGCGATCAGCAGCACGACGAACGTGACGTGATAGAACAGGGATATGGTGGTCGGATGTCCGGAATACCAGATGGTTTCGGACAGATAGACCCACATGGCGAGGATGGGCATCAAGGCGCACGCGATGACCATGGACCTGAGTGACACCAGGCGCATCGGCTGCCGGCCGTCGTCGCCGGCGGGCGCCATGCCAGTTTCGTCTGCCGATCTGTGCTTCGTTTCCATCTTTTATTGATAAGAAATCGCTTTCGGCTGGCACCGGCCCACGCAGGCCGCAATCATGCCGAAAACGGCTTGAGCAGCGAGCCCCGAGCTCATGGCGAGGATGATGGCAGAAGCGGGAATAAACGTCAAGCACACCGTGGGATTTTGCGTTTTCGCAAGGCGAAAGGGGCCGCAAAAAATGAGGCGCTTGCAAAACCTCCGGTTTGTGCAAGCAAAGGGTTCAGGGTTCGGGGTTCAGGAGACTTTTCCGGCCTGAACCCTGGCATCCTGAACCCTGCTTTCCGGCGCTTCCAAGGGTTTTGCAAGCGCCTCAAATATAAATAAAAAAAGGGAGTTGACTTTTACCCCCCCCCGCATAATGGATGCCAACACTGTGGGTTGGTTCACGCAATACGAAAGGAGAATCACGATGAAGAAGCAAACAGAAAATAAGTTTCAGGTTTCGGGTTTCAGGTTTCAGGAGGCGGGCGGCAAGTGGCCACTGAACACTTTCCGCTCTTCCATCTTTCCACCCTTCCATTCTTCCATTCTCTCGCTCCTGCTGGCGGCGGGGATGATGCTGGCAATGGCGCAGCGCGCTTCGGCGGACTGGACTGGATCGGCATCTGGCTCTCAAACGTACGACGATACTGCAAATTGGAGCGGCGGCGTTATCAACGACCGATTTACAGGAGTCACCAACAGCGGCTTCGTACTCAACTTCAACAACGACCGAACTACATCCGGAGACATGAGGTTCGCGGTAAGAAACAACAACAGCATAGCTCTTCAACCCGCCAGCGGCACAAAGACGATCACTCTCGGCGGCAATATCGTCCTGAATGCCAGCGACTATATTCAATGGGCGCCCTACACCTTCAGTTCGAGTCTCAACATAGACCTTAACAACGGATCGCGCGTTTTCTATGGTCCAAACCAGAGGTCAACCACTATTTCCTCCAAAATTACCGGTACCGGTGGACTGACAGTACAAGGGTGGGGTGGTGGCTCATTCACGATGGGCAATACAGCAAACGACTGGACGGGGACGCTTACAATCCAGAACGCGGCTGGAGGTGGCGGCGGTTGGACCTGCGGGAATAGCGAGGTCATTCCGCACGGGGTGGGAAAGGGTGCAGTAACGGTCAATGCTTCCCTCAACTTGAACGGGAAGGGGGAGACCATCAACGACCTCTCCGGCAATGGTAACGGCACAATAGATGGCAACGGCACGCTGGCCGTATTGTCCTACAACAACACCACCTACTCAGGCAGGTTGGTCAGCGGCGCTTCTCAGAACTTCGTTAAGTACGGCACCGCGCAGTTGACCCTGAGCGGCACGGCCGCGAACACGCACGGGGGCGTCACGATTGTCAACGAAGGCACGTTGGCATTGCAGAAGACCGCCGGCGTGAATGCGATTGCGGCCGCCCTGACGATCGGCGACGGGACGGGCACGGATACGGTGAAGCTGCTGAACGCGAACCAGATTGCCGACTCGGTCACGGTGACGTTCACCGCCGGCGGCACACCGGCGCTGGACCTTAACGGAAACAGCGAGGCCGTGAATGCGATCAACGGCTCCGCCGGGGCGGTCATAGACGGAACGAGCGGAACGCCGACGCTTACGGTGGGCGGGAGCGGCGGCAGCAGCACGTTCGCGGGCGTAATCCAGAACACGGCCGGCTCTTTGGCGCTGACCAAGTCGGGGGCGGGCACGCTAACCCTGAACGGCGTTAACACGTACGTCGGTGACACGACCGTAGGCGGAACGTTGCGGATCGGCGCAAGCGCGGCCATTGCCAGCACGAATATCTTCGTGGGGGCCAGCGCAACATTGCAACTGGACAACGGTACGAGCTTGCCAGATTCCGCTAAGCTGGATCTGAACAGCACGGGCATGGTCAACCTTAATTTCGTCACCGGAAAAGAACAAATCGACGCACTTTGGATCAATGGCAGCCAGATGCCGAACGGCGCGTACAGTGCAAGCACCCACCCCGCCAACTTTAGCGGCTCGGGCATTCTGAAGGTCGGACCACCCTCCGGCACCTTGTTCATGATACGGTAGGCGTCTTGCGCCCAGGAGTCTACGCCGACCAAGGGTCGAGGCGCGTGTCGCGAAGGAACGTGCCTGCCCCGCCGTGAACTTGTTCTACTGCGGGGTCGCGGTTTGGCATGCTGCCACCCCAGGCGACAGGGCGCGAGTTGGGCGGCGTTATCAGGATCGGAAGTCGCCGCCTTTGCCGCCCGGAGAGACCGCATCAGGTCGCGTAGGCGCCGCTCCAGAGGCGAGTCAGAAACTCCGTCAGCGGCAGAATGTCGATCGCGCCGACACGGCGCGCGCGGGGTTCGAGACACACGCAGATATACCGTTTCAAAAGCGCTTCCTCCGCCAGCGCCACGAGACCCTTCAGGTCGGCAGAACCGACGTTGGCCTTGGCCTTGACTTCGATGGCAGTGTGATCGCCCAGAATGAAATCCACTTCGAATCCGGACGTCGAACGCCAGTAGGCCAGCGATTGCGCGGCCCGGTACTCGCTGTACGCGCCCAGTTCGTGCATAACGTAGGTCTCGACGGCGTCGCCGTACTCGGGTGTGCCCGGCGCGACGCCGCGCCCCTGCAGCGCGCGCACGACGCCCGTGTCGAAGAAGTAGTACTTCGAAGAAGCCAGGGGCTTGCGCTTGCGAGTCGCCCGCCACGCGGGCAACTCACGCAGGACCAGTGTGTCTTTCAGGATCTCGAAGTACTCGTAGACCGTCGTGCGCGGGACTTGGGCGTCGTTGGCAATGTTCGTAAAGTTGACGATGCGGGCGTTGCAAAGGGCGGCCACGCGAAGGAACCGGCTGAACGCGGGCACGTTGCGCGTAGCGCCTTCCGCCACGATTTCCTGCTGCAGATAGGCGCCCGCGTAAGCGGACAGGTCAGCGTCGGGGTCATCGGAGAAGTGCAGGCCGGGCAGCAGTCCCGCATACAAAGCGCGGTGCAGATCGAATCGCGCGCCCAGCTCGGGAAAGACGAAAGGGTGCAGGTGCCTGACGCGTGCGCGCCCGCCAAGCAGGTTGGTGCCCCCCCGGCGCAGCTTCCGGGCGCTGGATCCGGTCAGGAGAAACCGGATACCGCGCTCCTCGATCAACCGGTGCACTTCGTTGAGCAGGATCGGCAGACGTTGGATCTCGTCGATTACGACCGTGGCTTCCTCGTTGACCAGTTCCTCCGCCAGACGCGCGGGACGCTGGCTGAGTGCTAGGAACACATCCGTGTCGAGCAGGTTATAAACACGCGCCTTCCCGAGCGTGTGCTGCACGAGCGAGCTCTTTCCGGTTTGGCGCGGCCCGAACAGAAAATGGGACTTCCGCTGCATCAACGCCGCCAAATCCAGTGAGCGCACAATATAGGGGTCGGAATCTTTCATGGCTGACCTCGTCCAATCTGTCGGCATTCATCATGACAAATGACGACAGATCCGTCAATATCGAAAATCCCGTCGAAATGCCCTGATCACGTTTCCAGAGTCGATTCCGCAAGTCTCAAGGGCCAGCCCCCGTAGATGTTGCGCAGATGTTATGAATCGATTGCTATCGGCAGAAATCGACACTCGACACTGCGTCCTACCCCAACTCCACCACCGTGTAAATGCTCAGGTTCTCGACCGTCAGCACATTCCCTTCCAGGCGCGCTTTTGTGTCCGACGCCGGGAATGAGTGCACCGCCGCTTTCTTCGGCTTCCACCCCAGCGTGAACTCCGCCCTCGGAATCGTTTCGATGACCCGCGTGCCGGAATTCATGCGGTAGTTCACCAGATGGAGCGCATATCCCCTGCCCCGCTTGTGCAGCGAGAGTCCCAGCCCTTCCACGTCCTGCGCCGCGACGATGGAACCGACCTGCGCCAGATGGGCGCTCAGTTCCGGGAACGCGCGATGCCGGAACTCCGTGTCCGCCAGGCGCGGGTCCACCTTTCCGACCGACACCACGCGGCCGCCCTTCTTCTGCCACGCCCGCAACATCCGGACCTCGCTCTCCGGCAGACTGTACGCATCCGGCAGCACGATCTGCTTATACGCGGCCAGGCGCTTGGCCGTCAGCGGCTCGTCGGGGCTGACGTACAGGACGTTGTAGAGCATGCGCGCGTCACAAAGCGACTGGCACAACCCGTGGAAGACCGGGAAGCCGACATCCAGATGCCGTCGGTTGAGCCCCTTCGTCAGTTCGCAATCCATCGCGCTGCGCTGATCGTAGAGCACCGCGGTTTTCGCGGCGAACCGGTTGGTGAAGAGCGACTCATGTTCCTTCAGCCAGGCCCCCATCCGCCGTTCGGCCTCCGCCGGCGGGTAGAACGAATCCTGCCGCTGGTTCTGCAACCAGCCGCCATAGGGGATCGCGATGTTGAAGCCATGGGCCAGCGGCTCGAGCATGAAGAGGATGTATGAATCGTTCTTCCCGGCGTCGATGTCGCGCATGATCTCGTGGATATAGGGACCCGGGTCCTCGATAAACGACCCCTCCTTGCCGCCGAAAAACGCGTGCCCGAAACGATAGTAGCCGTCTTGACGGAGTTTGATGTCGGCCTTCTCGCCGATGATGAGATCACAGTGCTTGCGCACCGCCTCGCCGTGCGGGTCGCAGTGGTACAGGTTGGCGGTCACCTTCGCCCGCTTCCCGGTCTTCTTGAGCGAATAGGCGCGCACGTGTTCCGCGATGTCGATCACGCCGGGCTCGATGCTGGCGATGTGGAACCGGATGAACGCCGGGAGCAGGGGGATCGCCAGCCGCTTGTCCATGTCGGGATCGGTGAGATCCTTGTCTGTATACCCCTTTTTCTTCAGGAACGCACGGTAGTCAAAACGATCGAGGTCGAGATCATCCGTCTCCGCCGATGGATTCTTCTTCAGGTATTCCCGGAACAGCTTCAGGCAATCCTTGCAGAAGCATCCGCCGCTCATCGCCGCGAGCAGTTGGGCATCGAACTCGTCGATATGCACGACTGGCGCGCCGGCATCGATCATGATTTCGATTTCTTTGCGGAGGTACTCCCGGAAGACCGGCTTGTTGCCGCACGGGCTGTAGCAATAGTGGTCATGACCGGGCACCATCAGCCACCGCGAGAAGATGGGATTCCCGTCCAGCGTCACGGCCATGAACCCCTTCAGAAAATCCTTCACCGGCTTTCCGTCAGAATCTTTCAGTCCCTTGGGGAAAAACGTCTTGATTGAAGGGAAGATCTTCGGGTAGCGGTCGGTGGAGAGCTCGCGCATGCCGATCCACCCCTTCTTGCCGACGCCGCGCAGCTTGTTCAGCGCCAGCAGTTCCGACTCATCCTCGCTGAACTCAGCCGGAAACTCCCACAACTGCGCCTTCCAGATGACGGCTGACGCGGTGATGCCCCGCTTGCCGCATTCGGCAATGAACTCCTTGTCGTTCAGATAGCCATAGAAGCGCAGCCGCGGCGGAATGGCCTCGTTGGCTTCCTTGTCGAGGTACTGGATGCCGATGGCCGCGCTTCCCAGGCAGGACCAGAGCAGCAGGTTGCCGTTCATATTCACGATATCCTGCACCTGTTGCAGGCGTTTCATCGGCATGCTGGGGTGGTAGTTCCAGTCCTGACGATACCAGCACATGTAATGCAATCCACGAATCATGACGAACTCCTTTTTGTCCGATAGAACCCTAAACATCCAAAATCAAGGCGCACAGCGCATGACCGGGCAGATCGACCCGCCGCAGGACCCCGTTGATCGTCACCTCGGCCTGCCGGGCCTCCTCCAGATTACGCAATATCAGACAGAGACGTCCATCGGGATTGCGGTAGCAGAGGCAGGTGAGCAACTGGCTGAAGCAGCGGACGCGGACGGCGCCCGGACGCAGATTTCTGCCGAGCAACTGAAACACCTCATAATCGGGGTTGAGGATCAGTTGCTGTTTTTCGGCATGCGCCGTACACATCGCATTCTGTTTCCATCCCCACGTGCTGGCGGCGTCTTCCCCGAGGACGGAATTCCAGTAGGTGAAGACTTCGGCGCCGGCCGCCGCATAGCCCAGGAAGTCTTCGAACTGGCCGGCGGCTTCGGTCGCGGTGTTGGCGCCGCCGTGGCAGACCGTTTCCGTGTGCATGATCCGGGTTCCCGGATAGAGAATCTGCAAGTCATCAATCGGCTTGGGGTAACTGTACTGAAACGCGGCGCCGCGGACGAAGGCGCGAAACTCGGGATTACGGAAGCACTCATGCGCCTGCAGTCCGCTCATGGTGCGGAAGGTTCCGCCCCAGACTTCCGTGTCGATCCGGTGGGCGGCGAATTCCGGCTTGAGGTACGCCAGATGAAAGCGGACAAAGAGTTCCGGCGTCCACTGGCAACTGGGGAATGGCGCCGGTGAGTCCATCTCGTTCTGCACCATCAGCCGGTCAATCTTGATTCCCTCGGCGGCATAGGCCTGGATGAACAGACGGAGGTACCGGGCATACGCGGCCAGGAGGCGTGGTTCATCGCGCAATTCACACTGCTCTACCCCGTCCATGCGTCCACTCTTCTTCATCCAGCCGGGAGGACTCCAGGGACTGGCATGAATACGGACGGACGGATTCGCCGCCTGTGCCGCCCGGATATACGGAATCACCCACTGCCGGTCACGCGCCAGCGAGAAATGAGCCAGTTCGTAGTCCTCGGCCGTTTCGGACGCGCTGTAGGCACTCAAGGCAAAATCGCTGGCGCCAATTGGCAGGCGGATCCAGGACAGACTTGCTCCGTCCGGTCCGAACATCGCCTGGAAGAAGCGTGTCTGTTCCTGCGCCGGTAGCCGGCTGAGCGCCTGCATGCCCCGTTCGCTGACGGCGCCGCCAAACCCGTCCCAGGTCTGGAACGTCTGTCCGTCGCAGATCTCGATGCGCACATTCTGATTGTCCTGCAGCGGCTGGTTGGATTGATTCCACCAACTGACGGACCGCACGGAGGCCCGCGTAATCTCGGGTGACAAACTCAAATAATCGCGCGGGGGGGGCTGTTGCATTTCATTCGCTCCTGTTTGGGTTAAGCGGGGCGGTTTCTCATTCCGTAATCTGTTTCAACGCGAGGACGTTCACGGCGTTGTAAGCCATGCCGGTCACATGGGTCGCGTCCTCGCCGGTGATGGGATTCATGTTCTCGGGGATAACCTTGCCGGCTGCGCAGCAGATGGCCTTCACCAGCAGATCCACGGCCGTTTCGCGCCGACCGCAAGCCGCCAGCGAGCGGGCGATGTAGACCATCTCGCGCGGCCAGTGGCCGCCGCTCCAGTAGCCGTGCGGTCGAAAGCCCGCCTCGTTCTTCGCCAGGGTCGGCGTGTAGAGCAGCGCGAACTCCTCCGGATTGTCCAGATGCTCGAACAGCCGTTTTGCGCGCGCCTGGTTGCCAAGATAATAGGGGAGGTAGAATGCGTCATGGTTCTTGACGCGGATCAGCTTCCCGGCCGTGACATCCCAGTCGTAATAGAAACCGTCCGCCTCGTGCCAGTGGCGGCTCTCCACCGTGGCGCAGGTGGCCGCAAAACGCTCGCTGGCGTAGCGGGCGGTGGCGTCGTCCCGCTTCAACCGGGCCAGCCGCTCCAGCGCCTGCAACGCGCCCAGAAAGAAATTCAGCTCGTAAAAATTCGTTTGCGGCCGCTGGTTCTCCCGGTAGAAAGACGCCACCACGTCGGGGTCCTGCGTGGTCACGGTATAGATCCACTCTTTCAGGTTGGCCTTGCTGAAGAAACAGCCGACCTTGTCGTCCGACCCACCCTCCCACAGGTTCCGCCACTCCACAATGCCATCGTGATCACCGTCGCGGTGTTCATAGACGTTGCGCATGTAGCGCCGGACTTTTTCCCATACGGTACCCCCCTCCCCCGCCGGCTCGCTCAGGATCGAAAGGTCACCGGTCTGATCCACGTATTCCGCCAGCGCCGTGACGAACGCCG
>CAZOJL010000113.1:8157-12345 GCA_964580075.1 uncultured Akkermansia sp. | reverse complement strand
ACTAGGTGGTTGGACTAAGTGTAACCGACTAAGTGTGGCGATGAAGTGTTGCTTCCGCCTTCGCCAAGGCTACGTCGGACAAGTCGCGCCGTTCTAGGCCCATCCAAACACTCGGCTACACTTAGTCGGTTACACTTACTCGTCTACACTTACTCGGATTATCCTTACGGTTGAGCCCAGCACAATCGTCAAAGACAATTCCCCACAAAAACCCGGAAGCGCCCACAAAAGCACACAAAAACGATTTCTTCATGATCTTCGTGTCCTTCGTGTTTCATCTCGGTCGGGTTGAGGCGTTTCGGACGTAATAAAGCGGCGTCGCGCGGGATACCGCTTGCCGCGCGCACTCCAGACGCTGCCGCCGGGGCGAAGGTATCAGATGAGCTGTCTGAATACTGGCTTCTGAATACTGCGTTTGCAGAACCGACGAAGGAGGTTATGCAAGAGTCTCACACTAAAACGTCTTCTTCCGGAGCGGGGACCTACTCGGAGCCCCCTTCTTCCGCTTGGGCTTTCGCAATCTCCAACTGGACCTGGGGCATCAATTGCTTCGCCGTCCTCACCGTCTCGATCTCGGCATCGGGGAAGTTGCGCAGCACCTTGTCCAGATGGCCCTTGGCCTCACTCCACCGGCCGAGCAGGATCGCACATTTCGCCGCTTCAAGACAGGACGGCGCCCGTGGAAAGAACTCGACGCTGGCGGCAAACAGTTTGTGGATCGCGCGCAGGTCCCGTTGGAGCAGCTTGCCGTCCGTCCCCCGCTCCACATGGGCCAGCAGATGCATGGCCTGGTAGTACAACGCGTCGGCCTTGACATCCTGATACGTCTCGCTCTTGCCCAGACTGGCAAGTTTCTCAAGGCCCTCCTTCTGCTTTTCAGGGATGTTCAGGTATGCCACGGCCTGATACAGATCCATATGCGGCTGCAGAAGCGACGTTTTGTACTTCCAGCAGAAGTTCGCATGCATGTCGAGGATCTTTTTCCAGTCCTTCATCATCATGGCGCCCCAAGCGGCCTGCACGAAGACTTCCTCGATCCCGGCGAACGTCGGATGATCCGACAGCAATGCGGCCAGCACCTTCGCTCCGTTGGGGATGTCCCGCAGTTTGAAGTGACTCTTCCCCAGCATGTACAACGCCTGGGCGCGTGAATCGCTTTTCTTCAGATCCCGCTCCGTCATAAACGAGGTCAAGGCGCGGATACACCCGGGCATGTCATCGTTCTTCCAGTACAGGAATCCCAGCGCATACCGGATCTGCCCAAAGTCGAAATCGTCCGGCGGGGGCAGGCGGATGCCGTTCCAGGATGAGTTCCCCAGCCGTATCCGTTCCCCCTGCGGAATGGGAATGCGCTCGCCCTTTTCGGTCACGGGATTCTTGCCATACTCGTCCAGGAGCGTCGCATACGCCTCGACCCCGACCGCTTTCAGCTCATCCGTTGTGCCGTAGAATCCCATGAACCGCAGCGCGGTGATGCGGAAGCGATCATCCCGCAAGCCGTCCAAGTACGGCTTGTAGGCGGCGATCATCTTGGCATAGTCCCGGACGACGATGTATTCCCGTCCCAGCGCGTACCGCGCAATGCCGTGAAGTTCGTCCTTGAGCGCCGGTTCGCCTTCCCGCGTCCGTGTTTCCGCCGGATAGAGCGCCAGATAGGCCTCAAACATGCGGGCCGCGGTCTCATGATCGCCCAGTTCGCTCAGAATCTCGCCGGTCTTCACAATCGCCAACTTGGCGTATTTCATCATGGAGGGGGCGGTCACCCCGGGCCGGTACAGTTTCTGTTCCACCGCCCGCGCATGACCCGGAAATTCACGGATCGAGACGGTACAGACCACATTGGTCCACAGTTGATCGGCCAGTTTTCGCCTGTTTTCCGGTGTTTTTCCCTGCTCGCCCTGAGCCAGTTCCATGGCGAGCCAGTAGTGGGCCTCGGCACTGAACGGGTTTTTGTTGGGCATATTGCGCGCCATCCAGCCATACGCCTTGATCATGTTCTGATGGTGCCCCTGCAGGTACCAGGCCTGAGCCACCCGCAGCGCCGCTTCAAACAATTGCTCGGTTGTTTCGTCGGGTGTGCCGACCTTTAGCGGCCCGTCTGCAAAGTCACCCTGTTCGTTGCGCTTCGGGCCGTACGTGTCGATGAACGTGTTAAACGCCTTAGCCGCGGCGGAGAAGTCCTTCCGCAAGTAGTACAGTTCGCCCGTGTAGAGCAGCGCATGCCGACCGGTGGGCGAGCCCACGCCATCCTGCTCGATGATGCGGTTCGACAGGGCGATCGCGTCTTCGATCGTCTCCGTCTGCCGCGCCCGCGTCAGCAGGGCCTTCAGGTAGCCCATCCTGTCATCCTGCAACTGCGCATCGTCCTTGGCCGTTTTGAGTTTCTCCCCGGTCAGCTCGAACAGCTTCGTGTAGGTTTCGAAGGCTTTCTCCTTTTGACCGGCGTTATCGGCGGTCTGCGCGATAAACTCCAGCGCATCCCGCGCATACGGCGTCTCCGCGTCAATGGTGATCGCCCGCTCGAATGATCGAATGGTCCCTTCCCAACTTGTGTCTGCGACGTTGTCCTGACGGAGGAGGGCATACAGAGCCGCCTGGCTTCTGCCGAGCTGCACCAGAATATAGGAATGCAAGTGGAACTCGGCGAGAATGGCGGGCGGATAGCGTTTCAGAATGTCGGCGTATGCCGCGGCGCATCTCTGCAGCGACGCCGATGATCGGCCCTGCGCGAGCGCAGCGGTGAGGTCGTGGTCGGCCAGGAATACTTCGCCCTCGGCCGCCGCGTAGGTGCCGGGATTTTCCGCAATTTTTTTGCGGATAAACGCGAGTTCACTTTCACCACGGGCGTAGGCATCGGGATCCATTCCCAGTTCCGCCTGGCATTTCATCATGCGCGGCAGGACATTCAGGGTCGTGCCATTTTTCCGCAGCAGCGTATAGAACTCCAGCGCCACGGCCCACTTCTTATTCTGGAATGCGTATTCCGCCAGACGGAAGTAACACACCTCGAGCACCTGCTGCCGCCGTTCCTCATCCGTCAGGAACCGCGCCAGGTCTGTCGCCTCCTCGTACCGCTCCATCGCCTGCTCGATGTCCGCCTTGTCCGCGAGGAGAATGTCGGCCGCCTTGACCATCGACTCCGCCGCCACGCCGCTTTTGGCGTTTTCGGGAATCCTCGCGGTGGCGACCAGCACTTCGATGGCCTTGTCCGGCTGTTTCTGATCGCGGTAGCACATGCCCACCACGTAGCCCGACGCCAGGGCCTCGCGCGACTTGGGAAACGCGCCTTGCAACTGGTTGCAGATCGCGATCGCCTGCATAAATTTCCGCTGCTGCCTGAACACGTCGGCGATCCGCAGCATCAGCCCGCGCGCATCCAGATTCTGCGGAAACTCTTTGGCCAGGTAGCTCACCGACTCAACCGCCAGATCCAGATTTCCCGCCTCCAGCCACACGAGCACCAGCTTATACGCCGCCCGCTCGGCATAGACCGCATTTTCACGCCGTTTCAGGATGTTGAGTTTGCCAGCCGCTTCCTGATATTTTTTCTGGACCGCGTAGTAAGCGGCGCAGAGGTTCAGGGCATCCTCCTCGAATAAACCGGCTCCCTCCGCCAGCAAGGTCTCGAAAGCCCTGCAGGCCTTCTCGTAGTCGTTCAACTCGCCATAGAGCTTGCCCAGCAGGAAGAGCGCGTCCTGGCGGTTTCTGAACCTTTTATTCTTGGCGCGCATCACGGCCTCGAGCTGCACCACCGCCTCATCCACCCGGCCGACGACGTCGAGGCACTTGCCCAGCCGGTAGCCGGTTTCCTGGATCTGCGAATGGTCTGGAAACCGGGCGAGAAAAAGGGTGTACGCATCGCAAGCGGCAACCATCTTTCCTTCGTTTTCCATCTGTTGCGCATACCCGAACAGCGCTTCCGGCGTCTCGGGCAGCGGAACCTCAACCGTTTCGGACGGAGCGGTCACCGTGTCGGCGGGCGCGCTGTCCGCGCCCCGGGCGCACGACACCGCCGCGAACAACACGAGGCAGACGCCCGCGATGCGGCGGCCGAAGCCGGCCGTGCCTGTTGTCCGAAGGTTTCGATTCATTTTAAACACGTCACCGCTGTCCATCCGTCCCTCCGATACCCGCATTGGCTTCCGCCGCCGCTTTCTCCTCGGCCTCGCGTCTGGCCTGCTCCTCGGC
>CAZOJL010000113.1:0-8057 GCA_964580075.1 uncultured Akkermansia sp. | reverse complement strand
CTCCTCGGCCTCGCGTCTGGCCTGCTCCTCGGCTGCGGCCCGCTCTGTCCGCTCACGGATGACGAGCAAGCCCGGGGCCGAATCCGGGAACCGTTTGACCAGCACGTCCAGCCGCTCCTCCGCCTTCCGTTCATCGCCTATCTGCCTGAGGAGCTTCGCCAACAGGAACAACGCGCGAACCTCCCCCTCGGCGGACTTCGTCGAGAACAGGAGATAGTCCAGCGCCTCCCGCGCGGGTTCCAGCCGTCCGGCGGCGGCATGGATCTCGGCGGCGTGCAGGATCGCGTCGGCCGCCAACCAGTCGTCTGGCGAGTTGGAGGCGGCATCGAACTTGGCCAGCGCGCGGTCCACATCCTTCCGCAGCAGATCGACCAGCGCGGTCGCGTAGTACACCCAGGTCACCTGCGTCACCGTGTTCCGGTCAAGCGCCGCGCGGCCGGTCTCGTCCAGCGCTTCGTACCGCTGCATGAGCGCCGAGGCGCGAGGCGGCAACTGATCGTCGGACGCCTTGCCGAGCGCGCGCTGGAGATACCACACCAGCATTTCCTCCACGAACAGGCGCAGCTCGGAAGTCTCCTCCTTCACGAGGGTCTCGTACTGGGTCAGCGCCGCTTCCGCGTTGCCGCCGCGCAACAGGGAACGTGCGTAGCCGTCCCGGACAACCAGCCGTTCGCCCGCTCCTTGAGACGCCGCCAGGATATCCTTGAACAAGGCTTGGGCCTCCGCGTAGCGGCAGAGATCGATATAGATCCACGCCCGCTCGTAATCCACGCGCCGTTCCTCGTCCGGATTGGATGCCGCGGCCTTCAAGGTCATCAGGGCTTTCAACACGTTGCCGTAGTCCTTCAGCGCCTTGTAGATGTCCAGACGGAGTTTCAACGCGTCTTTTTTTCGGGTGGTGGCGGGATAGCGGTCCAGTTCCGTCTCACAGGCCGCCAGCGCCTGCTCATTCATCCCCTCCTGCTTGTAACAGAACGCCAGCCGGTAGTAGGCCTTGTCCGCCGTCTCCGGATCGTTATTCTCCACCCGGAAGCCCAGGCCGAATGCCGTCAGGACATCCCAGAAGATGTCGTAGACTTTCCGGTTCCTGAAGGACCCGACGTCAACCGGGGCCCGAATGCTCGCGGCGGATGGATCGAGACGCACGTCCACGCTGGTGTTGATCCGCACGTAGTGGAGGAACCGGTCGGCAAAGGGCATGTTCGTGATGATGCCGCTGACATGCTCATCAAAGGCGAAGCGCGAGTCGTACGAGAGGCGTGCGGTAGCCACGTCCTTCGACACCACAGGCGCATGGGTGTCAACCGTGTAGACCGTCACGTATTCCTCGGCCGCGCGCTGGTAGTACTTGGCCGCGTCGCGGAAGCGGCGGTCCTTCTCGAACACCCAGCCGACCCAAAAACACGCCCGGTGATAGTTAGGATAGCCCGGCCCGTCGAAGACCTTCAGATATTCCTGGAGCACGATCTTCATGCGGTTGTAGTCTTCCTGCCGGTAATAATTCAGCGCCAGCAAAAACAGCGACTCTTCGCCCTCAGGGGACTTGGGCGCAATTTTCCGGATGTCGTTGAAGCACTCCTTTGCCTTCTCGTATAACTCGGTCGTCACCTCGCGCGGCACGATCTTGAAGGAGAGTCCGCAGGGCTCAAGGATGGCCTGCAGCAACTCCCCGACGGTGATGTCCACGTTCGGGTCCTTGCCGGGCGGGGCGTTGTACTCCATGGCGAGCACGTCCTCGCTGTCGACGCCCTCCGCCCACAGGATCCGGACTCCGGTGATCTCTTCCACGCGCCGGGCCACGCTGAACAGCATGGATTGACCCGTGTGGAGCCGGCTCCACACGCCGTAGTTGCGGGACAGCGGTTCGAACCGGCCCGCCCAATCCCCGCGGGTGTAAATTTCGATCACCTTGCCCACCTCGACTTCATCCGGCGACTGCTCCTCCCGGGGGGGCGGGGTCATCGTCGGCGCTTCCCGCGTGAGTCCGACATCGAAGGCGAGATCCTGCACCTTAAAATCCAGGATTTCTTCGAGAAACTCGCGCACCGTCCCCGAGTTCTTCGTGAATGTGAGGCGCTTGTTTCGCAGGTACTCCCCTATCGTCCCGCGACCGGTTTTGGCCCACACGAAGGGAATCTTCGACGCCTCCGACACCCTCTTGATCGCCTGCTCCCCCGAAATCTCAGCCTCCACGTTCTCCAATCGAATCATGTTCCGAAAGGGTTTGTGCGTTTCGAGAAGGCTGGCGAATTCAATCACTTCCTTGGGATGAATATAGATGCCGTACCGCCTGGCGTCTGCATTTCCGGTGATATCCTGCGCCGCCCGGCTGAACAATTTCCCCCCCAAGGACAGCACCTTGACGACATCGTCATGCGCCAATTCCGCTCCCGCACGGCTGGCGATGCCCTGATACATTTCGGCGGCGACGATCAGGTTCCCCTGTTCGTGGTGCCATTGGGCCAGTTCCATCGCCAGGCGTTGCAGGCGCGGCTCCCGCCCGTAGGCCTCCGTCAATTCGTTGAAACGCGTTTCGGCCTGCTGGCGATTCGCTTCGATGCCGCTTTTAAACAGCGCCTCGAGCCGCACCATCTCGATATCCTTGACCAGTTTGGTCTCCCGCGGATTCGCCCACGCCAGCGCCTGGGTCAAATCGGCCAACGCCTGTGTGACATCGGGGTTGGCGATGTAAACCGGCTGTGCCGGATTGTCCGTGGCAGACGGCGTCTGACCCAGGCTGGACACAACGCAGAGACCGCGGAAATACAGCGCCTCGCCGCGCATGAATTGCCATTGTTCCGGCTGCAGATCCGTCCCGGTAAAAACGGTGGGGTTCAACAGACGATTGCAGGCATCGACGCATGCGGCGTAGTTCGGCGCCTTGATGAATTGCTTCGTTTTCTCATGAAGGACCGCGTTTTGGTGCATCCGGGCGATGTTGATCAACGCCCGCGCCGCTTCGGCCGCTCCCGGCCGTTCCGCCACCACGCTCTCCCACTGCTTCACGATATCCTCGTCGGAGACGGTGAGGGTGACGTGCAATCCCTTGGCCAGCAGCGTCTTGATCGGCTCGCCGGCATCCTTGGCGAACGCGGATGCCGCATACTGGGTGGTCAGGGCGTTGTACCGGTCGGCCGCCTTGGCGAACAGGGCGTCCCGTTTGACCGGATCTTTCTCCTGCTCCGCAAGCGCCAGGTAGATCGTGCCGAGATTAAACAAGGCTTCGGCCTCGTATTTGCCGGACACGCACGCATTCTCAAAATACCGGGCGGAGGCCTCCGGCTGGCGCCATTTGGAAGCCGTGTCGGCCATGCCCATCTGGGCTTGCGCGTATCCCTTGGTGCCCTTTTCCACTTTCTCGAAGTAATTGAACACCTGCTCAAGCGACGGTTGCTGCGCCCGCTTGGCGCAAAATCCCAGCAACAGGTACATGTCCGATCTCACATCACCCGGCGCGACGCCGTCGATGAACCCGTTGTCCAGCAGATAGCCCTCGGCCCGCCGGTAGTCATTCCCCTGATAGGCGATTTGCGCCAGCATCAGGCGGGCCTTCCATACCGACTCGGTGTTGAACCGCACGCTTTCCAGCCACTTGGTCGCCTCGGCCTCGCGCTTGGCCCGGATGCTGATCATCCCCAACTGCATGGCCGCGTAGTCGTGCGCCTCTTCCAGATCCACGGGCACCGCCCGCTTCTCCCGGGCGAACTGGACCTGAGCCTGCCTGAAGTTGTTGACGATGCCCAGATATCCGTTGACGGCCTTCTCTTCATAGCCGTTGGCCAGATAATAATCGGTAAGCACCTTGTCGGCGGCCACGCTGATCGCCGCGCCATACTTGCCGCCCCCCATCGCAATCTGATTCCGCACCGCATCGACGTCCGGCTCCGCGCCCGCGCCCCTTTGGGCCCGAAACTGCATTTTGAGTATGAGCAGCCTTCCACTGCGGATATCATTGGGAAACTCTCTGACGAACGCATCGGTCAGTTTCAGGGCCTCCGCCGTGTCCGACAGTCTGTAGGCGAGGGCCGCCAGGCGATATTGGACGACGATCTTGTTCTTCCCGTAGGGCAGGTTCTGGAATGCCTTCAGGAACCAGGGGCGGGCCTCACCGTATTGGCCCTGCAGGTAGTAACACTCCCCCAGCATCAGTAATTGGGGGCCGATTTCGGCTTCGTCCACACCCCGGATATCGGTCTCCAGCAACCGCGCCGCTTCCGCATACAGTTTCTTTTGCATCAACTGCGCCGCCGCTGACTGACCCAGCAACCGCGCATCGGATGCGCACCGCCCGACCTCCGCCTGAAACAGGATGAACCCCACGAGCAGCCAGGCCAGGCACCAGGCGGCACGGGCATGTGCGGGTCGGAACCCATCCCTAGTTGTCCGCTCATCACGCATACGAGGCGTCCCCAATCGGTCAAAACATGTCCGTCTCAATAAATCTCGCCGCCCGCGCATCGGGCGATCACTGCGTGAACAGGTCATCGATGTCGGGAGCGACCCCGAAACTGTTCAACGCATCGGAATAGCGGTAGTAAACCTCCAGACACAGCGCGCCCAGTGCCGTGGTGTAAATCCGTCCGCCGCTCTGCGCCCACCTGTCTTGCTTGGGATCCCATGATCCCGCGTTGTCGCCCTCCCGGCTCTGATTCTCCACCAAAACATCCCGGATGCGGCGGTTCCACCAGACGCGGTCCTCTTCACCCATGTTGTGCATCGCGTATGTGGCGTAATACCAGAGGTAGAAGTTTTTTTGATTCCAATCCGGAGGCACCGACCGGGTCAACTCAGCCGCCTTCACCAAGGCCAGAGACTTGACACCCGAGCCGCTGAATTGCCGAATCACCATGGCCGCGCAGGTCATGGCCGGCATGTGCCCGTAATTTTGCGACGGCTCGTAGGTGTAGCCTGCGGCGCCCGTCGTGTTGGGCCCGGCGCCTTTGTCCGTCAAGGCGTCGATGAACAGCAGGGATCGCGCATAGACGCCATGGTCGAACTTGATTTGAGCCAATTTGGCCGCCTTCAGCGCTTGGATCACCCACGCCGTAACCGAGACGTCGCTTTGCTGCGAATTGGGATGGTAACGCCAGCCGCCGTCCATGTTCTGGGCTTTCTCGATCCACACCACGCTTCGTCTGGCAGCCGTCACGACGCGTTCGTCCTGGCCCCGGCCGAACGCTTCACAAAAGGCGATTGTGGCGATGGCATGCTCGTACATCGTCGACCCGACCTTGCCGTCGGGCTGCTGTTCCTGCATCAACCATTCCAGACCCCGCATCACCTGACGCCGGTATTCGCCCCGCCGCGTGGTGTGCCCGCCGCCCATGAACGCCATCAACGCCAGGCCGCTGCTCCCCACCAGGCTGTCGCCGCCCTCATAGATCTTCGGATTCCAGTGGCCGTCCGTCTCCTGGTGTATCGCGAGCCAGTGGAGCGCCGCATCCACCGCCGACCGGGCGTGCATCCCGCCCATCCGGGTCATCGCCCGGAAGAAATCGCCGCTGCCAAACAGGTTGACGCTCATCGGCCCCAACTCGCCCATGGCCAGGCTCTCCTGGTCGCCAAACATCTGGGGCAGGACCTTGAGGGCATGGCTGGGTTGCGGCGCGCGGTTCAAGATGTAGGTCTGAGGCTTGTCCGGCGGGTTCGGTTTGTCGTAGGTAAAAATATCCGCCGGTCCGGGCGCGTTGGCGGCGATCACGTCCACCGCGAACTCGACGGTTTCGGTCACCTCCGTGATCTGCTCGGGAGCGTCGATATCGACCTCCTGGGCTTCGACCTCGATGTCAGGCGTTTGCACGTCGATCTGCTTGGAATGGATAAATTCTTCGACGATGTCCACGTCGGTCGGCAGCACGGTCATTTGGATGTCGGGTTGCTCCTCGACCTCCACGACCTCCTCGAGCCGGTCCTGCTGCTCCTGCAGGATGTCGCGCATCGGCTCTTTGAGATCGAATTCCTCCTGCTCCGGCTCCTCCACGCTGAATTCGAACTCCACGAGTTTCTTGATCGTCTCGGTCCGCGACGCCAGCCGCCAGAGAAACATGCCGGCGATCAGAGAGGCCGAAAGGATCACGCCGAAGACCACCCCGCGGCGGCTGATGATCTCCACCTGATCTGGCCCGCTCACGGCCGCAATCCCGCCCGTGGAATCCGCCGGTCTACGTTTCGGAAACCGTCCCATCACCGACCCTCGCTGATTTCCAGACTTGCCGAGATCTTGATGATTCCCGCATGCGCGCAACATCCCATCACGCTCGCAATGTGGTCCCATCGCACGCGCCGGTCCCCGCGGATGATCACCGCCTGATCCTTGTTCCGGGCCTTGGCGCGGCTGAAATTCGCCGTCAGCGCCTGCAACGTCATGTTCTCGTTTTCGACCCTGTAGTCCACTTTGTTGGGGCCCAGATACTTGACGTTGACGATGATCGGGCGCGCCGGGGGTTGCTGCACTTTCATCTCCCGACTCTGGATCGGCAGGTTAATGCTCAGATCCTGCTCCAGTTTGATGAACGAACTGGTCACGAGGAAGAACAGGATCAACTGGAAGATGCAGTCAATCATCGGCGTCATGTTCATCTCGATCGTTTCGTCGCTGTCTCTGCCGAATTTCATGGGCTCGCTCTCCTTTCACGACAGGCCGTGTCCGCCACGGCCTGCATTCTGGACATCGGCACACCGATCAACGCGTCCGCTCGCCCTTCACACCGGTAATCTTCCCGATCAGGGTGACGAACGTGTTGGACATGATTTCGCAATCCGACGTCATGCCGCTCAACTTCTGGTTAAACAGGAACATGATGAGCAGCGCGGGAATCGCCACGAACAACCCCGCAACGGTCGTGAACAGAGCCACCCGGATGCCCGCCGCCAAGGCCAGCGCCTTGCTGGCGCTGGCCGACTCGAACGCGATACTTTCAAAACACTTCACCATCCCCATGACCGTCCCCAGCAGACCGAGCATCGGCGTCACGGCCGCGATGACATTCAGGGTCTTCAGCGGTATCTTCAGATGGTTGATCTGCTTGTTCGCCTGCATCTCGCAACGCGCGTGCATGTCCTCAACCGTCATCACGTCGGCACCGGCCGAGTCGTCGACCATCGCGCGGCAAATGTGGCCCAGCAATCCCCGTTCGCCGGCGCATAACCCCCGGAATCCGGCGAGATCCCCCTGGTGCAGACGCGCGCTGGCCTCCTCCATGAACCGGGGCGGACAGTGGATGGAGCGCCGGAACACGAAAAATCCGTTGATTCCAATGACGATGACCACCACCATGCACAAGGCGATCGGATGCATGATTCCACCGCCGGCCAGGTACAGCGTCCAGAGCGTCTCCCGGCTGCTCACGGTGATCGGGCCCAAACCCGAGACCCGGGTCCACGTCCGCGTCGGATCATTTGAACCGCTGGTTCGCTGAACGCGGAACTTGCCGCCCTTCTTGCCCTTGCTGCTGACCTTGGTGACCTTGAAGAAACTCGAATTGTTCTTGTAGATGTCACCGACCTCGAGCGTGCCGAGGGCGTCGTCGCTGACGACCGTAAAGACCTTCAAATCACCGCCCTGGGTCTCGCCCATCTGCGTGGTGAGGGCATCGTCCTCGCCTTCGCCGATTGTCGACAGGTCCAGTTCCTGCGCCGACGCCGTCAAGACCACCGTCATCAGAGCCGCACCCAGCCATCTCGTCATCGTAAACTTCGCCATTGTATCTCTCCTTTTGCCGGGTTTCCCCGGAACACGTTGAGGCGCTTGCAAAACCCCCGCAAGCGCCGGTTTCAGGTTTCAGTGTTCAGGTTTCAGGAAACGCGCAACTCACTGTGGTTGCGTGAGATACTACCCGACACCTGACACCTGAACACTGAACACTCCGCTTGCAAAACAGGGTTTTGCAAGCGCCTCACGTTAGTAACCTGAGCGATGCGTGGATCCTGTTCTCGTCGGCACGGCAACACGTTCGCCGATGCTCCCGCCGAGACGTTGTCACGCGTGCAGGTACAGCCAGAATCGTGCCAGTCATGAGCGGATGGACCCGCCCTGCAATTCATTTGATGACTGATTA
>CAZOJL010000112.1:0-12391 GCA_964580075.1 uncultured Akkermansia sp. | reverse complement strand
AAATCTGATGTTGCATATCCCAACTAGTCTGTTAAACTAGTTGCATGAAAACAGAAACCATTGGCTCATTTGCAGCCAAGACACATTTTGCAGCCTTACTTGATAAGGCACAGCATGGAACTGTGTTCATCGTCACCAAGCGTGGACGACCGGTAGCCCAACTGGGACCTGCCATACGCCACGGTGCACGCCCGGCATTCGGCATCGCCAAGGGACGCGTGAAAATGGCCGCCGATTTTGACGCCCCGCTGGCGGACATGGCGGAGTATGAAGCATGAACGTGCTGCTCGACACCCACGCGCTGCTCTGGTTCGTAGCCGGAGATGCGCGGCTGAGTTCTCTTGCCAGGCAGACCATCGAAGCGGATGAAACCGTCAACTACGTCAGTATGGCCTCCTGGTGGGAGATCGCCGTCAAGTGCAGCATCGGAAAACTGACCCTTGACGATTCGCTGGATCTGTTCATGAAGCAACGCACGGCCGAAGGGTTCAGAACCCTACCCCTCGAACCGCAACACCTGCATCCACTCGTTGAGTTACCCTTTCATCACCGCGATCCGTTTGATCGTCTGATCATCTGCCAGTCCATGGTCGAGAACATGGCCATCTGCACGTGTGACGAGAACTTCAAGCGCTATCCGGTCAGCCTGATCTGGTAGGGTGGACGCTACTTTCGCACCTCCACCACCGGCGGCGCCATCAGCCCGCAGGGCACCAACTGATACCCCTCGAACCAGAGGTCAGGTCCGCAGACGAACTCGCTTGGACCGGTCCACCACGGCCACTTCACATTGATATGAAAAGGCCCGTGCGAGTTGCGCCGGTGCCCGATGACCTCGATTACCAGTTCGACCGGAGCGCCGGTGAGCAACGCCGTGATCTCCACCTCGTTCGGCTCCCAGCCGATGACGCCCGCCGTCTGGCCATTCACCAGCACACGCACCGCCACGCCGCGATACTCCGGCACCCGGATAAACATTTTTTCGCCGGCCGCCGGCTTCATGTCCAGCGTGCGCCGATAGGCCACCGAGCCGCTGTAGAACGCCAGCCCCTGCTCCACCCAGTCACCGATCTTGAGCGCCGTCGGCGCCGCCGTCAAGGCGACGGCGGTGTCGTTCACTGCGGCGCCGAAGTTCCCGAGCAGATACACGATCTCCAGACCCGGATGCGTCTCGACATAGTCGCATTCAAGCACGAGTTCATTCGCGCCCAGTTTCAGGCACGCGGTATCCAACGGCAGCTTGCGCAGGGAGCGATCCACCCACCAACCGCTCTCTGCCGCATTGGAAACCGCCTGGCCGTTGAGCGAAACGCGGAACGTCTGCGGCTCCTCCAGCGCCAGGAAGAGATCGCCGGACGGCAGCGCCTGGCAATCAAAGGTGTAGGCCAGCGTGACCGTCGTGGACTTCGGCGTCTTCGACTTCTCCCGCGCCCAGGGCTGCACCATGTTGCCGCCGCGGTGTTGCAGACCGAGCACATCGCGCACGGCCTTATCCACACGCAGGATCTCGGTGTGATCCTGCCACCCCCGTTTACCGATACGATAGCGCGGCCGGTCGAGCACCAGATTGGAGCATTCCGAAAGCGTGATGCGCCATCTCTTGTCAGCTAGTTTTTGGGTGCGCACTGTCTGCAGCGCTACGGGCCGCTCAGCCGCCGCCACCGCCGAGGCTTTCTTCGGAATCACGAACATCCGGCTGCCGAGTGCCGGCAACGCGGTTCGGATCTCCCACCCGTCGCCTGATCGCGCAGCATCGGCCTTCACGATCGCGGTGTTCTCGGGGTGCAACTCCAGCGGCATTCCGGCACATCCCTGGAAGCCGCGGATGCGCACGTCGCCAAACGCCAGCTTGCGGTCGCGGGCCAGCGGCTGCCCCATCTGCCCGCAGGCGGCATTCACAAAATCCTCGCCGGTATTGCAGACGAATAGATAGAAGGCGTCCTTGTCCTCGCGCAGCAGATAGAGCGCCGCGCCAATCTCGCATCCGTCCGGACCGGCAATCGCAACACGCCGCGCCGACTCCACGGGCGCAATCATGGCCGCTCCGATCTCCGGCGTGTGCGGGCACGTGGCGGCAAACGCCTTCACATCGTCCGAGGGTACGCCCTCGATGGCCGCGGCAATCTCGCCAACGAACGTCACGATGCCGCCCCCCGCCTTGAATTTCTTGAGTAGATCAAGCGTGCTGCGCCGCAGGGTCTTCATGGGCGGCACTAGCACCGCCTTGTAGCGGGCCTTGGCCACGCGCAGCACCGGCGCGCCACCGGCCTTGGCCACGGCGGCATGGCGCGACATGAGCTCCTCGTCGCCGAAATCGAAGTCCACGTGCGCCGCCAGCAGAAAATCAGTCACCTTCACGCTGGCGTTGTCGAGCGCATGCGTTTCCGGATTGCCCCGCCAGCCGGACCGGGCCAGCATCCACATGCTCTCCACCGGATGGATCACCAGCAGGTCGCGTACTTCCTCCCCCTGGGTCATCACGGCATGGATGCGGGCAAAGTAGTCTTCGACCTTCGGATAAAGCTCCCACCAGGGCGATTGATAGAAGATGGCTGCCGGGTAGTCGCGCTTGGCTTCGCCGGACATGGTGTACCAGGAGAGGTGCTGGCAGCGCAGGTTGATCCCCATGGCCACCTGCCAGTCGCCGAGCGCCTTGTGTCCGGCAAACGGGAAGTCCCAGCCGGTGCAGCCATAGGTCTCGGTCAGCCGCCACTTGGCGCCGAACTGATGGGCGGCGGACGTGACCTGCTTGGCCGTGTTGAACACGCGCCAGTGCTCCGTAAGCAGGTCCATGCCCGGCGCCTGCATGTACTCGTAGGTCCGCATGCAACTCCCGACCGTGTTGGTCTGACTGGAGAGCGAATCCTCTTCTAGCTGGTGACCCGTGAAGAGCATCTTGTTCTTCGCGCACCATTCGCCGATCTGGCGGCAGAAGGCATCCACATAGAGGTGCGTGATACAGTCGTGGTAGTGGTAGCGGGCCGGCGTCATGGCCTGGCCTTCAACGTCGAAGACCACCTCCATCAGGTGGGGAGCAAGGTCGTAGCCGTAGCGCTTCTTGAACGCGGCAAGCAGACGGCCGGTCCAGGGAAGGCCGCCGGGATTTCCGGTGTTGCAATCGTATCCCAGCACGTACCCATAGTTGGGCTCGTCGGTGAACATCCCGGGGATGGTCTTGCCGAACTCCTTGCCGCAGCGTTTGCGATAGGCTTCGTGCGTGACCTTGATAAACTTCTTCACGGCCTCGTGGCTGAGGGTGTCGAGATAGGTGTAGCCGTTAAACCAGTTGTTGCAGGGCTGGAGTTCAACGACAAACGTCACGAGTTTCTCGCCATCGGCCAACGCGGGCGGGCGGGTATTGCGCGGCACCTGGCGCACGTTGCGGGCCACGTAACCGTCGATCTTGGCCACAAAGGCGCCAAGCGTGTCCGGCGTCCACTTGAACCCCTTGGCGGTGTCGAGCGCCTTGATCATGGCCGAGCGCAGCCGATACTTGGGATTTTTCGTCACCAACCCGCCCGCCGCGCCGGAAGGCCAGCGATCCTCGTCGTAAAGCCAAGCGCCCATCCCGAGCTTTTTGGCCTCGTCCACGCAGACATCCACGCAGGCGAACCACTCCGGTGAGAGGTAGGCCGTGTCGAGGCCGACGCGGGAATGCATAAAGAACCCGCCCAGCCCCATGCGGTGCATGATCTGGATCTGGCGGCGCAGCTCCTGTGGCTCCAGCTTGCCATTCCACGCCCAAAAAGGGGCGCCGCGATATTCGTTGCCTGGATTATTGAAACTCTCGATCTGCTTACGGTTCATCGTGCTCCTTTGTTGATTTCCACCGAGACATCTCCCACTCACTCACACACTCACACACTCACACACTCACACATGCTCACTTCTCTCCCCCACCTTCCGCGCCACAGCGTCGGCGAGGTCGAGCAGTATAGCATCTTCTTCCGCCTGCATGTAGCGTCAACTGTGCGCGAATGGCCGCGATGTCCCTGGCGGTGACACCGATCGCGCGAAGATAGCCTTCGACCTGGCCTTTGATATCATTCGCACGCTGTCCGAAGGGACGCAGCGCGGCTCGCAACGCCTTGAACTCCGCTGAGGCTTGCGACCGCGGCCCCCACACGGACAGGGACGTCAACTCGTAATCATGTGCCAGGTCCGGCAGTTTCACGCCCAGCAGGCCGTGAATGAGAAACGCCAAGGTTCCGCCCCTGTCCGCCCCACCCCAGCAATGGAAGAGAATCGGATAGCGGCTTTCCTGCGCCAGTAATGCGAATACGCGCCGATACGCGTCGCGCGAGTTGTCATCCACGATGCTCCCATACGGACCGATGGGGATATTCACCCATTCGACATGGGAAGCGTCCAGCACAGACTTGACCTCTTCCGGAGCGCGCCGTAAATCGAGGTCCGTTCGGATCTTCAGTTCGTGCACGAGCAATCGCTCACCCGCCTGGGTGAGGGTGACGTGGCTGTTCATCTCCGAGGAGCGGTAAAGCATGCCTTGCCGCACGCGGCGGTTTCCGCTGGGTAGCGGCCAGCCCCCCATGTCGCGCACATTGGTGATCTCCGGCACCCAGATCCAGCGCGGTGGAGCGTCATGCGTCACGAAGGAGCGAACGGCCGATTCGACTTCCCTGCCGTCCGCGTCCCGCGCCGTCACCTTCCAGTAATAGCGGGTGCCGATGTGCAGATGGAACACCTCGCATTGCCCGCCGATCACGCCTCGGACGACGAGCGCATCCTGAAAATCGCGGTTTCGTGAGATCAGCAGATCGCACGCGCCCGTCCCGCGTTCGACCGTCCAGACAAAACGCACGGGCGAGGGGCGGCTCTTATCGTTGTCTATCGAGACAACCCCATTCCGGTCGACCGGCCGCCACCAATCCGTCTTGTCGGAAGGCCGGACATGCTGCCGGCGTTTGTCGGCATACGCAACCAGATGGTATTTCTGCATCGGCCTCGTCACCGCCCCGCTGCGTGGCTCGATCAGCCGTATCGCGTTCCTGCTACTCATATCGAATGTTGTCCCCCATGTGGCCGGATCACAAACACCGAAGCGCGCCGGTGCACGATCCCAAACTGGGGCGCGGAGAGACCCTCGCGCAGAAGACTCTCGCCATCAATGGATACCGTCTTCTTCTCGCCGCCAAACCCGATCTCTACGGCATAGCGCTTCGCGGCGTCAAGTCCGACCGGACAGAGCGACGGGGGCGCCCCGACATTTCCAAGCCGGTAGACGAACACCAGACTGACGTCGTCTCCGGGACTCTGGAGTTGGAACCCGACCCAGCCATCGCGTTGTTCGATCGGCGCGGGCGGTGTCAGTAGATGACCGGCCGCACGGGCTATGAAGGAGCGCCACGGCTTGTAGAACGCAATCGCCTCGGCGACACGTTTCAGTTGCTCCGGCGTAAGGCCAGCCAGGTCACCGCCGAGCCCCATCATGCTCGCCATCCCGTCCACCAGGGAAAGATCCAGATCCGCCCGCTCCATATCCCACCAACCCGCACCGCAAGGCACCAGGATCACGGACGGCGCGTTTTCCACAGAAGTGCCCCAGCCCGGCACAATGTGCGAGGCGGAACGGAGCACGCACCAGATCGTGATCCGGCCGGGCGGCAGCCGCAGCCACGCGCCCTGCAGAAGCCGGAGCATATCGGTCGGATTCGACGTGTCACTCAGGAAATGGCCGTCAAAATGACAGAGAGTCTCCAGATCGCCGCGCATGGCGCCACTGGAACACCCCTCGAAGAAGGTGGCCGGGTAGGCCGCGCGAACCTCGTCGAGCAGGCCGTACCAGGCGCCCGTGTAGTCGGCCAGCTCCGCGCCCGAGGCGTCGGGATCGAGCCGGAAATTGAAATCCACCTTCATCCAGGCGAGGCGATACGTTTCCACCAGCCGCCCGATCTCGCCGCGCAACCAAGCGCGGGCCACCGGCAACGTCAAATCAAGACGAGCTGAGTCACCGACCGGGATAAACCACTCCGGATGCTCGCCACGAATCGGCGCCCTTGGCCCATATTTCTCCGGTTCCATCCACAAGCCAAAGCCGAGCCCCGCAGCGCGTACCTCGTCCGCGAACTCGCTCATGCGGCCAAAAAAAGCGCCGTTGTGCTTCTCGCGCCAGTCGCCGGTCTGCTCGCCCCAGCCGCCCTCACCGGCGCCATACCAGCCGGCGTCAACCACAAATACCTCGCACCCCGCCTCCTTCGCGGCAGCGAGCTGCCGTCGCAAGCGCGGCACTTCGAGCACCTCATGCTGATCGAACCACGAGTTATAGACGAACGGCGCTTCCGGTTTCGCATCGCGCAGCCGGCCCATCACCAAGTACCGGTGCAACGCCGGTGCAGCCAGATGGACCTCGCCCTGCGGCAGGGACTGAAACAGGATCTCCGGCAGCGCGAAGGACTCGCCGGGCTTCAGCGTGCGGTTCAGGTTTTCGTCGGCCAGCCCTAGTTCAACCACCGTATAGGGAATGTTGGGATACACCCGGATGGTCCAGTTGCCGCACGGCAGGATATGGCAGGCCAGGCCTTGGCCGCCGTCCACGGTGCGAAGGCCCAGATAGGGGGTGAAGCCTTCCGTGGGGCGCCCGGAGATATGGTTCAGGCGCAGGCCGACGTGCAGCGGATGCCACGCCCCCTGGTTCTCGCGACACCAACTGCTGGCCTGGGTGTAGCACTCGTAACTGACCGATGACAGCGCGAACCGCGCCAGGCAGCGCGACAGCACCACTGGCTTCTCCCCGGCGTTGCACAGGGTGTCGCGCCGACTGACCACCCCGGTCGCGGGATCGCCCTGCCAGACGGTCGTCAGACGGAGTCCCGTCTGGCCTACCTTCCATTCGCAGCGCACGACGGCAGACGACTCCTCAACCTTGTCGAGCACGAGCTGCCCGGCCTCAAAGGGCTGCCCATCCACCTTCAGCAGCGCCACACCTTGCGCAAACCCCTGATCGCTCTCCTCGCCCTGCCGCCCCAGCAACATGCCGCACAGGCGCGCCAACCAGAACCGGTTCTCGCAACGGGCGTAAACAGTGCCAGCTATCAAATCCGTCATGCATGTCGTACTCATCGTATATCCTTCCCGTACTTCCAAGCCTCGTCGTACATGGCGATGATGTTCTCCACCGGCGTATTCACCTGCAAGTTGTGACAGGGCGCCAGGATATAGCCGGTGCCATCGCTGGCCAGCGCATCGATGCAATGCCGCACCTCGGCGCGCACCTCTTCCGGCGTGCCGAAAGGCAGGATGCGCTGATTCTCAATCGCGCCATGGAAACAGATCTTCTTTCCAAACTCGGCCTTCAATTCCTTCATGTCCATGCCGGGACAGAGCCACTGGACCGGGTTCAGGATGTCGATTCCCATCTCCACCAGCAGCGGCAGGAACGGCCGGCAACTACCGTCGTCATGGTGGAAGACCTTGACCCCAAACTCGTGGCAGAGATCAATGAACCGCTTGTGGTGCGGCGCGTAGAACTCCTTGTACAGCTCCAGGCTGATCAGAGGACCCGCCTGGCTGCCCAGATCATCCGTCACCTGGGCCACGTCTATCAGCCCTTCGCAGGCTTTGAACATCTGCCGGTGCTGCTCATAAAAGAAGTCCGAAAGCCGACCCAGGAGATAGTGCGTGAATTCCGGATCCAGCAGCGGGTCAATCAGCGACTGCTCAAGGCCCCGGAGCAGGTTGTGAAAATAGAAGGGCGCCATGTAGCCGCACTGCACGGCGTGGGTCTTGCGCGCCTCCACCGCATACGCACGCATGCCGGAATAGTCAAACCACTCGGCCTTCGGCCAGACATACTTCTTCAGGTCATCAAGGGTTTCCGCGGCGCCAAGCGGATAGAAGCACTGCTCATCGTAAGCGCCGCCCTCGTGCGGCACACGCCGATTGCGGATGCCCCAGAAATCCACAGACTCACCTTCGCCCACCACCGGCAGCGTCGGACCGATGTAGGCCGGACCGGTCCATCCGAAGCCGTCGATGTGCAGCTCCTTGTTGATGTCAATGCCTTCGCCGAAATGATTACGGAGTTTCGCCCACACCTCTCCGGTTGCCCAGATGTCCGTGGGGATCCGGTCCACCGGCTGATGATGGATGGCCGCCAACATGCGTTCTCGTGCGTTCATAATTGCTCCATTCCTCGTGCGGCGTACTCGCAACACAGTTACGATCATCAAAAACATTCAGGAACCACGTGGTTGCACGTGGCGGCCGATCAGCCTCGATGCGACCCGTGGCGGCATCGAAGCGCGCCGGGTGGATATTCCACTTGCGATCAACCCAGTGGCCGAGGGCGCGCGTGACACAGAGCTCCGCCTTCGTGATCGGCCGCGTGCTCTCACAGACCGCCCATACCTTCGATCCGTCGCGCCCCTGGTCGCGCAGGCGCGGCAGCGGCTCGCCCCCGCGCAAAACGCTGTCCATGAAGACACCAATTTCCTCCGGCCTCCAGCCATCCGGGTGGCTGTGCCCCATCTCGACCCGGATACAAAGCGACCGCGGACCGGTGGGCAGTTGATACGATTTCTGCAGGATAGAAAGCGGATAGGGCGCGTCATTCGTGCCGCTGACCCAACACATGGGCAACGCTACGCTCGGCAGGTAATTCGACGGATCCCAGAGGTCGAGCCAGCGCCGCACCTGTTCAGCGGAACGCGTGAGGAAGGGGCCGTCACTCCAGCCCGAGTCGTGCCCGAGGAACCCGCAGCCGTAGACCGGCACGGCGCCCCGCAGCCGCGGATCGATGGCTGCCACAATACAGGTCGCGTATCCGCCCCAGGAGATGCCCGTAATACCGATGCGCCCGGCGTCCACGCCCGGCTGGGCAGCCAGCAGCGAATGGCCGGCGATGGCCGCGGCCACGGCATGATAGGGCCACTGGTCTTCGATGGGGTCGGCGGTTCGGTCGAAGGAGTCATCCCAACCGGACGGGCCGCTGAAGTCGTGGCGCGCGTGTGTGCCAAACTGCCGGGTCTCCGGCGCCCCCGGCACGCACCCGCACTGATCCATGGCAATTGCCGCATAGCCGCGGGTGTTCCACAAGCGCACCCACTCGTCCATGGCCGTGCCGCCGCCGCCGTGCAGCAGCACCACCCCCGGACAGGTCTGGCCCGCGGGCACCTCAGGCACGCCCAGCCACGCGAACACGCGCGTTGGCTTACCCTGGCACGACACGCTCTCGTAGAAGAGCGCACGCACACCCGGCGCCGAAAACGCCGGTGCAGGAAAGGTGGCGGGTGGGCGGGAGAGCGTGGCGAGGGGCCAGATCACGACAGGAGGGGCGGACTTCGCTGCGCGGGTCGATGCCGGCTGCACGGAGAAACCGAAGGTCTGCAGCTTATCCGAGAGGAGACGCCCCAAAACGCGCAGATCCTTGGGATAGACCGAAATCAGGCGTTTGCCCTCCTGCTGGTAGAGGGCCTGTTTCTGGCACATGCTCATCTTGTACTGGGGCGTGTTGAGGCCCCAATACTCGATATACACGTCGAGTTCGGGCAGGTAGAAGTCGGGGCGGATCTGAAACTCGCCGATGATCCGGAACTTAGCGTCATACCGGTATGCCACACCGTGCACGGCCAGCCACTCGGCGATCTGGCGCTCCCCTGCCGATTGCACGACTGTCCCGTCAGCCGCCTCGATGGTCTTGGCCAGCTCGACCCGGGTCTCGAAGTTGCGGCGTTCGAGAAAGACCTCGTCGAAGCACCGGTCGCAAAACGGGCGCTGGAAGGAAGCCTGCGATCGTGCGTATTCGTCTGCAGAGACCGCTGCGCTGCAACGCTGGCACTTGTGCACGGCCGCAGCGGCCGCAATGCGAAGTACTTCCTCGATGTGCTCTACGGCCGCCACAGCGTCTCGCCGGATGTAGTCTTTCTCTGCCGCGTTGGCCGCCATGTCGCGCAGGTCGTGCAAGCAGGGCTCCGCTGCCGCCCCATAGGCTTTCAGCGCCTTAATGGCATACTGGCGGGTCTGCGCATGCGCATCCCGCCGCGCCACCGGCGCCAGCGCGGCCACGGCGGCGGCCTGGTCCACGCCCAGCCAAGCTAGCTTGCCGAGTGCCGAGGCCGACAACCTCCGGACATTGGCCGAAGACGACCTCAACAGCTCCAGCAACTCGGCGAAGGCTGCAACCTCGCCTTCCCGGCCGATCGCCACGGCGCGATCCGAGAGTCGCTTCTCCAATTGCCTGTCCATCGGGTTTTTCATAAGGGTCGCCTTGACGAGCGGTAGCGAAATCAGCGTTTATATGCGATGCGTTTCACCGCGATCGTCCCGCTCGCCACCTCCACGAAGGGGTTGCCCTTGCGCACCCCCACCGTACCATAGCCGGTCGCGGTGCAGAGGAACGCGCGGAAATCGCCCTTGACCTTGGGATCCAGATACAGCACCTGCTCCACGGCATCGTAGCGCGCACCACTCAGGGCCTGCAACAGCCCATAACTCGACATCGCCCGCGCATACCAATGCCCACACTCGTACTCGTCGAACGGATTGCGCCACTGGCCATCGTGACGCTTGCGCACTGCGCGCACGATCGCCAGCCCCTCCTTGACCTGGCCGGTCATGATCAGGTGCGACGCCACATCGTACTCGAAGCCGGTCCAGACCTCGTTGGAGTACGGGAACGGCAGCGAGAGCTTGTCGCCCTTGGGCCAGGTGCAGAGCAGCAACCCGCTCTCCTGCCCGAACGCATAGCCCGGCCGCTGCGGATTGGCATGATCGTGCAGCGATTCGCGGAAGTTATGCTTGAAGACCGAGGCCAGGTGCCTGGCCGTCTTCTTTTCGTTGACCACCGGCCCCACCCCGCAGCAGCGTGCGATCCAGTCGCCTAACACGCCATCGGCGAGACACCCCGTGCCGTACTGGTATTTTGGTCCCTCGCGCTTCAGAATGGCCAGCGCCTCGGCCGAATAGCCGCCGCCCATGGAGGGGTTCTTGAGCGGATCTCCCGCACGCAGCTCCTTCCATTGAACCTTCTGGAAAAACCAGGCACCGTTCCAGAGCGTCGTGGCGATCGCCTTGCGCCCCTTGGCCAGCAGCTCCTCGTACCTCGCCACATCTTCGCCACAGACCCGGCCCATGGCGATGGCAGCGGCCAGCGCGCCCAAGTAAAAGCTGGTGCACATCCCGTCCGCGCCCCAGAACTCGATGTCGTAGGTGTTGTGATGCGGCTCGACCAGCGTGCCGGTACGGTCGGGATCCCAGACTCCGATGCAATAGTCAAGGCTCTGCTTCGCCGCAGGCCAAAGCTTCTTCATCCACCCCGTGTCGCCGCTGATCCGCCACTCGCGGTGCAGCTTCATCAGGCCGCCAAGCTGGCCGTCCGCGGCAGCATGGAACTGATGGTCCGGCGTACGGATGGGCAGCAAGGCGCGGAAATTCTGATGCCCGCGCGCATCCTGGGTCACGAGGAACTCGGTCTCGCGCAGCGTGCGCTCGAGCGCAGGGAAAAGGTGCGGAATAGCTTGAGCATAGTTCCACACGTGTGTGCAGGTTCCATGGCAACAGCCGCTACCGGAATGGCACCCCTCCCACCCCCAGAGCCGGCCGTCCGCCTGACGCAGAACCGTCGGCGACTTGATGATCGCGAGATTCGCGGCGACCGACTCGACCACCTCGACCGGCAACGTCGTGTCGTAGAAGCAGTCACGGAACGCGGCGCTGGCAGCTCGCAGCCGGTCGTAATGGAGCCGCCAGTGCCCGGCGACCGTCGCCAAATCCTCGAAGTGTGCGGCATACCACGGCACATAGAACGGCGATTCCGAAACCCCGCCGTTGCACGCGCACGTGCTGCCGCACATCGCCTCCGAAGGCTTCTGCAGGCTGACACAAATCCCGTTCCCTTTTCCGTTGTCCCGATCCAGCGCAATGCTGATCTCGTGTTCGCCCTGCGTCAGCGCAACCCGCACCTTTGTCCGGCTCATGGGCGACGGGCTGACCGTTCCCGGTGTCGCGGCGACCGGTTGGCCGTCCACAAAAACATGCACACCGCCGTCATGCCCGACGTGCAGAATGCGCTCACAATCCTCCGTTACCTGCACATGCCGGGCCAAATAGACGAGCCCGGACTGCGGGCGCAGGGCATTGATATTCACGAATTTCCATCCGTCCGCGGCGGCGGGTTCCCAACCGGCATCCTCAAGAAAACCGATATGCCGCACCTGCGTGATGTCGCCGGCCGGCATGATCCGGGAAACCTTCCACCCTTCCGTCAGGAACGGCTCGCTCCCATGCGGCATCGGCTCCCAGGCGCTGACCCACATGGTGCTGCGCGGTACATGCCATGCGAAATGAAGGCGAATCGTCTTCTCCGCCTTCGCCTTGAGCGCAAAGGGCACGTACAGGCTTCCGCCATTCCCGGGCCCGCCCTCGGCATGCGGCG
>CAZOJL010000111.1:0-12510 GCA_964580075.1 uncultured Akkermansia sp. | reverse complement strand
TGGAACCTCGCCTATAACATCAGCGCCATGATGCGCCGCCCGGAAGACCGCGTGCGCTGGGTCTGGCACGGCCTCCGCTTGCTGCGGGATGAGGCGCTTCTCTGGAACCCGGGAGACGCGCAGCTCTGCCGGGAACTGGCGTGGCTCTACCTGAACAAGGTGGGCGGCTCCCTGGACACGGCCGCGCCGCTCTACCGGCGCACCCTCTCGGAAGAGGCCGACCCGTTCCTCGGCCCGGATGGCGCCTTTCCCGCAAGCGTCCCGGCGCGCGCTGCGATTCGCGACGCCTTCAAACTGGAGGCGGCGCGCGTGGCCGCGATCGAGGCGCAGACCGGCGCGCTGGACTGGCGCGCCGCCGAAAGTCACGCCCTCTACTGGGCGTGGTTGGGTATGACGTCTGCCGTCGATCCCGTCGAACGGTACAAATGCCGCCGCCTGGCCTGCCACGCCCTGATGGCTCTGTATGCGCAAGACCCCAACGCGCCGGAGGCCGATGCGCCCGGGGTGGCGCCCCGCGCCACCCCGCACCCCGCCGTCCTGCCGGCCTTGCTGCACCTCCTGAAACGACAGTATGACGAAAGCCCGACATCCTCCGCGCGACGCCTCTATGGGATCCATCTCCTGCACGCCCTGCGCCACGCCGACGCCGCCGGCGACACCGCGCGCCGTGAGGGCTATTACGGCGACCTGTTGAGACTCGCGGCTGCGGGCTATAGCCTTCCCCCGTTGGACGTGCTCGTGCAGCCGGGAGTGCCGCTGCACAACTTCCTGGAACCGCTTCCACAGCGCGAACCCCCGAGCCCCCGATGAGTGCGATTGTTCACTATCCCGCTTACCTCGTCGTCCTGTGCCTCTGGGCCCTCATCCGCCGGCTGCCCGCCCGCCGGGCCTACGCCGTGGGTGCGGCCTTGGGGCGATGGGCCTACCCGTTCGCCGGCAGCCGCAGACGCATCGCCGTTGACAATCTGCTGCAGGCCGGCATCGCGCCGGATCGCGCCGCCGCGGTGCGACTCGCCAGGGCGTCGCTGACGCATTTCGTGGGTCACCTGCTTGAAGGGCTCAAAAGCGCGGAGTTTCTGACACCCGAACATGTGGCCCGGCATGTAACCCGCGAAGTCCCCGAGTCGACGCGTGACCTGCTTGCCAAACCGGGCGAGCCGGTCATGATGCTCACGCCCCACCTGGGCTGCTGGGAAGTCGGATTGCATCTGCTTACGGCCATCAAGCCGACGCTGGGACTGGCAAGCCCGGTGAAAAACCCGCTGATACAGGGCTTTATCTCGCGTCATTTCCGTGCTGGCGCCGAGATCTATTCGAACAAACACGGATTCTCCAGTGCGCTGGTCAAACGGTGGAATGAGGGCCGTGTGTTGGGCATGGTAATCGATCAACATGCCGGCCGGCACGGCATCTGGCGGGACTTTCTGGGCCGACCCGCCAGCATCCACACCTCGCCGGCCCGCCTTTACCTCGCCACCCGTCACCCGATTATCGTCGGGGCCTTCGTCCGTACCGGTCCGCTCAGCTACCACATGGTGCTCTCCGAACCGCTGACCTTCGCGCTCACGGGAGACCGCGAACGCGACACCATGACCATCCTCGACACCATCACCCGGATCTTCGAAACGTACATCCGGCGTTACCCCGAACAATACCTGTGGTTCCACCGCCGCTGGCGCAAGCAACCGGCGACGATCCGGCGGCGGTTTTAACCTAAAAAGATCTATCAACACGGGTCAGGCGAGCGGCTGTGGCGTTTGCAGTTCCGCTTCTAGGCGCAGGTCGAGGGCGTGTTTCTGGAGGGCGTCGAGCAGGTCTCCCAGATCGCCCTCCAGCAGGCGGTCGAGGCTGTAGAGCGTGAGCCCGACCCGGTGGTCGGTCATGCGGTTCTGGGGAAAGTTGTAGGTGCGGATCCGCTGGCTGCGGTCGCCGGAACCGATCATGTCGCGCCGGGTCTTCCCCAGTTTGGCCTCTTCGGCCTGTCGGCGTTGATCCAGCAGGCGGGATTTCAGCACCTTCATCGCTTTGTCTTTGTTCCGATGTTGCGAGCGCTCATCCTGACACTGCGCCACCAGACCGGTGGGCAGATGCGTGATCCGGATCGCGGAGTAGGTCGTGTTGACCCCCTGGCCGCCATGCCCGCCAGCGCAGAAGATGTCGATGCGCAACTCGTCGGTCGGTATCTCGATTTCGTCCGCTTCGTCCACTTCGGCGAAAACCGCCACGGTTGCCGCCGAGGTATGGATGCGGCCCTGCGCCTCGGTCAGGGGTACTCGTTGCACGCGATGCCCGCCGCTCTCATACCGGAATGTGCCGTAGGCGCCCGCGCCCGCGACCATAAACAGGATATCCTTGTACCCGCCCACATCACTCGGACTGACGTCGATCACCGCCACTTTCCAACCGCGGCTTTCGGCGAACTTGCTGTACATGCGGAACAGGTCGCCCACAAAAAGAGCCGCCTCTTGTCCGCCCGTACCGGCACGGACTTCAAACAGCGCATTGCGGCCGTCTGCGGGGTCCGGGGGCAGCATGGCCGCCATCATCTGGCGTTCGAGTTCGGGCAGGCGCTGTTCCAGGTGTTCCCGTTCGGCGCGGGCCAGATCGCGCATCTCGGCATCGCTCTCCCCATCTGCCTCCAACTCACGGTTGGCGTCGCATTCGCGGAGGCAGGCCTCATACGCGCGGAAGGCCGAATCAAGCCGCTTCAGCGTCGCGTGCTCGCGCACGTGACGCTGCAGCAGCTTGCGGTTGCTCAACACGTCCGGGTCGGAAAGGGCGTGCTCGACAAACGCCAGCCTTTCCAACCGCCTGGCCACATGTCCGCGATCGATCATGTAGACTTGATCGCGTACCGCTTGCGAAATTGATCCACACGGCCTTCCGTGTCGAGCATCGTCTGCTGGCCGGTGTAAAACGGATGGCATGCCGAACAGGTGTTGACGCTCATTTCCTTGATGGTCGCGCGCGTCTTGCTCACGTGGCCGCACGCGCACGTGATCGTCGCGTCGTCGTAATTCGGGTGAATTTCCTTCTTCATATAAAAAACCTTTTTCTCACAAAACGGGGACACAGCATACACCCGGCCACGCCGGCTGACAAGTCTAAATCACAATTAACTGATGCGCAGCGGCATCAGCACATACAGAAACGGAATGTCACATTTCATGATGGCCGGGCTGTTGCCGTCGTTCATTTCGAAAAACACCTCGTCACAATCAAGGTTTTTGAGGGGATCCATGATGTACTCGGGATTAAAGATCACGCTGATCGTCTTGCCCGCATATTTGATCGGCAGCAGTTCACGCGCTTCGCCAACGTCGGGACTGTTCATGAGAATTTCGAGCTGATTGGGTGAAAACGTCAGCTTGGTGGCGTTCGATTTGTCCGTCGCAATAATGGATACACGACGCAACGCCGTCAGCAACGCCTCGCGCTCCAGCGGCACCCGCTCCTCACATCCTGCGGGTATCACCTGGCGGTAATTTGGATAAACGCCGTCGACGAGTTTGCTGCTCATCATCGTATTTCCAAATTCAAAGATAACCTGATTTTTTTGCGCGAAGATGCGGAGATCTCCGTCATTTCCCAAAATATGGACCAATTCGGTAACCGCTTTGGTCGGCAAAATCAATTCCACTTCGTTCTCCGGGGAAAATTCCACCTCGTGTTCGACCAGCGCCAGGCGGCGTCCGTCCGTTGCGACCATGGTCAATTTTCCATCTTTGAATGCCAGCAACACCCCGTTGAGGACGCGGCGTGTCTCATCCAATGAGGCGGCATAGGCCGTCTTGCGTAGCATTTCCTTAAAGGCCCCTTGATCCATCCGATAGCACAACCGTTCATCCGATCCTGGAATCGGCGGAAAGTCGCTCACCGGCAGACCGTTGATCCGGAATGACGACGCACCGCACTTGATGGCCGCCACGTCCTTATCGTCAATGTCGAACGAAATGCGCCCCTCGGGAAGTTCGCGCACAATGCTGGCGAGCCGTCGGCTCGGCAGCGTCGTGCTTCCATTTTCCTTAACCTCGGCTTCAACCGAACAGCGCACCGACATGTCCAAGTCGGTTGTTGTCACCCACAATTTGCCGTCCTCCGCCTTGATTAACGCATTGGCAAGAATCTGTAACGTGTTCTTTACTGAGACCACGTTTTGCACCATTTGAAGGCTTTCTAGAAACTTCGAGCGCGCAATTGAGAACTTCATCATTTTCCTCCTGGTCAGAGCCGAGATGCGTTTCGTGAATAGTATAACAACTCATTAATTAAATGCAACACCCGTACTACTATGCTATGCAAAAACCGTTCATAAGAAAATAAACCCTTGGTGCGTAACGACGTGCGAAGTCAGGGGAGAGCCTGAATAGGTGTTCATAAGTGGAAGACAGGTGTTTATACAACGCGTTGTTTTGAGGGGGCTGTTCATAGATGAGTAGCTATCATCAACCTGTGAACGGGTTCTAGCCAGGTTGCCAACCGTTTGTGAACATGGAAAAAAGTTAAAAATCGATGTCTTTAGGATCGCGGCCGAGTTTGCGAACGACCACGTAGATTTGGTCTGCCAGATCGGCATCGGTTTCGATGATGATTTTGATCAATTTGCAGGCGTGTACAACAGTCGCGTGCGTCTTGCCGAATGCTTTGGCGATTTCCGGGAGAGAGGAGCGCGTCAATTTACGGCACAAGACCATCGCGATTTGGCGGGGCATCGCCACGGAGCGGGGCCTTCGCTTGCTCGACATGTCGGTCAGGCGCAGGTCGAAATGTTCGGCAACCACACGCTGAATTTCATCGAAAGAAATGTCCTCTTTGGTCTCCTGCGTCAACACGTCCTTTAATAAATTGCGGAGGGCGTCGACGGTGAGCGGTTGCGAATTGAGCGTCGTAAACGTGATGGCCCGCAACAGCGCGCCTTCGAGGGTGCGCACGTTGGACGTGACGTGCTGGGCAATAAACGTCAGACAGGCGTCGGGGAGGGTCACTTTTGAGGAACTTTGCTTGTAGCGCAGGATCGCGAGCCGGGTCTCGAAGTCGGGGCATTCCAATTCGGTCACGAGGCCGGACTCGAAACGGGACACCAGGCGCTGTTCCAAACCGTCGATTTCACGGGCCGGTCGGTCACTGGTCATCACGATCTGCTTGCCCTTCATGTGCAGGTCGTTGAAACAATGGAAGAATTCTTCCTGCAGACGCTGCTTGCCGACCAGGAACTGAATGTCGTCGACCAGAAGAATGTCCACTTTACGGTAGCGGTTGCGGAACTCGGTGATTGCGTTTTTTTGGATTGCGTCAATGTACTCGTTCAGCAACGCCTCGGATGTGATATAGGCCACGCGCATCGCGGGGTCGTTCTGAATGGCGCGGTGACCGATCGCCATGATCAAGTGGGTCTTGCCCAGTCCCGTTTGGCCGTAAATGAAGAGCGGGTTGTAGGTTCGGCCCGGAGCCTGGGCGACGGCTGTCGCCGCCGCATGGGCAAAACTGTTGGACGGCCCGATGACATATTCTTCGAACGTGAAATGGGGATTCAGGTTTGCCGCCAGCGCCGGAGGCACACGGGATCGACGCTTCGCATGCGCGCCGGAGACCGACCGGGACGACGCGGGAAACCGCGGCGCGTCGTCGGATTCGTCCAGCGCAGGATCTTCGACGCGCACGACGAAACGAAACGGCACCGCGTCGCCACCGGACGCCGTCTGCAGCGCGCCCGCAATGACATCGCGATAGTTTTCCTCAATCCACGTTTGTTTGAAATCATTGTCAACGCCCAGTAACAGCGTATCCTGATCCACCCCGAGCGGCCGCAGGGTTGCAAACCAAGCCTCATATTGGCCTTTATTGAGAATTTGCATGATCTGGGAGCATGCTTTTGTCCAAATTGTGGTTGCGTCCATAAGAAAAGCCCTTGAAAAATCTGACAAAGCGTACGGACACCATGAGACACCAATCTTCACGCGGGGACAAGAAGAAAAAGCGTTCAGCGGATCAACAGGTTATCAACATGATATCAACAGGTCGGATTGAAGGCATAACCCCTTGTTAATGAGTGTGTTAGGTCACAAATAGCGGTCTCTATTCGGGCGGCCGTCCCCCCACGCCAAAAAGATATTAACAGCGGCTGTTGACAACACCGAAATAACAAGCGGTCAAAGGCACGCCGACTCCGCCCCGCCTGTCTGCATGTTTCGGCTTGTGGGATTATGACGATTCGGCACACAATATGGATTGCGGTCCCTGCGTTGAACGTGGCTAAGCCGCATCGAGATGGACCCGAAGCGGCACACAAAAGGGAGAAATGATGAGAAAGCTTAATCAAATCACGGTCATGTGTGTTACGGCGCTTGGGGCGTTAATCGTATATTCGCAAGATCAGGCGCGTCCCGAAGGCCCTCCCGGAGGTCCTCCCGGAGGCGGCCCCGAAGGCGCCCGGATGCAGGGGCGGCGCTGGGAGGCGGGCGCGATGGCTGGCGGCGGAATGGACGGCGCCATGCGCCTGCTGCGGATTATTGACGATCCCGAGACCGCGCAGGTGATCAAGCTGACGGACGAGCAAAAAGATGTGTTGAAGCGCGGGAGCCAGGCGCTGGATGAGCGGCAGACCGGGGTGTCCGAGGCGCTCCGAATCGCCGCATTGGAACAGGTGGCGCTCGCCGCAAAAGTCATGGCCGACAAGCAGGCAACAACAAACGAACTCATGGAGTTGGTCGCCAAAATCGGCGGGTTGCGCACCGAACAGGCCAGGATTCAGACGGAGAAGCTGCTGTTGATCCGTGACACGCTGAGCGCCGAACAGATCCAGGGGGCCAATGCGGCGGTGCAGGCGCAAGCCGAACAGATGCGCGAGCGGATCAGACAGCGGATCGCCGGGGCAGCAGGTCGCTTCGGTGCCGGTGGCGCGGAGGCCGGTGGCGCCGGTGCAGGTAACGCCGGTGCGGGTCGCGCCACCGGGGCAGGTCGCTTTGGTGCAGGTCGTGCCGGTGCAGGCGCACGGGGCGGTCGCGGAGCACGCGCCGACCGTGAGCAGGCGGATGCGCCAAAACCGCAGCAGCCACGCCCTGAAGGATGGGAGGAGTAGGCGTCACCGGGGTGCCGTTCATTTTGGGTTAATGGTGTTTGACCGTCAACACCGCGCAGGGGGCCTTGCGCACGACCCGCTCGGCGACGCTGCCGATCATCAGGTGGACCAGACCGCTGCGGCCGTGAGTTCCCATCACGATCATGTCGGCATGCGCCTCGTCGGCCACGCGGATGATTTCGAGATACGGCACGCCGCTTGTCACCTGGCACTCGACGGCGATCCCCTGCGGGGTGAGGTCGCCAGCCGCCTGAGCCAGCCGTCCCTTGCAGGCGTCGGCGATGTCGGCGATGTCGGCTTGCCGCATCGGCGGCACGAGCCCGTCACCGGGCAGCGGAACCATGATCGGCGCCACCACGTGCAGCAGCGTCAGGCGCGCGTCAAACTTCAGCGCCAGCAGCGCCGCGTAGCGCATGGCATAGTCCGAGAAGTCGGAAAAATCGACCGGACATAGGATCTGTTTGCATACGATTGTGTTCATCACACACCTCCCGTGTTGACTGTGTTGCGTTGTGATAAGCGGCACGTCCACCCGACGATCCAATGATAGCCCAAACGTACGGCGAGGGGAATGCTTTTTTGCCAGCGAGTCTATTTTTTCTCAATTCAACAGGGTGTCGAGCCTCTCCTTGAGCGCGGCGGAGGAAAGGCGCTCCTGCTTCATGGTATCGCGGTCGCGGAGGGTGACGGTGCCGTCTTCGAGGGTTTGAAAGTCGACCGTGACGCAGAAGGGCGTGCCGGCCTCGTCCATTCGACGGTAACGGCGGCCGATCGCCCCGGATTCGTCCCAGAAGCAATTCCAGCGCCGCTGCAGTCCGGTGAAGATCTCGCGCGCCTTGGCGTAGAGTTCGGGCTTGTTCTTCACCAGCGGGAAGACCGCGACTTTGATCGGGGCGATGATCGGCGCAAAGCGCAAGACAATGCGCACCTCCGACTTCCCCTTTTCGTCGGTCACCGTCTCTTCGGCGTAGGCGTTGCAGAGCAATGCGAGGGCCATGCGGTCGACGCCGGCAGAGGGTTCGATCACGTGGGGGATGTATTTGCCGTCGAAGAGCTTGGCGACGAAGGCGCGGGCGTCCTCGGCGCGCTTGCCGCGGGCGACCCAGTCGGCGGCGACCTTTTCCGTGAAGGCGGATTTGGCCGTCTCGTCGAGCTTGTTCGCCGCGAGTTTGAGCGCCTCGTCGAAGACCTCCATCGACTTGCCGCTATGCTTCTGGTGCTGCGAGAGATCGAAGTCGGAACGGGCGGCGATCCCTTCCAGTTCCTGCGTGCCGAACGGAAAGGCGTATTCGATATCAACGCAGGCGCGGGCGTAGTGGGCCAGTTCGTCCGGCTTCTGCCAGTACTCAACGAACGAGTCGGCGGGGAGCCCCGCTGCAATGATCCACGCTTTACGCTGCTCGACCCAGTACGTGTGCCAGACTTCCCATCCCCATGTGGCGTCGGGGGTGGCGAGGTCGGGGGCGTCGGCAAGCGTGGTGACCCGGCCGCAGAGGAGGTCAACCGCCTCGTCGGGCTTGATGAAAAACTCCAGCTCCATCTGCTCGAATTCGCGGGAGCGGAAGGTGTAGTTGCGCGGGGTCACTTCGTTGCGGAACGATTTGCCCATCTGGGCGATGCCGAAGGGGACGGTTTGGCGCGCCGTGGCATAGACGTTGAGAAACTGGGCGAAGATCGCCTGAGCGGTCTCGGGCCGCAGGTAGGCGACATTGGCGGGATCCTCGACGGGGCCCACGATGGTCTTGAACATCAGGTTGAAAGGGCGTGGCTCCGTCAACTCGCCGCCGCAATGTGGGCAGGCGCGGGTTGACGTGTCGGCGTCGGCGGGGGTGGCCAAGAGCGTGTAAAGGTCGCGGGGCGCGGCCACGGCGGCCATCCCGGCGGTCATGCGGGGGATGCAGGTGTCGGGGGTTTTGACGGCGGCGAGGTTGGGTGCAACCCCTTTGCCACGGCCTTTGATCCAGGCGATGACGCGGCCTACGTCGGGCGCCCCGCCCGCGCACAGCTCGGCCATGGCGGCCCCGGTGGCGCCCTCGGTGAAGATGTCCCAGGCTTGATCCGAGCGCAGGAGTTTTTTGCAGGCGCGACACATGGACATCGGGTCTGAGAAGGTGTCGAGATGTCCGGAGGCCTTCCAGATCGCCGGATGCATGATGATCGTCGCGTCGAGCCCCACGACGTCCTCACGCAAGCGGACGGTCGTGCGCCACCACGATTCCTTGATATTGCGTTTCAGCTCACAGCCGAGCGGGCCGTAGTCCCAGAAGCCGCTGATGCCGTCGTAGATCTCGGAACTTTGGAAGATGAAACCCCGACGTTTGCACAGGGAGGCGATGGTCTCGAGCTTGTTCGGTTCGGTGTTCTGCATAGTCAGTCCCAGCCTGTGTCGACTTCCACGCGGCGACAGGCCGCGTCGAAAGCGAGCGCCATGACTATAGAACGTTTGCGGTGACGTGTCTATCCAAACTGGGATGGCAGGATTTTCTGATGCAGCGGCGACGGAATGCGCTATACTCATGGCTCTATGGATCGCATGGCAGCACTGGGGGTCGGGGAGGGCTGGGAGCGGCTGGGCTCGTATCACGCGCGGCTTGAAGAGCCATTCCGTACGGTCGAGATCCGCCAGGCTTTGTCTGAGCTGGTCTCCGGCCGTGAGATTGCGTGGGTGCGGTGCGGGCGTCTGTTCGTTTTTCGGGTGCCTGGGACGGAGGGTGCACGGGGGCGTCAGTTCTTGGTGCAGCCGTTTCCGGCGGCACGCGGGCTCGCGCCGTGGGTGCCGGGCGGCGGGGTGCGCGGCGGCCCGGCCTGTGCCGTGCGCGCGGTGGAGTCGGCCCGGCGTTTGCTGGGGCGCGCGGTCCATACACCCCGGCCTGTGGCGTGTTTGGTCCGCCCCGCAGGGCGGTGGCACGGGGAAGGATTGGCTGTTTTTCAGATGCAGCCCGGGCTCCGGCCGCTGCAGGAGTGGCTTGCTCAGGTGTTGGCGGAGCAACACGACTTCGGTCTCGTCCGCGCGTGGGCACGTGCTGTCGGCGCGGCGGTTCACGACCTGCACGAAGCGGGGGTGTCCCATGGCGATCTCGACGGGTGGAGCGTGTGGGTCGACACGCGGCGTGAGCCCCAGGGCTCCATTTACTTTACCGAGTTGGAGCGATGCGTGATTGGAGCGGCGCCGGGTCCTTTTGCACGGCTGCGGGATTGGGCCGCGCTCGACTTGCCGCCCCGCCTGCTGGCGGAGGCGCTCGATGCGGGTCTGGGCGACGCGGCCGATCCGTTCCTGTGGCGCTGCCTGCAGGCGCAACGGCATGGCCTCCGGGCGTGGCGGTTCTTGCGCGGCTATCCGGCCCCGCCGCCGGTGAACGCCCGTGCGGCGTTTCTGTGGGATGCGTCGCATGATGAAGTGGTCTCCCTTCGACGCGAAGACACACGTCCTGTTTTATCGCCCGGCAGCGTTTTTCCACTGTTTTTCGTGACGCTTTCGGACCGCGGGTTGTTTGCCGAGCCCGAGGCGCTGTCGCATCGGGTGGCTATTGGCGTTCGCGCCGTGTCGGAGACGCTGGTGCAGGACGTTGCGGCCGTGGGCAGGCAAGGCTTTCGCGATGTCTGGATTCGTCTGTGCTGCCACGATTCGGATGAACGGCGGGCGTATGCGCTGGCAACGATCCAGAATCTGGCGAAAGCGGGATTCTCGGTATCGGTCTTGCTGGTGCAAGACCGACTGGCGATTCAGGATCAGGAGCGATGGGTTGGATTTGTCATGCGGGCCTTGGAACCGGTCGGCTGGCAGGTGCGGCGGGCGGTCTACGGGTTTGCGCCGGATGAGACGGCCTGGGGATTTCGTTCCGTGGCAGAGTATCGGCGTTTTCTAGAGCCGCTGCAGAAAGTGCGCCTCGCCTATCCCGGAATTGCTTTCACGGGACCGGCATGTTCACTGGCCAACACCCGGTTTCTGGCGCGCACGGCCGTGGCCGTGGGGCACGTGGGGAACTGGGAGTCCTGTGTCTGTCGGGTGCCGGTCGAGTGGATGGAATCGCCGCTGATCCGCGATAGGGCCTGGCTGCGATGGCTCGCGCGGTTCGACTGCACGGCACGCAGGAGGGTGGGCGCGTCGGCGCGGCCGATTCTGATTGTGGAGGCGGCCAAGAACGGTTGGGGCGATCAGGGTGCTGCCTCCGAGCCGATCGAAATGCAGGTTGCGCGGTGTGTGAGGCGGACAATACTGGCCGTGTGTTCGGGTTTGATCGAACAGGTCGTTCTGATGCAGCAAGCGCAATCAGGCGTTGTGTCGCAACATGTTACACAGTATGATGCATGGCGAATATTCATGCGCCGCCTGGGCCACAGCGGACGGTTTGTGGGGCTGGAACCGGTTGAGGGATCCGGATCTGTCTGGTTGTTGCGGTTTGAGGATGCCGTAGGCAAGCCGGTGTGGATGGGCTGGAGCGAGGGGGAAGCACAGATCGTGACGGCGGCCATTACCGTTGTGCGGGCCGGCGATCTGCTGGAACGTACGGCACCGCTGTTACCCTCGCCGCGGCTGCGGCTGACCGCCATGCCGGCGTATTTTGAGTAGGGGGATGTATGCCAACACAGACAGTTGCGGCTTTGGCGACGGCCGCAGGGCCGGCGGGTGTGGCGGTGGTGCGGATTTCTGGGCCGGACGCACTCGCCGTGGCCGACCGGGTGGTGCAGTGCGTGGGCTTGCCTCCGTCACAGCGTCCGGCCGGGACCTTTTTTCATGCCACGTTTGCGGACGGCGCCGCAGGGGCGGAGGCGGTTGACGACGGTGTGGTTTTGATTTTCCGTGCACCTTATAGCTATACCGGCGAGGACACGGTCGAACTGCAAGGGCATGGCGGTGCAGTGGTTTCGCGCCAGGTTCTCGACGCTGTTTTTCGTGCCGGCGCGCAACCGGCCGGACCGGGCGAATTCACGCGGCGGGCATTTCTCCACGGTCGACTCGATCTAACCCAGGCCGAGGCGGTTCTCGACGTGATCCAGGCGCAGACCGCGCGCGCGGCCCGGGCCGCCCGGGAACAGGCGTCCGGCGGGCTGAGAAGGCGTGTCGAGGCGCTTTACGAACGGCTTACAGGCGTGTGCGCCGACATCGAGGCGATGCTCGACTTCGAGGAAGACGAAATAGAGCCACGCTTTCTGGAGACGGCGCGGGCTGAGATCGGTTCAGTCGCGGCGGGGGCTCAGACGCTCCTGGCGACCTGGGGCGAGGGGCATGTGCTGCGCGACGGCGTGCTCACGGTGATCGCGGGCCGGGTCAACGCCGGCAAATCGTCAATCCTCAACGCATTGCTGGGTCGGCAGCGTGTGATCGTCTCGGATATCCCCGGGACCACGCGCGATACGATCGAGGAGGGCTATAACCTCAACGGAATTCCGTTGCGCCTGGCAGACACCGCCGGCATCCGTGACGCGACGTG
>CAZOJL010000110.1:0-12556 GCA_964580075.1 uncultured Akkermansia sp. | reverse complement strand
ACCGCTTTGAGGAGGTTCGGAGAGGGAAAAGAGTTGCCGGCGGGACGAAGGGCTTCGGGACGCCGCGCCAGCCGCCCGACAAGGAACGGGCCTGAATGGCGCTTTTGTGAGTTCAACGGAAATCATTTTTGCCCCCGGTGAATGGCGTGACTTCCCTGCGGGCACGCGCAGACTTGACGTCACGGCGGATTCTCTTTTCAGCGGATGCCATTTCGTGTTCGCTCAGGCCGTATTCCTGAAGCGCATAATCGGAGGCATAAACCTCCACAGGCCGCAGGGCGACAACTTTGCCTTCAAACATGAAACCAATGTCATCGCCTTCTACAGCCTTCTTGAGCCAGTAACCGAGTCGGCCCCTGCCTTCTGTGATGGTTAGAGTTTTCATACGCTCATTATGGAGTACACCGCCGTTTTGCGCAACAGCCATTTTTACGATTACGATTACGATTACGAATCAACGACCTCATCAGAACGGCCATGCGCCCTGGTTAAATGATCAGAAAATTTCAGGCTTGCAATCGAATCCATGTTACGCAACAATATCGGCACTGAGATGAGATAGGAAGAATGAGCATTTCAACGCGAAAACTGGGAAAACTGGCAGGCTTGTCGCATGTGACCGTATGCCGTGCGCTGAACGGAAGCGATGCGGTCAGCGAGAAGACGAGGCGGAGGGTCCTGGCGCTGGCGCGCAAGCACAATTACCCGCTGCCTGCGGCCCGGACGCCGGAGACGCCCAACCTGCTCAGGGTTCTGTGCTCGCTCATCAACATCGAGGCCGATGAGGTGCATACGGAGCCGGGCTTCAACCAGCGCCTGTTGTCCGGTTTGCACCAGGGCGCAGCGGAGGTCGGCGTGGACCTGGCCAATTTCCGGATGCAGGGAGATGTCTGGCCGTTGGTGGTCAGCCGTCGGCAGGTGGATGGCGTCGTGCTGCCCATGGGCGATGAATTCGCGCCGCACCCGCCATTACCTTCAGACATCCCGGTGGTGTTCCTCTTCTACGGACCGCCGCAGGCGGATGTGGTCACCGTCGCGAACTTCGATGGCGGCCGGTTGCTCGGGGAGCACCTGGCCGAACTGGGACATCGGCGCGTGGCCTACATCGGGTCACGGTCCAGCATGTCGCTCGAACGTCTGGCCGGGCTGCGCACGGCCCTGGAACTGCATAAGGGCACCGTGCCGCCGGAGTTGACGAGCATTCCGCCCCGGGTCGGCGCAAGGGATGATGTGGCGTTGCGACTCGATGCACGGGGGATGATACAGAAAGCGGGCGATCCCGGGCCGGACGGGTTCACGGCGCTGATGTGCTACAACGACTACATGGCCGCGGCGGCGATCATGCACCTGCGCCAGCACGGCGTGCGCGTGCCGGAGGATGTGAGCGTCGTCGGATTCGACAACGTCCGTCCCGGTTGGTACGAAGGCCCGGCGCTGACGACGGTGACGATGCCGCTGGAGGAGCTCGGCGCCGAGGCCGCCCGCTTCCTCTACTGGCGGATTACACATCCCCGAGCCCCCTGCCGACGGCTGGTGCTCGTCGCACCCTTCGTCGCCGGCGAGACGACGATGCATGCGCCGATTGAAGGCAGTCACCGCCGGCTTGAGCCCGTATCGCCCGAGGACGGATCTCCTGTCGGCGAAAGGAAGGAATAGACCATGAACCGACGTGACTTCATGCGATTGACGGCAACGGGCGTGCTGGTGGCCGGGATGCCGCAGTTGGGATGGGCCGGAGCACCGGAGCCCGCGACTCCAACGAACAGTCTGAAAAGGCCTAATATCCTGTACATCATGACCGACCAGCAGCATGCCGGCATGTTGAGTTGCGCCGGGAATAAGTACGTGAAGACGCCTGCGCTCGACAGCCTGGCGGCGGAGGGGATGCGGTTCGAGCGCGCCTACTGCGCCAACCCGATCTGCATACCTTCACGATTCAGCATGCTGAGCGGCGTCATGCCCAGCCGAATCCATTTGGAAAGCAACAAGAACGGAATGTATGTCCCGCCGGAGATTTTGACAAACTGCATGGGAAACGTGTTCCGCGAGGCCGGATACCGGACCCTCTACGGGGGCAAACTCCACACGCCCATGAGTCTCGAAGACATCGGCTTCGAACGATTGACACAGGACGTCAGCACGAAACTTGCCGAGGCTGCCGCCCAGTTTCTGCGACAACCGCATGACAAGCCGTTCCTGCTGGTGACATCCTTCGGCAATCCACACGACATTTGCTTTCTAGCCATTGACGCTGAGAAACAGCGCGACCGCGCGACTGTCAACTACGGGAACGGAGCGCTTCGCGAGGCCCTGAAGTTGCCGTCCGGGGTAACTCGGGAAGAGTTCTTCGCCAAGATCTGCCCGCCGCTGCCGGCCAACTACGAGATTCCGGAGGGGGAACCGTCAAGAGTGAAGCAAATCCCCGCAGGGTTCACGCAGTACGTGCGAGAGAACTGGACGGACGAGCAATGGCGCATGCACCGATGGGCCTATGCCCGGCTGACCGAATTGGTGGATGCGCAGATCGGGCAGGTGCTGGCTGCATTGCGCGAAGCGGGATTGGAAAAGAACACCCTGGTGGTCTTCACCAGCGATCATGGCGATATGGACGCCTCCCACCGGTTGGAACATAAGTCGGTATTGTACGAGGAGTCCACCCGGGTGCCCTTTCTCGTCAGTTGGAAGGGCGTCACCCAGCCGGGCGGAGTGGACCGCGCGCATCTCGTTTCGACGGGATTGGACCTGATTCCCACGATGTGCGACTTTGCCGGAATTCCGGTTCCCAAGAAGTTGAACGGGCGCAGTGTGCGTTTATTGGCCGAAGGGAAAGAATACACCTCCTGGCGCGAGACGCTGGTGACGGAGAGCGAGGGAGCGCGCATGCTTCGCAGCGCACGGTACAAATATGTCCGCTACGGTAAGGGGAGTGGAGTGGAGTGGGAATGAACAGTTGATGGACATGGATACCGACCCCGGCGAGATGTTCAACCTCGCAAAGGATCCGATATCAGCGCCTGTGCTCGCGGAACACCGCCGTCTGCTGGAGAAGTGGTATCAGGAAAACGGAGAAACCTGGTCGCCAAAGTGAGCGAGGAGGAGAATCAGGCCATGGAGGCGGACAAAGTAATACCCTTCAAGACGTTCGATAGCGGAAAGATTCTGAACCTTCATGTTTTCAATCCTTCGAATCACACACCCGCCGGCAATCGTCCGGCGATTGTCTTTTTCTTTGGCGGGAGTTGGGTCGGCGGAACCCCTCGACAGTTCTATCCGCAAGCACGGGCTTTTGCAGACCACGGCCTTGTGGCCGTGTCGGCGGAGTACCGGACGGGAATAACTCCGTTCAAGTGCGTCGAAGATGGGAAGTCAGCCATTCGATGGGTCAGGCAGCATGCCGGCGACCTGGGGCTCGATCCCGACAGAATCGTTGCGGCCGGCGGTTCCGCAGGAGGTCACGTCGCCATGTGTGCCGGCATGATCGAGGGACATGAGGACAAAGGGGAAGACCTGAGCATCCGTTCGCTGCCCAATGCCATGATAGTGTACAACCCGGTTGTGGATACATCAGAGACCGGTTTTGGAATGATGCAAGTGGGCGCAGCGCGGAAAACCGAGATATCGCCTTGCCATCATGTGCGAAAAGGCATTGCGCCCACCCTGATTTTTCATGGCACTTCTGACGCGACCGTTCCGTTCGAGAATGTCGAGCGTTTCACGATGTTGATGAAAAAGGCGGGCAATGTCTGCATGTTGGTCCCGTTTGACAAGAGGGATCATGCGTTCTTCAATAGTTCGGCCTTTCTGCCCGCGAACCGGGACGACGACTTCAACAATACAATGGAAGAAAGTGCGACGTTCTTGACGACGTTGGGGTTTCTGAAGCCCATCGAACAAAGACCGAAATCAGGAGCTTGAGCTATGAAACGTCCGAACATCGTCGTCATCCTCGCCGATGACATGGGGTTTTCCGACATCGGGTGTTTCGGGTCCGAGATCCGGACGCCGGCGCTCGACGGCATGGCGCAACAGGGCGTGCGGTTCACGCAAATGTACAACTGCGCCCGCTGTTGCCCCACGCGCGCCAGCCTCCTGACCGGTCTCTATCCGCATCAGGCGGGCGTAGGTCTCATGGTGGACGACTACGGCTTCGGGCCGGCCTACCAGGGCTACCTGAACACCCATGGTGTTACCATTGCCGAAGCGCTGCGGCCGGCCGGTTATTCCACCGGGTACGCCGGCAAATGGCACACCTCCCCGGGAATGCCGCTCAGCGGGCCGCCCACGGGCGAACCCGGCAGTCTGCGCAATCCCACGCCGCTCTCGCGCGGTTTCGAGCGGTTCTATGGGACACTGGCCGGTTGCGGCAGCTACTTCTATCCCAATGGCCTCATGGATCAGGAGCGGCACATCACGGCCGAAGACAGCGATTTCTACTACACGGATGCGATCAGCGACAGGGCGTGCGGAATGATTACCGAGGCGTCTGGCGGGGAATGCCCCTTCTTCCTGCACGTCTGCTACACGGCCCCCCACTGGCCGCTGCATGCGCAACCCGAAGACATCGAGCGTTATCGCGGCGCATACCGGAAAGGCTGGGACCACTTCCGGACGGCACGGCACGAGGAACTCAAAGGGATGGGCATTCTCAGCCCGAAGTGGGACATCTCCCCGAAGGATTGGGGTTGGCGCGACTTCGCAAGCCACAGCGCCTCGCGCCAGGAATGGGAAGACCTGCGCATGGCTGTCTACGCGGCGCAAGTCGAGAGCATGGACCGTGGCATCGGCCGGATACTCGAGACACTTCAGGCCGCCGGCGTAGCGGACGACACTCTGGTCATGTTCCTGAGCGACAATGGCGGCTGTGCCGAGTTCCTCAACGAGGACGGCAACAACACAACCTGGCCAGGCATGTACGGTCTCACGGCGCGCCCCGGGCAGGTCTGTACGGTCGGAAACATCGAGCGTCTCGCCCCCGGTCCGGCGACCACGTTCATGAGCTACGACCAGCCATGGGCCAACGTGTCCAACTCGCCCTTCCGGCTCTACAAGCACTGGGTTCATGAAGGCGGCATTTCCACGCCGTGCGTCGTCCGGTGGCCGGCGGGCATGCAAAAGACCGGACACATCAGCCACCGCCCCTGTCATGTGATCGACATCATGGCAACCTGCCTGGAGCTTGCCGGCGCCAGGTATCCGGGCGAATATCGGGGAACGGCGATTCTTCCGTTCGAAGGCGAGAGCTTCCTGCCGCTGCTCCAGGGCCGGGACGTGCCGCGCGAGCGCCCGCTCTTCTGGGAACACGAAGGGAACAGCGCCGTGCGCGATGGCGACTGGAAACTCGTCCGGCAACACGGCCACGACTGGGAACTCTACAATATGCTGGAGGATCGGACCGAATTGCACGACCTTTCCCGCGGAAACGAAGCGATCAGGAACCGGTTGATTCGACAGTACAAGGAGTGGGCCCAACGCTGCGGTGCTCGCGACTGGCCGTTGCACAGGATCTGAGCACGATATGTTTACCAATAGCATTCACGGAGTCTGTGACCGGACGCAAACAGCGGCCGGCATGGGCTCATCGATTAGAAGAAGGAATACACCATGAACCGACGTGACTTCATGCGCTTGACAGGGCTGGGAATGATGGCGGCCGGTATGCCGTTCGTCAGGGCGGAAGCGCCGGGCGAACAGAAGGGTGCGCCCGGGGAAGGCGCCAAGCCCAACATCGTCATCATCCTGGCCGATGATCTCGGCTACGGCGACGTGCAGTGTTACAACGCGCAACGCGGCAAGATACCGACGCCACACATTGACCGGCTCGCCGCGCAAGGCCTGCGCTTTACCGACGGGCCTTGCTCATCGGGTGTCTGTTCGCCATCGCGCTACACGCTGTTGACAGGCCGGTATCACGGGCGGTCGCGTCTGCAGACCGGCATTGTCCCGGTGTTCGGTGAGCCCTTGATCGCTCCTGGCCGGCTGACGATTGGCGGCCTGGCCAGGCAGCAGGGTTACCGGACGTCGGCGATTGGCAAAAGGCACCTCGGTTGGGACTGGCCCATCACACCGGAGCAGCATAAAATCCTTTTCGGACCGGGCAAGGCGGCGGTGACCGCCGAAGCGCGGCAGGCGGCCTGCCGCGATGTGTTCGGCAAGCCCATCGCCGGCGGGAGGGAAAGCGGATGAATAGACCCGTGGACAAGTACGACGCCCCGGGGCTGATGGCGAAGCCCGGGGGCAGCCAGTTCCATGTCATGATCAAACCGGCAGGCGCCGCCTGCAATCTGGCCTGCACCTACTGCTTCTACCTGGGCAAGGCCTCGCTCGCCGGCGCCCCGGCCCCGCGCCGTATGCCCGATGAGGTGCTGACGGAGTTCATCCGCCAGTACATCGGGAGTGTGTCGGGCGACGTCGTCTTCTCCTGGCAGGGCGGCGAGCCGACTACGCTGGGGCTGGACTTCTTCCGCAAGGTGGTCGCGATCGAGGCGCAGTTCGCCCGGCCGGGCCAGACCATCCTGAACGACCTGCAAACCAACGGCACGCTGCTCGACGAGGAGTGGTGCCGGTTCCTCAAGCAGCATCAGTTCCTGGTCGGGCTCAGCATCGACGGGCCGCGGGAGATCCACGACCGCTGCCGCCTCACGAAGGGCGGCGAGCCGACCTTCGCCAAAGTGTTGGCCGCGGCGCGCCTGCTGAAGAGTCATGGAGTCTCGTTCAACGCGATGGCGTGCATCCACCGGTACAACGCACGGCGCCCGCTGGACGTCTACCGCTTCCTGCGACGCGAGCTCGGGGCCGACCGGCTCCAGTTCATCCCGATCGTCGAGCACAGAGACTTCGAGCGGACGGCGCCGCAGTCGTGGGATCCGACGACGCTGCCCTGCGACGGCGAGACGCGCGCCCGGCCCGGGCAGCCGGACTCCGTTGTGACCGATTGGTCGGTGGATCCGGAGGACTGGGGGTACTTCCTCTGCAAGACCTTCGACGAGTGGCGGAACCGGGACATCGGCAAGGTCTACATCAACCACTTCGAGACGCTCGTGGCACAGCACATGGGGCTGCCTTCGCAGATCTGCGTCTACAGCGAGTTCTGCGGAAAGGCCCTGGCGTTGGAGAACGATGGCTCCCTGTACGCCTGCGACCATTTTGTCTATCCCGCATGCTGCCTGGGCAATATCACGAAGACACCACTCGGCGAGATGGCCCTATTGCGGCAGCAGGTCAAGTTCGGCTATGCCAAGCACGAGACGCTGCCGTCGCAGTGCCGCCAGTGCCCGTATCTGCAGGACTGCTGGGGCGAGTGCCCGAAGAACCGGCTGATCCGCACGGCGGAAGGCGAGCCGGGCCTGAACTATCTCTGCCGCGGATTCAAGCAGTTCTTCGCACACGCCATCCCTGAGGTGGACCGCATCGTCCAGCACCTGCGGCGCCAGCCTCAGCCGCATATTCGTGTATGAGTGTGTGAGGCTGACAGGTTGGGTGTCCCTTGACAGCAGCGCCGAGTATGACTATGAGAAGGATGTTATGAAACCTGAGCCATCATTGAGAGCCAGTGCAGTACTGGAATTCACGTTCGACGATCTTCCGGACACACTTCATGGAATGTATTGCCGCAAGCGGGTGATACCGCGACTGGTTGCGCATCTGCCGCGAAACTACAAAATTCACGGTTGTGAAGATGCCCGGCGTGGAGCACGATTTCCCTGACGCCTACATTCCGCGATTGCGAGAGTGGATGACCACGACGGATGGCGGGTGACGATAACGCGCCGCAAGAGCGCTTGACGATTGGGGCGACGTGATCCAAGCACAGCGAATTATGATCCGGCGGCTCTGGAATCCCACCGCGCAAAGGCGCCGCTGGGCAGCGGCAGCACATCCCGCGCACCGGTCAGAAGCATCTCTCCCGACGCGACGCGGCCGGCAAGTCCGTCGACCGCCTGTGTCAGGACATTGGCCAGCACCACGGGCGAGTAGCCTGGCGTGTGGGCGCTGAGGAGCATGAAGAGCGGCTGGTCACTCAGCAGTTGACGGCAGAGGGCGAGCGTTTCGGGAAGGTGGCGATCGATCTTGTAGACCTCGTCGTTCTGGCCGCGGCCGAACGTCGGCGGGTCCAGTATCACGGCGTCGTAGCGCCGGCCGCGTTTGATCTCCCGGTAGAGGAATTTGTGGGCGTCTTCCACGATCCAGCGGATCGGATGGCTGGCCAGGCCGTTGTGTTGTGCGTTCTCACGCGCCCATTGCACCATTCCCTTGGACGCGTCCAGGTGACAGACCTCGGCGCCCGCGCATGCGGCCGCGAGCGTCGAACCGCCCGAATAGGCGAAGAGATTGAGCACTGTCACGCGCCTCCCGCCAGAGCGCGGCGCCGCCGCGCCGATGACCGACCGGATCCAGTCCCATTGCAGCCGCTGTTCAGGGAAAATACCCAGATGGCCGAAGTTGGTCCCCGACAATCGGAAGACGATGCCATCGATCGTGATCGTCCACGTGTCGGGCAGCGCACCGCGGTTATGCCACTGGTTTCCCTCCTCGCGGTCAAAGGCGGCCGTCGCCCGGCGCTCCCACTCGCGCGGATCCAGCCGGGGCTTCCAGACCGCCTGCGCGCAGGGACGCGATACCGTGACGCGGCCGAAACATTCCAGCTTGCGTCCCGCCCCGCTATCCAGAAGCGCGTAGTCCGTTGTCTCGTCCGTGCCCATGGCCTCCCCTACCCGATCTCCTTCATGAACATCCGCTTGATCCAGCTCTCGTCTGCCACCACGCCATTTTGGATGAGAAGACAGATTGCTGTCACCGCCGCCGCGGCAATCAATACCCCGAGCGCGTTGGCCAACGCAAACTTCCTGCGGTCGAGTCCCAGCAGGTACGCGCCAAAAGCGCCGGTATAGGTGCCTGTCCCCGGCAACGGCACGCCGATAAAAACGGCCACGCCCCACTCGCCGTACGTGTCGACATACGGTTTGAGCTTGTGTTGCGTCCGCTCAAAACGGGGCCACACCGCGCGTTCGAACCAACGCCAGCGGCGGCAACACATGACCACCGGACCCATGACCCAGAACGTCGCCCAGCCAATCAGGATGTTCGCGACGACACACACTCCCGTCACCGCCGGCCACGGCAGAACATGGGCGACTTCCGGACGAAAAAAGCCAACAGGAATCGAGGCCCGCAACTCCAGCAGCGGCAGACACGTGATGCCAAACAGGATCAATACAGCCGTCACCAGTGACATGATTACCCTTTCCGGAGCGCGCGACCGGCGGACCGCGAGGCGCGTGATTCGCCTGTTAGCCCGTGACGTCAGCCGTCGGTTTTGCGGAGTCGGCCTTCACCTCAGGACGGTGCCGCAGCAACTCGTCTACAACCGCCTCGGCGCCGGTGAAATGCCAGCCGTCCAGCTTGATCCGCCGCCCGTCCGTGAGGATGAAGCGGACGATCCGTTTCTCCTCCCACTTCGTCCAGTCGGCGGATGCGATCGCCGGATAGGCAATCACCGCGTCCGTAAACCCGTGCAGGCCCGCTTCGTCCGCCGTGAAACGCCGCCTTGCCTTGCGTCCAACCGCGACCCCCGCAGCCAACGCCGCCAACGCCGCCAGCGCCGCCATGACAAACTGAGACTGTATATCATGCCCGCTTTTCAACGGCATCTCGATCAACGCGCGCGCCGCTTCGACCTGCTGCTCGCGAAAGCGTTCGGCCTGACCCTCCGGCACCGGCCGGTTACGCGCCTGTTCATTGAGCGTTTTGAGTTTGGCCAGCGTGGCGTGGGGCGTCTTGATCCCCTGCTCCTGAAACGCGCGTTCGTAGGGCGACACGCCGTCGCCGCCGACTGACTTGATCAGTTCGCCGGCGGTCATCGCACCGCCGACCAGTTGCGGCCGGATCGCCTCGTAGCGCGCGTTGATCCGCGGATAGCCCACCTGCCCGTCGTAAAGCGACCAGCAGGCCATGCCCAGCATCAGCGCCCCGATGCCCAGCATGCGGATCGCATACTCTTTGTTCAGTTTCGCCGTCGCCGCCATTGTTCAGTCCATTCCTTCCCGCTGCCGTCGCCCGTCCATGGGGGATGTCCCTGTGAGGCGTCTACTTTACCAGAAACCGTAGCGGGAGAACAGTAACACGTAGGAACCCAGCGCGAGATTGGTGAGCCCGTGTGCCAGGGCGGCGGCCCAGATGTCGCCCGTACGCACCGCCAGCAGCCCGTAGATTGCACCCGCGGCGATTCCGACAAACCACCGGTCGTGCTCGATCCCGAAAACCCCCGCCACGATGCAGAAGGTGGCCAGGTCCCAGCGGGTCAGCGGGATCGTCCAGAACGCCTCCCGCCGCAGCCAGCGGTACAGGAACCCGCGAAAGAAAAACTCCTCGATGACCGCGATCACCAGCGCCGATCCGGTCAGCCGCGCCAGCGCCAGCCCCCAGCCGCACACGGCGGGATCGTACATCCCGCCCGTGAAACCGAGTGGTAACTGCGGAAAAAGCGCGGGATCATAATAGTCGGGATAGGCGCCGGGAAACAGAATCAGCCAGCGATGGTAAAAAGCCTGCGCCGCCGGAAAGGCCCGTCCGAACGCCACCGTTTCGGGGAGCACCCACAGCACCGCCACGGTCACCCCCGCCGCCACGGCCCACAGCGCGTTGCGCAGGCGCAGTGCGGGATAGATCCGCCACGGACGCAACAGAAGAAACAGCGCCGCGCAGGCCACCGACTTGGCGGCATACACCCACGGCTGGACCAGCGCCGGCAGATCCCAGAACCGGTCCACGGCGGAGAGCGCCACGATGCAGCCCACCCAGACCAGAAAAGGGGCCGCGTGTCCGCGCGCCAGCCCCCGGCCATCGATCACCTGCGGGGCCGTGACCACGCCCTCGTCGTCGTTTTGTCCCGCTTCCAACATCCGCTCCCGATCCTCCCCCGTTGCCGTTCCGGCCCGTCCGTCTCTCATGCCAGCACCGCATTATCAATCAGGCGCGTCTTGCCCGCGAAGGCGGCGACGAGCGCCACCTGGCCGGGCGCCAGCGCGACGACGGGCTCCAGCGTGTCGGCGTCGACGAGCGCGACATAATCCACCCGCAGTCCCCGCGCTTCCAGATGCGCGCGCATCCGCCCCCTTACGGCAGCGGCATCGCGCTCGCCCGCCGCCACGGCGACGCGGGCGAGCGCCAGCGCCTGGCTCAGCCCCAGCCCCATCCGCCGTTCCGCGTCCGACAGGAAGGCATTCCGCGAACTCATTGCCAGGCCGTCCGGATCGCGGAGGATCGGCGCCACGACGATCTCGACGGGAACGTTCAGATCACGGACCATCCGGCGGATCACGGCAACCTGCTGGTAGTCCTTCTGTCCGAACACCGCCACATCGGGCAGCGCGATGTTGAACAATTTTGCCACCACCGTGCAGACCCCCCGGAAATGCCCCGGCCGGGACGCGCCGCACAGCCCGGCCGACAACCGCTCCTCCACCACCGCCGCACTCGCGTCGGGCGCGTACATATCGGCCGCCTGCGGCAGGAATACCGTGTCCACACCCGCATCACAGCACAGATCCAGGTCGCGCGCCATCGACCGCGGGTAGGTATTGAAATCCTCCTGGGGGCCGAACTGAGTGGGGTTGACGAAAATGCTCAGGGACACGGCGTCACAACGCTCCCGCGCCAGCCGAACCAGCGACAGGTGCCCCGCGTGCAGATACCCCATGGTGGGCACCAGCCCCACCCGCGCACCTGTCCGTCTGGTCGCCGTCGCCCACGCCTGCATCTCGCCCGGTTTTTCAAAAACGCGCATCTCGGCCGTTCCTCGCTTTGCCTACCCGTAGCGTCGTGTCCCGCAAATAACTAGACATGCTCCTCGTCGTAATCGTAATCTTCATCTTAATCTTAATCCTAATCTTAATCCTGATCCTGATCCTTCTAGATTAAGATTAGGATTAAGATTAGGATTAAGATTAGGATTAAGATTAAGATTAAGATTTGTAACCGAAAGTGTATAGCTATTTATGGGGCACTACCCGTAGCTTCCCTGAACTATCTTCCCTCATCCGATCATCAGCCGCACCTGGCGCACCTGCACATCGCCCGCGAATGTCCGAACCGCCCGTTCGATCGCGGGCAGGTCGGTTCGCCGGATGTTGAAAAGATCGACGCTATTGCCGACGTAGACGTACAGGATCCCGTTCTGAAACTTGCCGGGCCTGCACTTCGCCGCCGACGCGCCCGCGACCGTCGGCCACTCCACGGCCAGCCGCTCGAGCCAGGGTGACGCCTCGATCCCCAACCGCTTGAGCACCCGCTCCACGGCTATCGCCACCACCTGTTCGCGGGGCCGGCGCAATTCACGCGCCGACACATCAAACGGCAATTGCGATGCGGCCTTCAGGGGCGGCTCGTAGGAGGAATCTTCCAGATCGTCGTCCGCCACGACCCCCTCGTCACGAATTCCCGATGCCTCTTGTTTGCGGGTTACCATGTAGAAACGGTATCATAACACCCGCCTGCCCCGGAAGCCAGCAATTCTCATTTTGGAGATGGGACCATCGGCGTCGGGGTCGGGATCGGTATC
>CAZOJL010000109.1:0-12636 GCA_964580075.1 uncultured Akkermansia sp. | reverse complement strand
GCGCGCCCCTGCAACTGGGCGTCGGTAACCGCGCGCCCGTAGCGTACGCGACCGGCGGTTATGGCACCAACCTGCCGGGCTTTGGCCTCGATCCGCTCCGTCATCTCCGCATTCAAGTCCCACTTGTTCACGCAGACAGCAGTCGGTATCCGGAAGTGGCGGGTGAGTTCGAGAACCCGCGCCATGTCGTGTGCGCCCGAAAGGGTGGGTTCGGTCACCACCAGAACCTGCGAGGCGCCGCTCACGGATGCAATCACGGCGCACCCGATGCCCGGCGGGCCATCGACCAGGATGAGGTCGGCCTTCCTTTCTTCGGCGAGTGTGCGGGCGGTTTCCCGGACTTTGGCGACCAGTTTGCCGGAGTTCTCGCCGCCGGGGGTCAGCCGGGCATGGACCATCGGGCCGTGGCGCGTGTCGGACACATACCATTCGCCGCTGAGTCGTTCGGGAAAATCGATGGCCTTCACCGGGCACGACCAGACGCACACGCCGCATCCCTCGCAGGCGGTCGGGTCAATGGTGAACGTGGCCTCGCCGGCGCCGCCATCGGTCTTGCGGACGGCATCGAACCGGCACCGGGCCAGGCAGGCGCCGCACCCGATGCAGTCGTGTTGGCGAAGGATCGCCGTATGGCCGCAGCGAAACTCTTCGCGACGCAGGATCGTGGGTGCCAGCACAAGATGCAGGTCCGCAGCATCCACATCGCAGTCCGCCAGCACGGCGTTCCCTGCCTGCCGTGAGCCTGTCGAACCAGCCAGTGCGGCAAAGGATGCAACCAGGCTGGTCTTGCCGGTGCCGCCCTTGCCGCTGATGACGACCAGTTCTCTCATGGTGCGCCTTCCCCGTTCCGTTCCAGAACAATCATGTCCCCCTCCTTCGCACCGACTTGGGCGGCGACGAAGGGACACTTAACGCGCAGCAGGAAGAAGATGTGTTTTGCGGTGGCGCTGAGGCTTTCGTAGTTGCCTTGACCTTTGGCGATAATCATGTCGCTGTCGGCATAGACACGGCGGAACTCGTCCGAGCAGTCTTCCAGAATGGTGCCTGGGGCGTCGGAGCCGTTCGAAATGATCGTCGTCAACTCGGTCAAGCCAGCGACCTGGGCGTCTGCCATCGTGGCGTCGTTCAGCACTGGCGCCCCGCGCACTGCGACTGTGATCTTCTCCGTGGGCAGCGCCTCGATCAGCGGGCGATCAAAGACGATTTCGCCCGCGTTGTCGGCCAGAAACAGGATGCGTCGTGCGCCTTCGGCCGCGGCAAACAGGGCGCTGACAGAGCCATACAGCGGCTCCCGGACGGCACGGCACATGGCCTCGCGGACGTCGCGTTCCGTGATCCCGGATTTCGCGCCGGCGTCGATCAGGTTGCCGGCTACTGCCAGGCGCACAATCGCCATGCGCGGATCCTCCTCGACGCGGGCATCCTGGCTCATGCCGGGCAGCATGTCGAGCGCCAGGCGGTTCATGCGTTCCTTGAGCGCGCGGTACGAATCAGCCTCGCCGGTAGCCTGGCGGATGCGGCGGTGCAGGTGCTGCGCAATACCGACGGGCGACAACTGCCAGTCGGCAGTCGAGAGGTCGGCGAGTAACTGCCGCACGATGGCGGCGCGGCGGCTCTCGTCCGGCACCGCGAAGCCAACCGCTTCGACAGTTTGCCTGACGAAACAGGGAAGACAGTCCAATGTTGTTGTCATACTCGCAAGCCTGTGTCCTTTCCACCTTCGTGTGTCCCGGCAGGAACGGCCGCCGTCGCTAGACGGCATCCAGTGCCTGGTTCAGGTCGTTCATGATCTGTTCCGCCGGCTCGATGCCGACGGACAGTCGTACCGTGTTCGGTGTAACGCCGAAAATTGTCCGCCGCTCCGGCGGCAGGTAGAGCATGGTCGTCAGATAAGGAATGCAGATCAGGCTTTCGGTTGCGCCCAGGCTCACGGCATGCACGATGAGCCGCAGGGTGGAAATGAAACGCTTGGCGTCCTCCTGCGACTGCCCCACACAAAACGACAGAATCCCCCCGAAGCCATTGCGCATCTGGCGCCGGGCGACTTCGTGACCCGGATCATCGGTCAACCCCGGGTAATGAAGGTCGCTGATTTTCGCGTGCTCGCGCAGTCCTTGCGCCACGACGAGCGCGTTAGCGGCCATTCTCTGTGCGCGGATCTCGAACGTTTTTAGCCCCCGCTCCAGCAGCGACGCCGAATAGGCGTCGAGCGTCGTTCCAATCGCCTGGCGCGTGAACCACAGCTTGTCGTAGTCTTCTTTCGCGCCGGCGATGGCGCCCGCCATCAGGTCGTTGTGCCCGCCGAGCGCCTTTGTCGCGCTGTGAACCACAAGATGAGCGCCCAGCGCGAGGGGATGCTGGTGATAGGGTGTGGCGAAGGTGTTGTCCACGATGAGGCGCGCGTCGGAGCGGTCTGCGGCCTGACGCGCGGCGCCGATGTCGATGATCTTGCACAGCGGATTGGTGGGGGTCTCGAGGAAGATCATGGCCGTGTTGGCTTTCACATGCTGTTCCAAGGCAGCGCTTTCGTCGGCGTTGAGCCAGGTGATGTCCACCCCCATTCGTTTCAGGATCAACGAAACCTTGTAATGCGCGCCATACGTATCGTGGAAGAGGATGAGGTGATCGCCCGCCTTAAGATACGTCAGATAGACCAACGTGCAGGCGGCCATGCCGGAGGTGCAGACGATGCAGTCTTCCGCCTTCTCCAGGGCGGCGATTGTTTTCTCGACGGCCCGCACCGTCGGGTTATCGTCCCGGTGATAGGTGTAGCCGTCGATCTCGCCATCCGTGATCTTCCGCAGCACCTCGAAATCACGGTATTCGTAGTTGACCGCGTTCACGATGGGGGTGACCATCGGCCGGTTGCCGTACGGGGTTAGTGGATCGCTCATTTTGCCACCCCGGCATCGGTTGTGTAGACGAGACTGCCCACGGTGCCGCAAATGCAGGGAACGCCACTCGGTTTGTTTGTCCTTCTCATAGGGACTAGTTCCGTTCGGTCTCTTGCGGACTCAGGCGCCGTTGCGCGGGCGCGACGGGGTTAGTGGAAGGATGCACGCGATTGCGTGCGTCCGGGTGAACGATCGCCGGGCGGCGGCGGCGCGCTTCCTGGTCGTCCATCAAGCCGAAGGCCATAACGATCACCAAGTCACCCACCTGACCCAGCCGGGCGGCGGCCCCGCGGAGGCTGATCTGCCCTTTCCTGCCGAGGATGGCATAGGTCTCGAAGCGGTTGCCGTTGTTCACGTTGGCGACCAGGACCTTTTCGCCAGGCAGGATATCAGCCGCGACCAGCAACTCCGGGTCGCAAGCGATGCTGCCTTCGTAGTCGAGTTCGACGGCCGTGACGACCGCGCGATGAATCTTGCTCTTGAGCATCTGCCTTAACATGGCTGTTCCCCCCGGGGCGCGGCGCGTTCCGTCTCCGGAGCAGCGCTTTGCGCCGGCGGCGTGCCGCCATGCTCGATCAACAGGCTCACGGCTAATCGCACGCATTCATGACAGGGAACGCGCGTGACACGCCGGATTTCCCGGCACTTCCCCTCGCCGATGTTGTGACGTTGTTGAAAACCGCGCAACACACTCTGCGCGCAGTTCAAACGTTCTTTGGTATACGCGGTCATCGCTCGTTCAACGGGCATACATCTTTCTCCATGCGTTTCCACAAATTCAAAAACAAGGGGCGCCATTCCGGCACGGCTTCCAGTGCAAGCTGACCCCGCGAATAGGCCGCCGCCACACGGCGGTCATCGGGAAGTTCCAACAGTACGGGTATCGCTTCGGCTTCGCAATAATCGAGCACGCGCCGGTCGCCACTGTCCGCCCGGTTGATGACCACGCCATGCCGGATGCGAAGTTGGCGCAACATTTCCACAGCCAGTTTAAGGTCGTTCAAGCCGAACGGCGTGGGTTCCGTGACGAGGAGCACATAGTCGGCGTCCCGCACGGTCGTGACCACGGGACAGGACGTGCCCGGCGGCGCATCAAGGATCGCAACGCCATTCGAGATGGCCTTCTTCTTAACGGCGCGAATGAGCGGCGGCGCCGTGGGTTCTCCGATGTTCAGACGCCCTTGGACAAAAGCCACGCCGGCCGCTTGCCCTGAATCGGGTCGAATGGCGTGCCCGGTTTCGACCACGCCGATGGCGCGGTCCTGTTCACGGATGGCTCCTGCGGGACACACGATCGCACACCCGCCACAACCGTGGCAAAGTTCCGGGAATACCAGGGCTTTTTTCAAAACGGCGATGGCGTGGTACTGGCAGATTTCCGCGCACTTGCGACATGCGGTACACTTCTGCTCATCCACCACGGGCACGGATATGCCCACCGATGCGGTCGCCATGATCTGGGGTTTCAGGAAGATATGGCCGTTCGGTTCCTCGACGTCGCAATCCAAGTATTGAACCGGCTTGCCCATACCGGAAAGCATCCACGCCAGGTTGACCGCTACGGTGGTCTTCCCGGTTCCGCCTTTGCCGCTGGCTATTGCGATTCTCATGCGCTACGCTCCCGATAAATTCATCCGGTGGATACGGTTTAGAACGTCACAACCTTGTCCGAGTCACGGATCAGGTCGTAGAGATCTTTCATGGTCGAAAGCGGACAGAGAGCCGACCCACCGCGTTGACGGATCTTGAGGCACGTGCCGCAGGCCAGAATGACGCCGCCGTTGTCGACAAACGTCCGCATTTGTCCCTGAATGTCGAACCGTTCCGTGCCGCGACTCTCGCAGTCAACGCCCTGGGCGAGGAGAAAAACCTTTACGCGGTCGCGCTGTTGGAGCGCGAAGACGCCCAGCCGGAAGGCATTCCAGACTGTCTCGGCGTCCGCCGAGTGAATGACGATTCCAAGATTCACGGATTCTTTCCTTTGTGCCGGCTTGCCGTGCGGTAAAACTGCCCTGTGGTCAGCAGTACCAGAGTGCAGGCGTCCAGCACCTCGATCCCGTTCCGCTTCAACCGCTCGGAAAGGACCGGGTTTTCGCTGCCGGGGTTGAAGATCACGCGCCGCGGCCGGGCTGCGAGGATCGCGTCGGCCAACGCGGTCGAACGTTCCGGTCCCACGTACAGTGTGACGGTGTGGGGTGGCGCGGGCAGGTCGGCGAGGGTGGCGTACACCTTGTGTTCCAGTAATGTGGATAGCCCCGGATTGACCGGGAAGACGGTGTGACCGTGCGCCAGCAGTTGCGCCACAGCCTTGTGACTGTAACGTTCGGGATTGGCGCTGGCGCCGAGAACGGCGACGGTCAAGGCGGTTGGTCGGGCGGACTGTGTCGGCGGCATCCGCCGGCCGCGAGCCTGCACCTCTTTCTCGTCCAAGCCGTCCTGCCAGCCGTTGCGGGTTTCGTCGACGCGGTCAAAGCGCGCCGTATAGGGTTTGATGTCGAGCAACGGTGTGCCGTCGAGCACATCAAGCTCGTCCACCTCCAGTGTACAGCCGGCAACGCGCAGCAGTCGCACGATGCTCATGCCGATAGGGTTCGGGCGGCAGGGCGTGCGCGTGGCAAAGATACCGTGTTCGACATCCTGCAGGAACGGCTTGACGGTCAGGCGCGCAGCCGGGGCGCGGTCCAAATGGTACAATAGGTAGATGTGCGAGAACCCTTCAATATCCCGCAGGCCAGCGGCAAACTCCGGCAGCAATTCGACGCGCCCAAAACAACCCGCCGCAAAGACGGGTTGAATGGGCGTTTTCTCGGGCTGCGTGTGGCCGCTGCGAATGAAGCCAATGGGGCGGTAGACGATCTCCGCAGACATTATCGCGACCTCCTTCTGATTTCCTGAATGGCTAGTTCTGCGGCGTTGACCAGCGGATACGCGATGGGGGATGCCGTCAAGGCCGGATGGGTTCCCATCTGAAACATCGCGATGTTATCCGCGTTCATGCGGCGTTGCACGCAGGCAGAAATGGCATTGATGATCTCCCCCGCGACACCGTTGCCCCGGACCTGGCCACCCAGCAGAACGCCCGAGTTTGTTTCGAAGACCAGTTTGACCTTGGTCTTGGCGCCGCCCGGCATTCCGGCCGGATGGCGGTTTGGCCCTTCGACGGTCGCGGCCACCACGTCATAACCCAAGACCTTCGCCATTGTCTCGGTCAAACCCGCCGTGTCCAGCGCAAAATCGCCCAGCGCCGTGGACCAGACGCCCACCGTGCCGGGATTCTCGCGCGTGATGCCGAAAAGGTTCGCGCTCGCAATGCGCGCTTCGAGCGTGGCGATCGAGGCGAGTTTCAACGTGGAATGTCCGCCGCCGAAGAACGATACCTTCTCGGCGCAGTCCCCGCAGGCGAAGATGGTTCGGTCGGAAGTGCGCATGGTTCGGTCCACGTCAATGGCGCCTGTCGGGCCAATGCGCAGGCCGGCGGCCTTGGCCAGTTCCGTGTTCGCTTTCGACCCGGTTCCCAGGATGACCACGTCCGCCTTGAGCGTTTCGCCGTTGGAGAGCCTTACGCCGGCCACACGGCTGGTGCCCTCAAAACCGGCCACCTTCGTCGCGTTCAGAATGCGGATGCCGTTAGACTGCAGCACCTGTTCGGCTTCGACACAGAACTCCTCGTCATAGGACAAACTCAGACAGTGGGGTGTAACCTCGACGATGGTGATGGTCTTCGCGCCTGTCTTGCGAATCTCATCGGCAAATTCGATGCCAATGAAGCCACCGCCAACCACCACAATATCGCGGGCGGACTTGAGGCACTCCTGCATGCGCCGCAGGTAGTCCACATCCTTGAGAATCGTGAACACGCCATCCATGGCCGCGCCCGGAATGGGCGGGGTTACCGGAAGCGAGCCGGTGGCGACGATGAGCCGGTCGTACGCGATCGCCCCTGATGCCGTAAGCAGCCTCTTTCGCTCACGGTCAATGCCGGTCGCTTCCGCGATGAGAATCTCCACCTGCTCCTTTTCCAGAACGGCGTCGGGAATGAGGTTCTTGTCCGGACTGCCCACTGTGCCGCAGATATAGGGAATGCCGCAGGGGATCAGCACGTGCTGCTCTTTCCTCACCAGCAAAACGCTCTTTCCGGGGTAATGCCGCCTGGCCGTGATGGCCGCCGTCACGCCTGCCGCACTGCCGCCAACTACCACAACGTCCACCGTTTTCATGCTCATGCTCATGCTTGTCCTTTCATGGCTTCAACAAATAGTCCGCGATTGCCCGGTAAAACGTCGTCACGGCCAGAATCGCGCAATGCCGTCCCGAGTTCGTCTCGCACTCGCCGGACCGGACGATCTCGCCGACGCTGATGGACAGCGCGTCCGCAACATTCCGGCCTTTGGCCCGGCGCGCCACAGCGCGACCGCATGAGCGGGTGTTGCCACAACCCTCGGTGTAGTACCGAATGTCCTCAATCCGGTCGTTGCGGATGACCAGGTGGAACTCCATCTCGTCCCCGCACAAGCCCTTGACCGAGGCTGCGGCCGTAGGGTCGTTCATCCGGCCGAAGAACTCATCTTCCGCCGGAAGCCCCGTCGGCTGATTGACGTTTGCTGGATCCGCCGCGTTTCCGATGTCGTTCATTTACCAGTCCCAGTAGAATTGCTTCCTCTGCCACCGCATGTAGACTTCCCATTCCTTCTGTTAAATCGCATACCCACGAAACCGGCGCCTTTCGCCATGCCCTCGCGAGAACCCGCATACCGCTCAACCGTTTGGTCAGGGCCCTCGAACAGACAGCTTGTCGCTTGCTCCAGATAGAGGCCGGCCTGCTCGGCTAGCCCGATAACCTGTCGTGCCGTGTAGAACCTGGCGGCCGCGTAGAAAGGGTGCCCTTCAACGCCCTTCCGGGCATAGGCATTTCCCCATGGACTGTCCTTCGGGACCAGCCCTACAATTGCGTAACCGTCCTCTCTCAACACCCTGCGACACTCGCTCAATGCCTGGGAGGGATCGTCCAGAAAGCAGATCGTCACGACCAGGAGCGTTACCCCGAAGCGGTTGCTCTCATAAGGCAACGTTTCCGCGCGGCCGAGTTGGGTCTGTATGCCGCGTTGCGAAGCGTAGCGCAAAACGGCCGGACTCGGGTCAACGCCCTCGTCAACACCGAGCGCCGACGCGAATCGCCCCGTCCCGACGCCCACTTCCAGCCAAGGGCGCGGCATCTCTTCCAACAGGTCGCGAATGCAATCCACCTCGACCTGGAAGATGCGCCGCCCTTTCGCGCTCTCGAACCACGCGTCGTACCGATCCGCCAGGCGCTCAAAAGGCGCCCAGCCTACGGTATGCTGATCGCTGCGTTTGGGCATTGTTCCACACATTGTCCGCAATCCACGCATTTCTCTGCATCCACCTTTGCCTTGCCATTCTTCAGGTTGCATCGTCACACCCCGTCGCCGTGTAATACACGCCTTCCGCCGTGCGATCGGCGTGAATACGGCGCGCACGCAAGAGCTCCCCCACATGCTTCGACACTTCGTTCGGATGCATCCCGAACGCCTCGGCAATCTGCGTGGCCGTGCACGGCCTACGTTGCAGCATGGCCATGATTGTGCCTTCATTGGCTTCGATGTCGGCCGAGTGCCCGGTCGCAAACTCGGCGATGATCTTTGCCGGTGGATGGAACAACCCGGTCAAGCCCTCCATCTCCTTGCGCGGAACCGCCAGGGCGAAGTCCTCCGCTGGCGGGCGAACGGCCGTATTGAGATGTATCTCGTCCGGTTCGATGGCCTCGACGAGTGCCGCGATCTGTTCCACGTCCCGCCGCACGGAATTCGTACCCCAGACAAGAAACACCTCGATCCAAAGCCGGCCTTGGAACCCGTCCCGAAAAGCCCGGTATCCTTCCATGATTTGCCGAAGTTTCAGATCGGGATGCGGCCGGTTGATATGCTCGAACGAGAACTGATCCCACACGCTGAGCGACAACTTGACGATATCGGCATGCTGGGCCGCCTCTCGCACTTCCGGCAGGAAGAACAGTGTGCCGTTGGATAGAAGCGCCGTCGGAATGGCGGTCTTGGCCCGGATAAACTGCAGGATCGTCCCGAACCGGGTGTGCAATGTCGGTTCTCCGGATCCTGAAAGCGTAATGTAGTCGGCCTTTCCGCCATCCTTGATCCAGGCATCTAGCTCGGCCTCGACATGCCAGACCGGCGCGTACTCATGACGATCCAGTGTCTTGTTCGTTGTGCGCCCCAACTGGCAGAAAATGCAGTCCAGCGTGCAGGTCTTGAACGGCGTGAGGTCCACCCCGAGGGAACGTCCCAGGCGTCGTGAAGGCACCGGTCCAAATAGATATTTGTATTCGCGCTTCATTGCATTCGCTCTCGCTACCACCTCGCCAGTGCCGCGCCCCAGATCAGACCGCCGCCAAACGCCGTCATCAGGACCAGATCGCCGGGATTGATGCGGCCAGCGCGATTCGCTTCGTCCAGTGCCAACGGCACGGAGGCCGATGATGTATTGCCGTAGCGGTCGACGTTGATAATGACCTTGCCTGGCGCCACTCCCAAGCGTTTTGCCAACGCCTCAATAATGCGCATGTTGGCCTGATGCGGCACGACCCAGGAAACGTCTTCCGGCTTCACGCCTGCTTGTTCGATCACCTTCAGGCAGGCATTCCCCATCTCCTTAACGGCAACCTTGAAGACATCGGTGCCGCGCATGGCGATCTTATCGCTGCCGTCCCAGGCAAAATCCCGTGTATGCGGGTGCCGGGTGCCGCCCACCCTGACCTGCAACCATTCGGCCATTCGGCCATCGGATTTCATGAACGTGGAGAGAATTCCCGAGCCGTTGTCGGATGGTTCCAGCACAACCGCGCCGGCCGCATCGCCAAACAGCACGCAGGTGGTGCGGTCGCCCCAATTGGTGAGGGACGATAGTCGTTCCGAACCAATGACCACAACCTTCCGGTACATGCCTGTCTCGATGAACCCGCGGGCGATGGCCAGGCCGGCGATGAAACCGGTGCAAGCAGCCACCACGTCGAAAGCGACCGCGTTGACCAACCCCAACTTTTCCTGAACCAGGCAACCGTTCGAAGGCAGAGGAAAGTCGGCGGTCACGGTGGCATCCACAAGCAGATCGACATCCTCAGGCGCGCAGTGCGCCATTTCCATGGCGTTCCGGGCCGCGGCAGCGGCCATATCCGAGCAACTGATCGAGCCATCGGCGATTCGTCGTTCGCGAATCCCGGTTCGTTCGCGGATCCATTGATCGGTGGTATCGACCAAAGACTCCAGATCGGCGTTCGTCATCCGCCGCGGCGGCGCGAACGAACCGGTTCCGGTAATCCTCGCATGTGTCGAATGAGTCATTGTTCCTACTTCTCCGCCTTTTCCGTCTCCAGTTCCTGAAGGCGCCTGCGGATCTCGCCCGCTGTGTTCTCGAAGTACTCGGCCTGGCCCTTCAGCGCGGCCAACTCCTGTTCGCGTGTCGGCCCGGCCACATCGGGCGAAACGGCACCCATCAGCGGCCATCCGGCCGCCGCCCGCTGCCATCCGGTCAACCCGGTGGCGTTGAACATGTTGCGCCAGCCGCGGCCATTGCCGCGTCCGCCACCGCATGCGCCCCTTCCGCGACCGAACCCCATTCCGAAGCCCCGGCCCGGAACCGTGTTCATGGATCCCGGTGCCGCAACCCCGGCGCAGAAGCCCATACCGCGGCCTGTCATTGGCCCCTTTCCCATGGGTCCCATTCCATTTTCTGCTGGCATTGTCGTTCTTCCTTTCTCTGTTCGTGTTTTCTGTTCACCGTCCGCCGCCCCGGCTCCCACGGCCCGCACCGTGACCACGCCCGCCACGACCTCGGCCTCGCCACGGTGGGCTTGCCTGTCCCTCCTTTTCCGCTGGCAACTGCAATGTTCATAAGGCTCACTGTCGCTTCTCAATCCAGGCCCTTAACGACCATTCGCGAATGATCTCGACGCCGCCGCTGCGCGCCGCAACATTCTCTCGGTGGTTTGCCAACTCACACATTCGTCGGTAACCGAAACCCCATACCGCAGGTTTGTTGACTGCTCTGGCATAGACTGGGTTCCCTGGAAGAGGTTGCTCTCCACCAACATTCCGACAATGGCACGGTTGCCTCGGCGATGACGCAGCACTGCATTCCACACCTTTTCCTGGGACTCGAACTTCTTTCTCGAGTTTCCGTGACTGCAGTCCACCATGATGGAAGGCGGAAGCCCGCTTGCGACCATTCGTTCGCACGCGCTCTTAATCGATGTGACACTGTAGTTGGGGCCGGATTTCGAGCCTCGCAGAATCAAATGACCGTTCCTGTTGCCGCTGGTGCCTACAATGGCGGTATGGCCGTCGTCGTCAATCCCCAGGAAACTTTGCTCGTGGCGCGCCGACACCATGGCATCAATAGCAACCTGAACATTGCCGTCGGTACGATTCTTGAATCCAACCGGCATGGATAATCCGCTGGCCATTTGACGATGAGTTTGCGATTCCGTCGTGCGCGCGCCGATGGCCGCCCACGAGACCAGATCCGCAGTATATTGCGGCACAATGGGGTCGAGCATCTCGGTCCCGGCGGGAACACCCATGGCGTTGATGTCCAGCAGCAGGCGCCGGGCAGAGCGCAGTCCGTAATTGATATCCGCCGAGCCGTCCATGTGCGGATCGTAGATCAGGCCTTTCCATCCGACAGTCGTGCGCGGCTTTTCGAAATAGACACGCATCAGGATCAGCAGTTCATCCTCCAATTCCGCACGAAGGCCGGCGAGCAAAGCGGCATATTCCAGCGCCGCTTTGGGGTCATGAATCGAACAGGGTCCGACAACAATCAGCAGGCGCGGGTCTTGTCCGGCGAGGATATCGCGGATAGCGCCACGCGCCTTCAGCACGCTGGACAACACGCGGCCAGACGCCGGAAGTTCTTTCTTCAGCGCACGGGGAGAAACGAGGGGCGTAAACCCGACGAGATTGAGATTCTCAGTTTTCATTTGATGTGCTTCTTGAGGGCTGCGGTTAGCGCCGTTCATCCTTCTTGTTTAAGCAACTTTTTGGCGCCCTGGTAGACTTCCTCGACCAGCAGCGATACGGCCGCATGTCCGGGGTGTTCCGGAGGATTCCACTTCTTCATGGCTTCATAAATGGCGCCGGATCGGTGATATTCGAGCCGACCCTTGATCTGAAAGGACTGGTTGTCTTTTGTGATGAACAAAATCGAACCCTTGCTGCCGCCCAGAATGTTGCGACGGGTCTTGTCGAAGTAGTTATCGGCGACGACCAACGTGTCGTCCGCAAACTTACTGACCGCACCCGCATAGATCGCGTTGGGCAGTCCGGCTTCGTCAACCGTCACCAAGATGATCGGGCCGTTTCTGTTATCCCAAGCCTTGCTGACTTCTTCCGGCAATTGCGGCATTTTAGCCTCCCGTTTTTTCGTTCGATAAGCGACAAAACATCGGCCCGTCATGCAAACAGGCCAATTTGCTGGGAAATACCGGCATCGGACAAGACCTCGGGACACCCTTGAATGCCGAGGCTGTCCTGGTGCTGGCGTGTTCCTACTTCTCCGCCTTTTCCTTCTCCAGTTCCTGAAGGCGCCTGCGGATCTCGCCCGCTGTGTTCTCGAAGTACTCGGCCTGGCCCTTCAGCGCGGCCAACTCCTGTTCGCGTGTCGGCCCGGCCACATCGGGCGAAACGGCACCCATCAGCGGCCATCCGGCCGCCGC
>CAZOJL010000108.1:0-12663 GCA_964580075.1 uncultured Akkermansia sp. | reverse complement strand
CCGGCCCCCGACCGGCCCCCGACCGGTCGCGCCCCTCGCGGGGCGCGTGGATTGAAACGAATCACGCGCTGCCCGCGACCAGTGGGTTGAGGTCGCGCCCCTCGCGGGGCGCGTGGATTGAAACAGTCAGCCCGGCCCGGAACGCCACGACCGGCCGTCGCGCCCCTCGCGGGGCGCGTGGATTGAAACGGTTTACAATGGTGATGTCTCGCCCGCGCGTGCGTCGCGCCCCTCGCGGGGCGCGTGGATTGAAACATCTGGGCTCTCCTTCCGGGGATTATCCCCTGGTCGCGCCCCTCGCGGGGCGCGTGGATTGAAACATTCTGTCAACTCGCCCGCACATCCTTTTGCTGTCGCGCCCCTCGCGGGGCGCGTGGATTGAAACGCATCGGCGGGGGGGCTCAAATTGGGCGGTTTGGTCGCGCCCCTCGCGGGGCGCGTGGATTGAAACGTTTTCGCGCCGTGGCCGTCCGGCGCGTTGGGTGTCGCGCCCCTCGCGGGGCGCGTGGATTGAAACATTATGTCAACTCAGCTGGGTATCATTTTGTTGTCGCGCCCCTCGCGGGGCGCGTGGATTGAAACAGCGTTTCGCTGGTTTTCTCTTCGGCCACTTCGTCGCGCCCCTCGCGGGGCGCGTGGATTGAAACGCTCCAGCCGCAGAATATCCGCCACCACCACCGTCGCGCCCCTCGCGGGGCGCGTGGATTGAAACCATCGGACGGAATATGCCGGGGGACCGAGTTTCGTCGCGCCCCTCGCGGGGCGCGTGGATTGAAACAAACGTGGCCAGTGTGCCTAGCACGGCGTTCGGGGTCGCGCCCCTCGCGGGGCGCGTGGATTGAAACTCATCACCGCGCCCGCTGTAGCCCTCCACGCCGGTCGCGCCCCGCGGGTTGCGCCTGCCAATCGATGTTTTTCTGCGTTCGCTGGCGCAGGATCAACGGGAGCGCAGCATCGGCGTGATCCTCTCCGGAATGGGCGCCGACGGCACGCTGGGCGTGCGGGCGATCAAGGAAATGATGGGCGTGGTTCTGGTGCAGGAGCCGGCGACGGCCAAGTTCGACGGCATGCCGCGGAGCGCAATCGACGCCAGGCTGGCCGATATCGTCGCTCCGGTGGATGAACTGCCGGGGAAGCTCATCGCTTTTCTTAAATGCACGCCGCCGCTCGCCCAAACGAAAATGGCCATTGGGGACAACGTGCAAAACGTGTTGGGCAAGGTGCTCGTCTTGCTGCGCGCCCACACCGGCCAGGATTTTTCGCTCTACAAAAGCAATACGCTCTACCGGAGGATTGAGCGGCGCATGGGACTTCACCAGATCGGCAAATTGACGGACTACGTGCGTTATCTGGAGGAGAATTCACAAGAGATGGATCTGCTTTTCAAGGAACTGCTGATCGGGGTGACGAACTTTTTCCGCGATCCAGACGCCTGGCAACAGTTGCGCGACCAGGCCCTGCCGGAACTGCTCGCGAACCGGGCATCCGGACAGTCGCTACGGGCGTGGGTGCCCGGCTGTTCCACCGGAGAAGAGGTCTACTCGCTGGCGATAACCTTCAAAGAGGCGATGGATAAATGTCGGCCCCAGGAAAGCTGCGCCCTGCAGATTTTCGGTACCGATCTGGATCCCGATGCCATTGACATAGCCCGGCAGGGACTCTTTTCATCCACTATCGCGGCCGATGTGTCGGACGAACGGCTGAAGCGGTTCTTCATAAAAGAGGAACACGGCTACCGGATGAGCAAGGAGATTCGCGAGATGGTCATATTCGCGCCGCAGAATCTCATCATGGATGCGCCTTTTACCAAGCTGGATATCCTGAGCTGCCGCAACCTGCTGATCTATCTGACCGCAACGATACAGAAGAAGCTGATTCCGCTGTTTCATTACAGTCTCAACCCCGGCGGCATTTTATTTCTGGGCAGCTCTGAGACCATCGGTAATAGCACCGGGCTTTTCACATCGCTCAACGCGAAGTCGCGCCTGTTCCGACGCCTGGAGGCGGGTTTATCGCCGAAGGCGGTTGAGTTTCCTTCTTCTTTCACATCCGGCTTTTCCCTTTGGCCTGAACCCCGTCCGACGCAGAAGGCGACGGCCAGTTTCCAGTCCATGGCGGATCAACTGATTCTGCAGCGGTACGCGCCGGCGTCCGTGATCGCCAACGATACGGGCGATATATTGTACATCAGCGGGCGAACCGGCAACTATCTGGAACCCGCCGCCGGCAAGGCCAACTGGAACCTATTCGCCATGCTCCGCGAAGGGCTGCATTACGAACTGAGTGCCGCCTTCCAGAAAGCGCTCCGGCAAAAGGCGCCCGTGGCGCTTCACGGCTTGACTGTCAGGGCCAACGGCGTGGAGCAGGGCGTGGACGTCACAGTCCAGCGACTGGATGAAGACGGACCGTTGCAGGGCTTGGTGATGATCGTCTTCACCGACGTGGCCGCAAAAGCCAGGGAGGCACCGGGTCCGGCGAGGGCGCGGTCCCGCAGCGCACGCCCGGCAGACCTTGAGCATGAACTCCGGCAAGTCCGCGCCGAGGCGCGCACCATCCACGAGGAGATGCAAACCGCACAGGAGGAATACCGGTCGGCCAACGAGGAATTGCAGTCCACCAACGAAGAGCTGCAGTCCAGCAATGAAGAACTCATGACGTCGAAGGAGGAGATGCAATCGCTGAATGAGGAACTCCAGACCGTTAACGCCGAGCTGCAATCCAAGGTGGACGAGCTTTCGCGCGTCAGCAACGACATGAAGAATCTGCTCGACAGCATCGAAATCGCTACCCTCTTCCTGGACAACGACCTCAACGTGCGACGGTTCACCCCCCATACGGCGAAGATCATCAAACTCATTCCAACCGATGTGGGACGGCCCATAACCGATCTGGTTTCGGATCTGCGCTACGCGACGTTGCCTGCGGATGCGCAAATGGTGCTGCAGTCACAAACCTCGATTGAGAAAACGATCAGCGCGCAGGACGGCCGCTGGTTTACCGTGCGCATTATGCCCTACCGCACGCTGGACGACCGGATCGACGGCGTCGTGATCACCTTCTCGGACATCACCGTGTCCAAGACGCTTGAGGCCACATTGCGGGCCAGGCACACCTGTCTGCAGAAAAAAATCGCCCGCCCCACCCGGACGGACCGACGCACAACGCGAGCAAAGCCATAACGTGTAATCACCCTCTTTTAAAAAAATAGCGCCATGCAAAAAGGACCGACCCGCTCCCATTCTGACGAGGACCTGCGCCGCCGTGCCGAAGTTCGACTCCGGCAAGGCAAGAAGCGGGTCGGCGCCGACGGCCATGAATCAGCCGCCGATATCCGGCGAACGCTTCACGAATTGCACGTCCACCAGATTGAGCTGGAACTCCAGAACGAGGCGCTGCAGGTCGCCCGGAATGAAGCGGAGTCCGTGCTGGAGAAATACACGGATCTTTACGATTTTGCGCCGGTCGGCTATTTCTCGCTCGATGAACGCGGCCGGATCCTGGAGGCGAACCTGACGGGCGCCGCGATGCTGGGCGTGAATCGATCCCGACTTGTCGGCCAGCGTCTGACGCGTTTTGTGGTGCAGGCGGAGCGAACAATTATTACGGCTTTTCTCAAACGGCTGTTTTCAAAGTCCGGGGGGCAGCTTTGCGAGGTTACGCTGGAGAAGGTGGGCGGCACCTTTTTTTGCGCCCATCTGCACGGCGTGCCCACAGATTCCGCTTGCCATGCGTGCCGGGTGGCGGTTTCGGACATCACCGCAATCAAGCAGGTCGAACAAGCGAAATACCGTATGGATGCGATGGCCAGCGCGAACCAGGAACTGTGCCTGGAAATCGCCCGGCGGCAGGATGTGGAGGAGTCGCTCAAAGGCAGCGAATGCCAGCAACGCCAGCTTTTGGAGCAATCGCACATCATGCATGGACAGTTGCGGCGGCTGACGCATCAGATCATGCATGCGCAGGAGGAGGAACGTAAACGGATCAGCCGCGAGCTGCACGATGAAATCACGCAGACCCTGGTCGGAATCAATCTTGATTTGGAGTCGCTCGCGCGCACGCCGACGGTCGATTCGAGGACATTGAAGGCCAAGATCACCCAGACGCAACGGGCGGTTGAAAAGGCAGTCAACATCGTGCATCGTTTCGCCCGCGACCTGCGTCCGGCCATGCTGGACGATTTGGGACTGATTTCGGCCCTCCATGCCTACGTGAAGAGCTACTCCAACAAAACGGGCATCCGAGTCGGATTGACCGCGTTCGCGGGGGTGAATAACGTCACCGGACCCAAGCGCACGGCACTGTACCGCGTCGCTCTGGAAGCGCTGGCCAATGTCGCCCGCCATGCGCAAGCGACCCGGGTCGATCTGAGTTTTCAGAGGGCGCCGGGCGGCCTGCTGATGCAAATCACCGACAACGGCAAGGCCTTCGACGTGGAGGGCGTGTCGCATTCCAACGTGGGCAAGCGCCTGGGTCTGATCGGCATGCGCGAGCGGATGGAGATGGTCGGCGGAAAATTCAGCATCGTGTCCGTGCCGGGCACGGGCACAACTGTCAACGCGCAGGTCCGCTTGCGCACTGGCGCAAAGGAGCGCGCGCAAACATGAATGATTCAACACGCATCTCCATCTTGCTGGCGGACGACCACGAGGTCGTCCGCGAAGGGTTGCGCAAACTGCTGGAGTCCGAGGCCGGTCTCGACATCGTCGGCGAAGCGCAGACGGGGCACCAGGCGGTGGCGTTGGCGAAAGCGTTGCGCCCTGCGGTTGTTTTGATGGATATCGCCATGCCCCTGCTCAACGGGTTGGAAGCCACCCGGCAAATTCGTCAGGCCGTGCCGGAGATCCGTGTGCTGATTCTCTCCGCGCACAGCGACGACGCCTATGTCGAACAAGCGATCGCGGTCGGCGCGGCGGGCTTTCTGCTTAAACACGCCTCGTCGCGCGAGCTGTCCCGAGCGATCCGCAGGACACACCTGGGCGAAACAGTTTTTAGTCCCTCCATCGCCAAACGACTCCAGCGTCAGCAACAGGAGTCTCTGGAGAGCAGGGGCCTGTCCAAGGCCGAACCCTGCCGTCTGAGTTCGCGCGAGATGGAGGTGCTCCAACAGATTGCCGAGGGCGCCGCCAACAAGCAGGTCGCGGCTGACCTCGGCATTAGCATCAAGACGGTCGAGAAGTATCGGGGCCACCTGATGAAAAAACTCGATATCCACAAGACCGCCGGCCTCACCCGCTATGCCATCGCCATGGGCATCATCGAAAGCAGTGTCCAAGTGACGGTCGTGTAGCCCATGATCCATGGTGTCAATCAAACAACGGAGAGATCAGATGGGATGCATACTTGTAGTTATTGCTTTGGCCGTTCCTCGTGTCTTGATGTGCATTGCGTTCCTGTTGACCGACTGGTTCGGACGCGCATTTGAAACCCGATTGTGGCCGATCCTGGGATTCGTGTTCATGCCGTATACGACCCTCGCCTACGTGGCGGCCATGCTGAACAACAATCATGCGTTGTCTGGCGGTTGGCTGGCGCTCTTCATCGCAGCCATTGTTTTTGACGTTGCTCATTGGGGTGGAAGCGGGCATACGTACCGCAGAAAGTCACGCCTTGCCTGATTCCATGACAGCGAACAAAAAATGAGGCGCTTCCGGGTTTAGCGAGGGATTTTCTATTGATGAATGCGAGGTCATGTCCGAAAGCCATGAGAGAGCGAGTAAGCAGGTGGAGTACGTGAGCCGTTTAAGATAGGGGTCGCATCAGTCCGGCCCGTCAGCCAGCGCCTGTTGCCGCTGGACGACACCTGGCGGCGCGACCTCTCCGAACTTCATTGGCCGACAAAGAGTCTGTCGGAGGTCATAGGCGGCGGCGACACAACGTTGCGCGCACTCGTCCGCGAATACCTCTTCGTTTCGCTTTTCCGGGCGTGCGCAGAATCGCTGGCGAGCGAGAACGCGAGCCGTCTGGCGGCGATGCAGCGCGCCGACAAAAACATCGACGAACTGCTGGATGATCTAAACGGGACATTCCAGCGTCTGCGCCAGAGCAGCATCGACGAGGAACTTTTTGAAGTAATCTCCGGCTTCGAGGCACTGAACGCCGGGGAAAAAAGATCCTAAATCCGGCAGCTCGGCTTTACCATTCGCCGAGATCGCGATGAGAACGCGGATCAGAAGTGAACGCGTCCAATCTTCAGGCGTCCGCTGCGGCTCATGTTGAACATGAGCACGGCGGTGGCCAGAGAGTAGAGTTTGGCGGCGGCGGAATCCGCACGCGAGGTCAGGACCACCGGCGCGGAAGCGCCGATCAAGACGCCAGCCGTATGGCCTCCTGTCAGGAAGGCAAAGGATTTGGCGAGGATGTTGCCTGCTTCGATGCTGGGGCAGACCAAAATGTCGCAATTCCCGGCCACTTCGCCCGTGATGCCTTTGACGGCTGCGGCCACCGGATCCACGGCGTTGTCGAGGGCAAAAGGGCCGCTGACGGTGCAGTTGGGGAACTGCCGGCGGTGCTCCATGGCGTGCAGCGCGCCAGCATCGAGGGTTGCCGGCATGGCGGGATTGATGACCTCCACCGCCGCCAACACGCCCACCTTGGGCGATTCAATGCCGAACGCGTTGGCCAGGTACACGGCATTCATGATGATGCCAGCCTTGGTCACCAGGTCGGGCGCGATGTTCATCGCGCCGTCGGTGACAAACGTCAGTTTGCCGCGGCCCAGGGTCTCCAGCACAAACACATGGCTCATGATACTGCCGGTGCGCAACCCGCTTTCCTTGTTCAGGATGGCGCGCAGAAAGTCGTCGGTGTGGATATGGCCCTTCATAAGGATATGGGCTTCGCCATCGCGCACAGCCTTGACCGCGGCGGCGGCCGCGGAAAGGTCATCGGGCTGATCGATAACCTGTGCCTGGCTCCAGTCAAGGCCCAATTGGGATCCCTTCTCCCGGATCTTGTCGGCACAGCCGAAGAGCAACGGTTTGACAATGTTGGCTGCCATGGCATCCCGCACCGATTCTAATACGCTTTCCTGCTCCGCCACGGCGACGGCGACCGTGCGCACGGATTCCTGACGTGTCTTTTCCAAAACTTGCGAAAACGTGGTGATCATCGGCTTATCTCCCTGAACTGCATGCGTGGAAACGCGTTGAACCGTCCGTTGAACGTGGTGTAGAGATGGCGGATGCGAAAGGAAACACCCGAATGCACCGGGTCGATGGTGAACGTCTTTTCGCCGCCGAAAGCGGCGCAGACCGTGAATACCAGCATGCCCAGCAGGCTGCCTGGTAATGTCTTCATATGCGTTCCTCCTTTTCTGACGGCCGCCACGCGGCCGGCACACGATGAACCAGAAACATGCGTCATTCCGCTGTCAGCGCTCGCTTCGCCAGCAGGCGGCCGGCCTCGCGGCACTGTTCCAGCGTGGCCGCGTCGGGACGGAAGCGGCTGGTGATCGGCGCATGCAGGGACACGACCTGCATGGCACCCAGGTAGGACACCACTTCGTCGACGCCCTTGGCCGCCCAGCCGTAGGAGCCGAAGGCGAGGCCTGCCTTGCCGAGCGGTTTGAGTCCTCGCAAGTAGGTCAACGTCGCCGCCAGCCGCGGCATGATCCCCATGTTGAGCGTGGCCGACCCCACGGCCAACGCGGCGCAGTCCATGACTTCGGGGACAATGTCGGTGTCGGACAGGGTGTTGACATCCAGCAGCTTTACCGTGACCGGCTCCTCGAGCGCCCCTTCGGCAATCGCTTCGGCCATCTGCTCGGTGCTTTTCCACATCGAACAGAAGAGAATCACCACCTTCTTCGTCGCCCGGGTCACCATCCAGTCCTGATAGGCCCGGACGATCCCGGCGAAGTGGCTGCGCCAGATCACGCCATGGCTCGGGGCCACCTGTTTGATCGGCAGCGTCCCCAGCTTGGCCAGCGCCGCCGTCACCGGCCGGCCGTACGGCATGACAATATTGGCATAGTAGGTCTTGGCCTCCTGCATCACCACGTCCAGCGGCGCCTCGTCATCAAACCGCCAGGGCGAGGCGTAGTGCTGACCGAACGCGTCCATCGAAAACAGAATCTGCTCCTCGACCAGATAGGTCACCATCGACTCGGGCCAGTGGACCATGGGGGTGTCGAAGCACTGCAGATGCCGTCCTCCCAGATCGAGCGTCTCCCCTTCTTTGACCACCCGGAACGTCCAGCCCGCCGTGTCGCCATGCAAACCCAGCGCCTCGCGGCATTTGGCATTGCACACCACCGTCACGCCGGGAAAGGCCGCCACGACCGCGGCCAACCCGCCCGCATGATCCTGCTCGGCGTGGTTGCACACGACGTAACTGAGCGGACGGTCTCCCAGCCGCGCCCCCACCCGCGCAACAAGTTCCGCCGCGTAGGGCGCCTTGACCGTGTCAATGAGCGCCACCTGTTCGCCCTCCACCAAGTAGGCGTTGTAACTCGATCCGCGCTCCGTGCGGTAACCATGAAAATCACGCACACCCCAATCAATGTGTCCAATCCAGTTGACCCCGTTTGCCAGCGCTGTGTACATGTGTGCAATCCTTTTGCTTCAGGTGTTTTTGAAATCCTTCAAATGGCCGACAAGCGATCGAAACCCGCGCCAGTAAAAGCGGAGATCATCGATCGGATGCCGCGTGGTCAGCAGGCGCCGCACGATGGTTTCCGGAAGTAAGAAACCCTTGTAAACCCGCCGCACCGCCGCTTTGATCTCCGCCTCCGGCACCGGTGTCTTGATCACCGCCGTGCGCATGTCGTAGTCCGGCCAGTCTTGTGTGACGAGCTGACCGGCTTCTTGCAGTTCGCGGAACAGCGGCGTGCCGGGATACGGCACCACCATCGTACACTGCAGGGTGTAGGCGTACCCCTTACGGAGCAGCCAGCGGGCGAGCTCCACGGTGTTCTCGATCTCCCCGGTCCCTTCCCACGGATAGCCGAACATCACGGTCACATGCACGTCCAGGCCGGCTTGCGCGGCCATCCGGGCCCCCTCTTGGATCTCCACGACCGTGAGCGCCTTGATCAGCCGGTCGAGCGTCATCTGGTTGGCCGACTCCACGCCGAATAGCACGAGCCGGAAGCCGGCCTGACGCATCAACTGGAATTCGTCAGCACACAGACGACCGAAACGCATGTTGCAATCGATCCGAACACGCCGATTCAAACCGCGCCGGATCATCTCCACGCAAAAGACCGTCAGCCACGCGCCCACCGGGAGGCTCCCGGCATCGTCCATGATCTCACGCACGCCGTAGTGCTCCACGAGATGCTCGATCTCGTCGACGCAGTCGACCGGATCGCGGCTGCGGTATGTGGGATAGAGGGTGGTCCACGAGCAAAACGTACAGCGGCCGTGCCAACAGTCGCGCGCCGACATGATGTACGTGCCGGGCGTCCGGCGGAAGTTTCCGTTTTTCTCCGCATACAGACGCCACTGCGTCAGGTCACGGTCCACCCAGGGCGTCTGCTTCAGGTCGTGATCCAACTGGAACGTCCCCGTGCTGACCAAGGTCCCGTCCTCGCGATGCCAGACGCCCGGTTCGAGCGGCGCGCCAGATTCCAGATGGTTCAGGAGGTTGACAAGGAGAAAATCGTAATCGCCTCCGGTGAGGACGTAGTCCACCGGCGACAGTTCAAAGGGTTCGCGGGGCAGTGCGGTCACATGGTCGCCGACCAGAACGAGACGCGCCCCGGGGAGGCGAGTCTTCAGGTGCTTCAGAATTTCGCAATGCGCGCCGATCACGGGCGTCTTGGTCTCGATCATGACGACGTCGGGGTTGAACGCGGCGAGCCGGTCGTCAAATTCGGCGGTCGTCCAGCCCGATGCGATGCCGTCGAGCCAGGCGACTTCGTGACCCGCATCGCGGGCCATCGTCGCGGCCGTCGCCGGCACGACGGGATAGATGAAGGTTGGCCGGTTGAACCACTGAAACTGACGGTTCTGAGAGAGCAGCGGCACCCCTTTCGCGGAGTCCAGCGGCGGATAGGCTATGGCAACTCGCAAAGAATAGCTCCTTTCAATCAGTCCGGCTCATAAATCATCTTGACGGTCATGCCGCCATCGACGGCAAAAGCCTGTCCGGTGACAAAGCCCGACTCCGGCGCGATCAGGTAGGCGGCCAGTTCGGCGATGTCGGCCGGGGTGCCGACACGTCCGACCGGGTGTTGCGCACGATCGGCCGGGCGGTGTGCGACCGGGCGGTGTTCCGACAGCTTGCGGTAATCGCCCACCTCGATCCAGCCGGGGCAGATCGCGTTGACCCGCACGGCCGGACCCAAGCTCACCGCCAGCGCGTGCGTCAGGGCCACGATTCCCCCCTTGCTGGCGGAGTAGGCGAACGTGTCGGGTTCGGACTGCAGGGCGCGCGTTGACGCGATATTGACGATTGCGCCGCCGGTTCGGCGCAGTGCCGGCGCCGCTTCGCGCGCACAGAGGAACGCCCCGGTGAGATTCACGGCGATCACCCGCTCCCACGCCGCATGCGTCGTCTCCTCAAGCGGGGCGCGCGCGCCGCCGATACCGGCGTTATTGACCAGCGCGTCAATCCGGCCAAATCGGGCGACGGCCGCCGCCAGCAACGCCCGCACCTCCGCCTCGCATGCCACGTCTGTCCGGATGCCGTGCCAGCGTCCCGACGCGGCAAACACCGCCGACGCCTCGTCCAACGCCGCGCCATCGATATCCCCGACCACGACCGACATGCCGTCATCGACGAACTTGCGCACGATACCGCTGCCGATTCCCTGTGCGCCACCGGTCACAACCGCCACTTTTCCGGAAAAATCGTATCGCGCCATGTATGCCAAGTCCTCCCCTGGCCGTTCTTCTCTGGCTGCCCTTCCCCACAAACCGCACCGCCGGGACCGCCATCATGCAGGATGCGAGGGAGAGGGAAACCGTCCCCAAAAAATGACGACATCAGCCCAGCAGCACGCGAATCACGTCTGCCGCGCTGAAGTCGAGGCTTCCGGCCGCACAGAACCGGCCGACGTTGCAGAACGAATCGCCCAGTGTCAGCAGGCGTGGCTCGATCCCTGCGGGGAGCCGCTGGGCCAACCCGATGTTGGCCAGCAGCGCGTTGCACACGCATTTGCGCCCGGCAAGCTCCTCGACCTTCCCGCCCTTGGCCAGGAAATGCGCCTCCGGCTCGGCGGGGCAGCGGTATCCCACGGCGCCATCCTCCCGCCGGTACAGCTCGCGCAGATAGCCCAGATCGCAGACCCGCCGGCGCTTGAGGTACACCGCCTGATCGGAAAGCGTCTCTTCCAACTGCGCGACTTTGAAGGGAAAACCCGTCGGCGAGGCCACCGGATCGGTGAACGTACGCGCCTCGCCGGACAGCGCCTTGGCCACCAGTTGCAGACGCACCTCGGGCATCAACCCCGATTGCGTGCACAACGCAAAAGCGGTGCCGACCTGGATCCCGGCGGCACCTGCAGCTAGCGCCGCCTTGAGTTGCTCGGGCGAATCGTACGATCCACCCAGCCAGAACGGCAGGCCTAGCTTGCGCATCGGTTCCAGATTGACGACGTCGCGGGGACCGTAAATCGGCTGGCCGTCCTGGGAGAGATGCAACACCCCTCGCGGCGGCGCATTGTGCCCGCCCGCGCAGGGCCCCTCGACAATGAACCCGTCGACACGGCCGTTGGCCTTGCGCAGAAATATCGAGGCGAGCGCGTCGGACGAAATGATCGGCAGAAAGTCGGGTCGGTTGAGGGACACCAGCGTCACACCCGTTTCGTGGTAAACGGCCGGATCGAACATGGCCGTGGCTTCCGTATCGGGCCGTGCGCCGTGCACGCGAATGGGATAGGTCGCGGGTTGATGCTGCGCCAGCACATCCAACACGCCCGGCATCTCCACGGCAATGCCCGCCCCGACAATCACCACCGCCACGCCTGCCAGCATCGCGCCGTAAAGCGAGGGCAGATGCGGCAGTTGGATCTTTTCGAGATAATTGATGCCGACCGGATTGGCGTGTCCTTCGCGCGCCAGGAAGACCTCCACGAAATTCGAGACGATGCATAACTCATCATGCTCGCGATTTCCCTTGATGCCATGCATGCCCAGCACCTTGTAGGGCTCGCCCGGCTTGATGCCGCTCGGCACGAACAGCGTGTCCAGCACCCGCTGCGCCATCTGGGGCAACGTGAAATGGCTCAGGGCGCGCCGCACATGACCGCCGGGATCGCCATTCTGAAGCCGGCGCGCCAATACGATATCGAGCGCGGTGCCCGACACAACCCCAAGTTGCCCGAGCTTTGAGACGGTCTGCGCAAGATGCCAATTGGATACGCCGACACCCATGCCGCCTTGAATAATTTTGGGTAGACTGATCTTCATGCCGTACATTATACCGAAAACAACCAGCACAAACCAGCATTATCCTAAAAAGGGCAGAAGACTGTGAGACTGTGAGGCTGTAAGGATTGGGAGGCAATCGGTTATGCAAACGGGATCTGTTCACCATTGGGTGCGTGCGAATAAATCTGTAACCTGTTCATTTTCAACCTCATAGCCTTACTGCCTTTCATCCTATAGCCTTTTTTAGGATTATAGCAAGAATTCTTGTTGTCGTTGGGACACGCGGCGTGGGCCAGCAGGGCAAACGCATCTAAATTCTTATGTTTTTCAGATTCTGGCTCAGGGCTTT
>CAZOJL010000107.1:0-12793 GCA_964580075.1 uncultured Akkermansia sp. | reverse complement strand
CGCATGGCAGTTCTGATGGGGTCGTTGATTCGTAATCATAATCGTAATCGTAATCCGTTCTCCACCAGGAGATTAAGATCAAGATTACGATTAAGATCAAGATTACGATTAAGATCAAGATTACGATTAAGATCAAAATTACGATTAAGATCAAGATTACGATTAAGTACCCCTCATCAGAACTGCCATGCGCCGTGTTTCGCGTTTCGCGCCGTTTCTCGCTTGACGGGTCGCCATCGGCACGTGATACTAGTGCCTACAGTACCTCTTCTGGTGGGACCCGGATGGCGCGCCGGAGGTGTGACGTGGATGTGATTATGGCTGGCAAACACCTGACCCTCGACGAGGCGGCGAAATACCTGCACCTCGATACCGGCTACCTGGCCCGGCTTGTGAAGCAACGGGAGGTGCCCTTCACAGAGAGCGGCGGGCGGTTTGGTTTTGACCGTGACGAACTCGACGCCTGGGCGTCGCAACGGATTCTGCGGATGACCGACCGTCATCTCAAGGACTACCACCACGGCAGTTCAATGGGAACCCGCTGCGGCGACGGCGACTACGCATTGATTGCCACGCTTTTCGACCCCGGGCGCACGGTGGTCGACCTCCCCTCGCGCACCAAGGCGTCTGTCTTGCGCGATCTGGTGGGCGTTGCCGAAGCGGCCGGCCTGCTCTACGCCCCGGCCGACCTGATCAACAGCCTCGAAGCGCGCGAAGCCGCCTGTTCCACCGGCCTAGCCGGCGGCGTGGCACTCGTCCACCCGCGCAACCACGATCCCTACCTCGCCGCCGAATCGTTTGTCGTCCTCGCCCGCACCGCCACTCCCCTCCCCTTCGGGGCTCCCGACGGGCAGAACACCGACATCTTCTTCCTTGTGTGCTGCCTCGATGACCGCCTCCATCTCCACACCCTCGCCCGCCTCTGCACCATGCTTGGCACAACCGACTGCCTGCCGTGCTTGCGTCAGGCAAAAGACCGTTTCGAACTCTATGCCGCCGTTACCGATGCGGAACAGCTCGTTCTGGATCGCCTCGGTCGCATCCGGCCGTAGAGCGGATTAAGAAATGCCGTGGCCACCCAGTAGCACGCAGTGGCATAGCTCCAACACGAGAAGATTGAACCTAAATTATGTTAAAAACCGATGCGTTTCTCAAACGCCAGATCGCGCACGGCGCCGAATTTAATGGCCAACCGATAGTACATCTCGGCCTCCGAAGCTTTGGCCGATAGTTCCATCGTCAGATAGGCCATGTTCATCAGGGCATCGGGATGGGTCGGATTCTCCGTCAGGAGTTTATCGAGTTCCAGCATGGCCCGATACGGCTGTCCCGCCCCCAGAAACGCACCGGCGATCAGCAACTGCACCGACTCGTCTTCGCCCTCCGCCTGCAGATCCTCCAGGATCAGAAGCGCATCCTGGAACGCCAGACTCCTGCAATTCAAGACAGCCAGGAGCAGACGGGCCTCACGGTTGTCGGGCTCGGCTTGAAGGACCTTCATCAGCGCGCCTCTCGACTCGCGCGGATCATCGGCATCGAGCATGTCGCGGGCCCACCCCAGCTCGTCGCCGACCCTCACCAATACAGGCACGGCCGACTGCCCAGCCGTTGCGGGCCCGGCTCCCTCCCCGGCGTCGGCAGGAATTGTCGGCGGCGTCGCATCAGCCGCCACCGGATCTGCGACCCCATCCGCCTCTTCTTTCACAAGCGGATCCGGCCGCGCTTCCATCATCGCCATCCGCCGATGCGGTCCTGTCGCGGCGTCAAACTTCACTTGGTCAATCTGCGTCTCGCAAAACGCGCGCCGAAACCGCACGGCACCGAGATCGGCCTTGGGGTGTTTCTCTTCCGTCTCCAGACACATGTCCACGGCCTGTTGATAAAGCGCGATCGCGCGGGCGGCATCTTGACCGTCTTTCCACGCCTGTTCTGCCTCGCGGGAAATCTCCGCCGCCTGCTTCACGGCAGCCTCAATATCCTGCTTCACATGGCTCGACCGGCCGAAAAAGGCATGCCCCTCCGTAGCCGCAAACAGCACGACTCCCGCACAGATCAGACGCATGGCGCTTGATCGACCTTTTCGCATCGGATCGCGTTTCATGGTGAAATCATAGCACACGCCCTGAAATTCTGCAAATGGCGCATTGATGATCAGCTCTCTTCAACGAGCAGCTCGAAATGGTCGACCGGATGCAGACAGGCCGGACACAGCTTGGGAGCGGATGGCCCCTCGTGGATGTAGCCGCAGTTGATGCAGTACCACTTCACGGACGTTGGGCGGACAAACACACGGCCCGCTTCGAGAATCGCCGCCACCGCGCGGTAGCGTCGCTCATGGTTCTGCTCGGCAACCGCAATCTTCTCATACAGGGTGGCAACATCCGCAAACCCTTCCGCGCGCGCGACTTTGGCAAATTCGGGATACAGCAGCGTCCACTCCTCGTGCTCACCGCCCGCTGCGGCTATCAGGTTGTCACGCGTCTTGCCGATCACGCCGGCCGGATAAGCCGCTCGTATCTCGACCGCGCCTCCCTCCAGAAACGAGAACATCCGCTTGGCGTGTTCCTTCTCCTGTTCGGCCGTCGTCATAAAGAGATTGGCGATATGCACAAAACCCTCTTTTCGGGCCGCACTCGAAAAGAACGTGTAGCGCATCCGCGCCTGCGACTCGCCCGCAAAACTGGTCAGTAGGTTGATCTCCGTCTTCGATCCCTTGATGCTTGCCATGGTTGGTCTCCTTGTTGAACGTCAGTTCCACTCGCATTCCGCCCGAACCGGCAGCGGAGATGAATGCCGACAGGGTACCATTTCCAGCCGCAATCGGCAATGGTAATCCCCTGCATGGCAGCAATTCTCAATATGGAGATGTAACCATCGGGGTCGGGGTCGGGGTCGGTATCGGTATCGACAAAACAAAGGGTTTTCGACCCCGATACCGATACCGACCCCGACCCCGACGCCGACCCCGACGCCGATGCCGATGGTTCCATCTCCAAAAAGAGAATTGCTGACAAGGCCCATCAAGCCCACTTCTGCAGACAAAATCATTTGATATGCCATTCATTTGAGAGTATTGTTCTTCTTTCGCCGTTTAATGCGGCGCATCGCGCGGCATGGTCGCGAGCGGATGAAAGAATATTTCAACACGTCAGATGTGTGAAACGTATTATCTGTGTAACGACCCGTAGAGGAACGCATATGCCTCCCCCAACGGCTTTAACAGAACCGGCCTCGGACCTGCGGGCGCAACGCATTGCCGCCGTCGTCCGGGACTACCAGAAACCCCTGTTGCGCTATGCCACCCGGCTGTTGTGCAACGCCACACTGGCGCAGGATGTCGTGCAAATGGTATTCGTCAAACTCTTCCGCAACTGGAGCCCCCTGCAGGAAGCCGGCGGGGACCTCAAACCATGGCTTTTTCGCGTCGCCCACAACGAAGCGGTCGATCTCATCCGCGGCGAGTCGCGCCGCAAACGCCTCCACGATTGCGGCGCAGCCGAGGCCGAAATCCTCTACGGCGGCCGCCACACCGATCCGATGCCCGATCAGGACCGCCGCGACCTTGTCCTCAGTTGCCTCGACACGCTCGGCCCGGACGAGCGCCAGGTCATCCTCCTCCGTCTCCAGCAAAACCTGAGCTACGACGAGATCGCCGCCGTCATCAGCCGCCCCCGCGGCACGGTCGGCTCCCTGCTCCACACGGCCATCAAGAAGCTGGCCCGTCAGGTCAGCCGCAAGGAGGGCGTATGAAACACTGCCCATTCGAAAACCGTCTGACCACCTCCCTTCTCGGGGACCTGTCGCCGGCCGAGGCCGAGGTCGTCCAGGCCCACGTGGACGCCTGTCCCGCCTGCCGTGCCACAGCCGCCAATCTCGCACCCCTCCTCGACACTCTGCGCGCCGCCCTCGCTCAGGATGCCGCCGTCCCCCGCAGCCTCGACCCGGGCCGTCTCGCCAGCGTCCTCGCCATCCAACCACCCCGCCACCGCCGTCGTACCCGCTTCTGGCTTGGGCCCGTGATCGGCCTCGCCGCCACCCTCTTCATCGTTCTCGGCGCAACCCTCTTCTTTCCACATGCGTCCCCCTATCGTATCCCCAAAGGCAGTGGAGAGCCGGAGTTTTCCTTCGCCTTATCGGCCGACGCGTACGGCGATGCAGGGGTCGACACCTCTTTCAGAGTAATGACCGAAGCAGCAAATGAAGACGGAAACGGCCTTGGGGACAACTTTTGGACTTCCGGAGAGACCTTTTCTGGTAGCCCCCACCGCCCCCCCGAGGGTGGGGGTGACAGGTGGGAGAACGGCGAAGCCGCCGATCGTGACGATGATGGCATCAGCGATGAGACTGAGTTCCGAGCAGGCGAAAAGAAGCCCGTTGTCTTCAGAAGGATAGCTCCGCCAGTCGATACCGATACTGCAAAGCAGCCCGGATGGACAAGCGAGGCATGGACCAAAGATGGCCGCGACGGCGGCGACACGCACGCATGGGATTCAATTTCTGAGGCTGCACAGGCGAAAGCCAGTCCCGAAATGAGGGCACAACTGCAGATTGCCATTGCCGATATCGCCAAAGCCCGTGGGGATTATCCCTGTGCCAAGGCTCAATACGAACGTGTCGTCACTGATCCTATATCCGGCAGAACCGATGCGGCCAAACACGCCGAATTGAAAATCGCCGAAGTTGAACGGTTGACGCGCCAATACGATGTCTCGCTCGAACGGCTCGAGAAGCTCGACAAGGATGGCGATGCGTCCGTTAAAAGCGAGGCGCGCTATCAGCAAGCGCTCACGAAGTTCGATCAGGAGGACTATGCAGGCGCGCGCGAGGCGCTGGCACGTGTTCGTGAAATCGCGCCGGACCATGCCGAGGCGAGCCTGCTCGAAGGAAAGTTGGCAGTCAGGACCGGCAAGCTGATGGAAGCCACGGAAATCCGACTTGGCAGCGCTTCGCCAGCAGCCGACCCAAAACCGTCAGGTAACGACACGCCGATCTCAGATCGCGCCGTCGAAGAACAAGTCAAATCGCCTGTATTTTTTCGTGGAATCGTTGGTTCCCGGACGGCGGGTGCAGACACAGGGGCCAAGGGCGAGCGTGATGACAAGATCGTGACCGCTCGAACCGGTGGATCCAAAAAACGCCCCGTGATGAACCCCTTCTCTGCGGAGCGATTCGGCTTTCCATCCTTGGACGCCGCAGACATCGTTCAGGACACCGATCATAAAGGCGACATCAAGGAGATACGTTCCTACTGGGGGGAGAGAAAGACTGGATCCGATCCGATGCCACCCGGCGACGATCGTTCGTCGCTCAATGACTCCCGAATCGTGCCCGAAAAGGAGGGGCAGATGTCGCGCGTGACCTACATGGCCAATGCCTCGCGGGCGGTCTCCGGCAGGGGAGGCAAGATGGGCGCGGGCGGCGCAGGGCCGGGCGGCTGGCCCGACGGCATGCAGGATGCACGCGTCCGTTTCATCCGCATGAAGTACGATGGCGCCGGCTGGGACGACGGCATGGACGAGGCCTCGCGCGCGGACGTGAACTTCCTTGACTACTTCCGCAACATAACCGGTTTCAAAACCGCCACAAAAGCTGAAGCCCACCCCATCACACTGCTTGCCAAATACCCCAAAGGGTATGCGCCACCGTTTGTCTTCATGACCGGCGACACGGAGATCCGGGTTTCAGACAAGGAGAAGAAGATTCTGCGTGAATACCTCCTGGGCGGCGGCATGTTGTTTGCCGACTGCGGCAGCCCGCAGTGGGACAGGAGTTTCCGCGACTTCATGGACCAGCTCATGCCCGGCGCGAACCTGATCACCATTGCCGACGATGACGTCCTTTTCAAGCTCCCGTTTTCCTTCAACAACGGGGCCCCCGCCCTGTGGCATCATGGCGGTAACCACGCGATGGGCCTCAAGCACAAAGGGCGGTGGGCGGTCTTCTACCATCCCGGCGAGATCCACTCCGCGTGGAAGCAAGATCGCGGCGGATTGCCATCCAAGATGAGTGAAGGCGCCTATGAGATGGGTGTGAACATTGTTTATTACGCCTTCACGCACTATCTCGAGCTGACGCGCAAATACCGCAATGAGGGCACCCGCGACGCGCCCGAACCCGAGCCGGAACCCGAATCCGAGCCGAAACCTGAACCCAAGCTCGAGCAGGACCCCGCAGCGGCAGCCCCGAAGGCACCGCGCGTGCCCGCAGCATTCAACTCCTTTGTCATCGCCGCCGAGGAGCCGTTTTCGACCTTCGCCATCGATGTCGACACCGCTGCATTCACACGGACACGCCAGGCTATCCTCTCCGGAAACCTTCCGGAACCCGAGGCCGTCCGTACCGAGGAGATTGTCAACGCCTTTGATTACGGCGACCGCGCTCCCGACCGTGCCACCTTCCGCATCTTCATCGAAGGCGCGCCCACGCCATTCGGCCGCGGCACCTCGCACGTCCGTCTCGGCATCAAAGGACGCCGTCTCGGCCGGGAGGAAGCGCGCCCTGCCATTCTGACCTTTGTTGTCGACGCGTCGGGCTCCATGGGGCAGATTGACCGGATCGGACTCGCCCGGCTGGCGCTCGACGAACTGCTCGGACGCCTCGGGCCCAACGACCGCATCCAGCTCGTGGCATTCAATGATGGCGCCCGTGTCCTTCTCGACGCCGTCCCCCCATCCGAACGTCAGGCCGTCCTCGCCGCCTTCGACCGCATCCAATGCACCGGTTCCACCCACCTCGAGTCAGGACTTCGTCTCGCCTATTCCCAAGCTGCTGACGCCTTCCAGGCCGGAGCCGAAAACCGCGTCATCCTGATTTCGGACGGCGTGGCCAACCTCGGTTCCGGGGATGCCGCCGACATTCTCACGCACATTGAAGCAAACCGCCGCCAGGGAATCACCCTCACCGTTTTCGGTGTCGGCCGCGGCACCTACAACGACGAGATGCTTGAACAGCTCGCCAACCGGGGTGACGGCTCCTACCGCTTTCTCGACTCGGCGGACGAGGTGCGCCGCGCCTTTGTTGATGACCTGGCAGCGACCTTGTACACCATCGCGTCGGACGTCAAGATTCAAGTCGAGTGGTTCCCCGCCGCCGTGGCCCGTTACCGCCAGATGGGATACGAAAACCGCGCGCTCACGACGGAACAATTTCGCGACGACACCGTTGACGCCGGCGAGGTCGGCTCGGGTCAGGCGGTGACGGCCCTCTACGAAATCGAACCCGTCGCTCCCGCCACCCACACGGCAGCCGACGCCCAGCTTGGTGTGGTACGGGTCCGTTATCGCCCCGCCACGGGCGGGGCGGTGGACGAGATCAGCCGTCCGATTCTCGCGTCCGATCTCTCCGGCACCTTCCAAGCGACCCGGCCGCAGTTCCGGATCGCCGTCTGCGCCGCCGCCTTTGCCGAACGGCTCCGCTGCAGCCCTTATGCCGACGGCTACGCGTTCGCAGATGTAGCCGACGCCCTCCGGCCTGTTGTCACGGAATTCACCCTGGACGCCCGTCTCGGCGAGCTCCTCCGCCTCGTTGAATCCGCCGCTCGTCTCTCACGATAAGACGACGGCCTACGCCTCTTTCGACGTCACCGTCACGGGGGGGGAAGGAGCGGCGTCGAGGAGCATTTTCAGCACCGCGTCCGGATCGTCGAATTGCGTATGGATCATCGTGTCCGTCACTTCGATATTCTTCAATGCCGGGTTTCCCGGGGCTTCGAACATGATCTCCATCATGAGATGTTCCATCACCGACCGCAGTCCGCGGGCGCCGGTTTTGCGTTTGATCGCCAGCTTGGCCATGGTGCGCAAGGACGCCTCGGAGAACGTCAGATCCACACCCTCCATCGCCAACAGCTTCCGGTACTGCTTGGTCATGCAGTTCCGGGGTTCGATCAAAATGCGCACGAGGTCGTCTTCGGTCAGTTCGGAAAGCGAGGTGATAATCGGGACACGTCCGACGAATTCGGGGATCAGCCCATACCGGACGAGATCCTGGGGCTCGACCTTGAGCCCTTCGCCTTTGCCCAGCCCTCCGACCACTGTCTTGTCGCTCCGGTCGTGATAGCCGATGGCACTTCTGCCTTCACGCTCCCTGATGAACGTGTCGAGACCGACAAACGCGCCACCGCAAATGAAGAGAATATTGCGCGTATCGATCGAAATATACTCCTGCTGCGGATGCTTGCGTCCTCCGTCTGGAGGCACGCGAGCGGTGGTGCCCTCCAAGATCTTCAAGAGCGCCTGCTGCACACCCTCCCCCGACACGTCGCGGGTGATCGACACGTTTTCCGTCTTGCGGGCGATCTTGTCTATTTCATCGATGTAGATTATCCCGGTCTCGGCCCGTTTGACGTCCATATCGGCCGCCTGCAGGAGATACAGGAGAATATTCTCAACATCCTCGCCCACATAGCCTGCCTCGGTGATGGTCGTGGCATCGGCGATGGCGAAGGGGACATCGAGCATCCTGGCCAGCGTACGCGCAAAGAGGGTTTTGCCGCATCCCGTCGGACCGATCAGCATGATGTTGCTTTTTTCGATTTCGACATCGGCAAACGGGTCGTCGCCCGTGGCCGGCGGCGGCTGATTCAGCCGCTGGTAATGGTTATGAACGGCGACGGCGAGGGTGCGTTTGGCGTAATCGTGGCCGATGATATACTGATCGAGCGCCTGCTTGATCTTGATCGGCTTGGGAACGACCTGCGGCTTGCGGGGCGTCTCCTTCGCCTGAACCGCCGTCTTGGAGACAGTCTGGCGTCGGGGTGACCCCAGGTCGGCGGACGGCGGGTGACCCATGGGACCTGTCGACGTGCCGTCCGACGAGTTAAACAGAATCTGATTGCAGGTCATCACGCAGTCGCTGCAGATGCACATCCCGCTGGTGTTGGCAATGATATGGGCGCCGTCCGCCTCCATCGCCCCGCAGAACACACAGCCCATGTTCCTATTTTTTGGCGTCTTGGGAGCCATAGTCAACGTCCTCTCTAGGCGTTCTTCTTCCCGGTGGTCGGCGGGGTGTCGATCTGTTTCTTGGCCAGCACGTCGTCGATCAGACCGTAGGCTTTGGCCTCGACGGCGGAGAGAAAATAGTCGCGGTCGGTGTCGCCGGCGACGACGTTGACATCCTTGCCGGTGTGAAACGCCAGGATCTCGTTGAGGCGGTCGCGCAGCCGCAGAATCTCCCGGGCCTGGATGCTGATATCGGAGGCCGCTCCTTCGGCACCGCCCCACGGCTGGTGGATCATGACGCGGGCGTTGGGCAGGGCGAAGCGCTTCCCCTTCTTCCCCGCCGCAAGCAGGACGGCGCCCATGCTGGACGCCTGGCCGACGCAATAGGTGCACACGTCGCAGGAGAGAAACTGCATCGTGTCGTAAATCGCCAGCCCGGCCGTAACCGAGCCGCCCGGCGAATTGACGTAGACGGCGATATCCTTGGTCGCATCCTGCGACTGCAGGAACAGCAGTTGGGCGATGATGAGATTGCTCACCTGATCGTCAATCGCCGTGCCGATGAACACGATCCGATCCTGGAGCAGCCGTGAATAGATATCATATGAACGTTCGCCGCGGGCGGTCTGCTCGACCACGATCGGCACCAGCATGGACGCAGGGGATGAATTTGACATTTTACATTTCCTCCAACATTGGGTCACGCAACGCTTCGACGCTCATCCCCACCCGAGGGCGGCGCCGCTTGACACGTTGCATTCAACTGACACCTGATCACTGTTCACTGCTCCTTTTAGATTCAAGGTGCGTGGGAGAGGCCCGATCACCCCTTTGCCGCATTGACCAGAAACTCGAGCGTCTTCTCGGCACGCACATCAGCGCGGAACGACTCCAGGCCGTACCCCTGCTCGATCTTTGCGCGCATCTCGACAGGCGTCATCTTGTTTTGTGCCGCAACCTCGTCGAGCTTCTGTTGCAGCTCCGCCTCGGACACCTCGACTTCGGCATCCTTGGCGATCCGTTGCAGAATGTAGCGGAGGCGAACGCGGTCCTTGGTCGTCTTCGTCGCCGTCTCCAGCAACTGGTCGCGGTTCTTCTCCAAATCATCGCGCGTGCCGCCGCGGTTGATGATACCGCGCAGCATCGAACGAATCGTCATGTTGGTTTCCTCGGCCACTTCGCTCTCGGGCAGCTCGAACACGGTCTTGCTCAGCAGATAATCGATCACCTCCTGCTGACGGCGGTTTTTCTCATCCGCATCGGCCTGCAGTTGCATCTGCTTTCGCGTTTCTTCACGCAGCGCGTCGATGGTCTCGACGCCGAAACGCTGGCACAACTCCGCGTCGGTCGCGGGGATCATCTTGCGGAAACCGGCGAGTTTCACCGTATAAACGGCCTTGACTCCCTGAAGCGCCTCGATCCGAAAGTCCTTGGGAAATTGGTTCTTGATCGTCTTTTCCTCGCCCGCTTTCATGCCGGCCAAAGCCAGTGAGACGCCGGGGATCATCTCCGGCTCGGACACCTGCATCCAGAAACCGGTTCCTTCGGAGAACAAGTCGGCACCTTCCGCCAGCTCCTTGAGCGGCTTGCCTTTGCTGACGGCTGTGAAGTCGACACGCGCCACATCGCCCAATTCGACCACACCCTCCGGCGCGCTCTCCTCATACTTGGAAATCTGTTTCCGCAGCAGCTCGATCCGTCCCTCGACATCGGCGTCACTGATCGACGATGCGTGCTTCTTGACTGGAATAGTGAGGTACTTTGGCAGTTTGAATTCCGGCGCCACGTCACAGATCAGCGCATAAGAAATGCCGGTCTCGGGCGAGAAGAGAATATCAGCGGCATCCACCACCGACACCAGGGCCAGTTTTTGCTCCTCGATCGCGCGATGACTGAACACGTTGATCAGCCGCTGGCGAATATCGCCATCGATGTCCTGATGGTATTGCCGTTCGATCACCGCACGCGGGGCTTTGCCCGGCCGAAACCCCTTGACCCGTCCTTCCGCCATGTAACGGGCCATCACGGCCTCGAAATCGGCATGCGTCTCGGCCGCGTCGGCCTTAATCAGCAGCTTCACACGACAGGGCCTCACATTCTGCATCTCAACTTTCATGATTGTCGTTCGCTCCGTTAGACTTCTTTGATGCTCATTAGAAATTCGGCATTGCTCTTCGAACTCTTCAGGCGCTTGATGATCATCTCCATGGCTTCCACCGGCGGCACGCCGTTCAAGGCGCGACGCAAGATCCACGTCCGGCTGAGTTCCTCGGGATGAAGGAGCAGTTCCTCCTTGCGCGTTCCCGATTTCTCGATGTTGATCGCCGGGAAGACGCGCTTGTCGACCATGGCGCGATCCAGGCAGATCTCCATGTTGCCCGTTCCCTTGAACTCTTCGAAGATCACGTCGTCCATGCGGCTGCCGGTGTCAACCAGGGCGGTCGCAATGATCGTGAGGCTGCCCCCCTTCTCAATGTTACGGGCCGCGCCGAAGAACCGTTTGGGTTTGTGCAGGGCATTGGCGTCCACACCGCCCGAGAGGATCTTGCCGCTGTGCGGCTGCACCGTGTTGTACGCACGGGCGAGACGGGTGATGGAATCCAGCAGGATACAGACGTCCTTGCCCGACTCGACCAGGCGTTTGGCCACCTCGATCATCATCTCGGCGACCTGCACATGGCGTTCCGGCGCCTCGTCAAAGGTCGAACTGAGGACCTGCGCCTTGGTGTTGCGCTGCATGTCGGTGACCTCCTCGGGCCGTTCGTCGATCAGCAGGATGAAGAGCGCCACGTCGGGATGGTTGGCGGAAATCGAATTGGCCATCTTCTGCAGCAGCACGGTTTTACCGGTGCGGGGGGGCGCGACGATCAGCCCGCGTTGCCCCATGCCGATCGGCGTGAAGATATCCATCACGCGCATCGCAACCTCGTCCGGCGCGACCTCCAGGTTGATCCGCCGATCGGGAAAAAGGGGCGTCAGGTATTCAAAATGGACTTGTTTGCGCGCCTCGGCCGCGGGTTTGCCGTTGACGAGATCGACCCGTCCCATGGCGAAGAAGCGTTCCTTCTCCTTGGGGTCGCGGACGATCCCCTCGATCAGATCGCCGGTACGGAGACCGTATTTGCGGATCTGCGTGGGCGACACATACACGTCTTCCGGACACTGGAGGTAATTGCTCTTCGGCGAGCGCAGGAATCCGAAGCCGTCGGGGAGGATTTCAAGCGTCCCCTGGGCGATGACGGAGCCGCCGCGTCTGAGGGTACTGCGAATGATCTCGTAGACAGCCTCGTGCTTGCGCATGTTGCCGGTCTCCTCGGCCGGCAAATGGGCCAGGAGTTCGGTCAGCTCATCCATCTCCTTGGTCTGAAGATCGGTCAGCCGGATGGGCGGCAAATCCTCACGGGGGGGCGGCGGATGGGATTCCTGCGGCCGGGGGGCGGGCGGACGCGCGCCTTCGGGCGAAACCGCGGCGGCATCCGCGGTCTCCTCGGACGGCCGCCCGCGACCCGCTTGGGGACGCTCGGGACGACGAAAATCCCGTTGCCGGTCGCGTCGATCGCGAAACCGCGCCCAGCGGTTCTGGCGTCGATCCCGCACGGCTGCCGCATCCGCCCCCGCCGGGATGCCTTCGCTTGCCACTCGCGACTCGCCTGCCGGCCCGGTAGCGTGATCCCCCGTGCGGTTCTCGCGCGGCGCCTTCTCTCGTTGATCCGCCGACTTTCCGTCGGTCGGGTCTTTCCGCTTTTCTTCGCTCATGCACCTATCTCCGAAAGGTCGCGAACCAGACAATCCGCCTCGCGCCTTAACGCATCCAACGATCCGTCATTCCAGACCACACGGTCTGAAAGACG
>CAZOJL010000106.1:0-12836 GCA_964580075.1 uncultured Akkermansia sp. | reverse complement strand
GTGCATTCGGAAAGCAAATGATTTTTTGTTTTTTTTCAATCCCGGTTACAGTGGACACCTGCACGGAAACGTGCAATAATCACCCTGTTGATTCCGGGATAGCGCGCGGTTGCAGAACCGACGAAGGAGGTTTTGCAAGAGCCTCTCGTGTATCCTGCTGATCACCGGACACTGAACACGGTCCCTCGCACGGTTGTGCGGGGGACGCATTTCAACTATCGGGGGGAGTTGCGTCATGAGTGGAGTATTGAAGGATTTGTCGGCGGCCGACTTTGATGCGGCGGTGGCATCGGGCGTCACGGTGGTGGATTTCTGGGCGCCGTGGTGCGGTCCGTGCAAGATGCAGACGCCGATCCTGGAGAAGGTCGCGGAGACCGTCGCGGGCAAGGCGGCGATCGCCAAGGTGAATGTGGACGACAACCGCGATCTGGCGGTGAAATACGGCATCCGCAGTATTCCGGCGCTGCTGATCTTCAAGGACGGCAAGCTCGCGCAAACCCTGGTCGGCCTGCAACAGGCGGCGGCGGTGGTGCAGGCGATTGAGAGCGCCTAGAGCAGCGCGCCCAGCATCGCGTCGGCGTATGTCATGACCTGTTGGAACTGATCCAGGCCAAACGACTCGTCGGGGGCGTGAATACGGTCTTCTTCGCGGCCGAAGCCGACGAGAAGCGGCGCGGCGCCGGAGACCTCCTGCAGCGTGGTGACAATCGGAATGGATGCCCCCTCCCACAGGGTGAGCGGGCCGCGCGGGTCGATCCGGGTGAGCACGTCCGTGGCCAGGCGGATGAGGGGCGAATCGACAGGTAGCCGGAACCCGCGAGCGCCGGTGTGAATGTCGGTGAGTTCGAGGGTGAGCCCGGGCGGACAATGACCGCGCAGGTGTGCGAGGAGCGCGTCCATCGTGCGAGACGGGTTCTGGTCGGGACAGAGGCGAGCGCTGAGCTTGGCCACCGCTTCGGCCGGGATGACCGTTTTGGATCCCGGGCCGCCGTAACCGGAATGAACTCCGTTGACTTCAAGGGCGGGGTGGAAGGCCGTGCGGTGGATGGGCGGGATCGTTCGCTCCCCCCCCTCGGGCGGCGCGCCTGTTTCGGCGTTGTACGCCGCCACGTCAAACGGGACGGCGTCAGCCAGCCGGCACTCGGTTTCGGTGGGGGCTGTCCAGCCGTGGAGAAAGTCGGCGACGGCGATGCGGCCCTGCGGGTCATGGAGCGAGGCGAGGAGTTCGGCCATCCCTTGGGCCGGGTTCGGGGCCAGACCGCCGTGGACGCCGGAGTGGAGGTCGTGTGAGGGGCCGCGGAGGGTGACGGTAAGGGCCTGAATCCCGCGCAGACCGGTGACGATTGCAGGTTGTCCGCAGGGGTGTACGCTGGTGTCGCAGACGAGGAGGACATCGGCCGCGAGGCGTTTTCGCCAGGCGGGGTCGTGCGCGCAGGCCAACAGCGAGGGGCTTCCGCATTCCTCTTCGCCCTCGATGAGCACCCGCAGCGTGGGCAGCGGCAGACCGGCGTCGATGCGGGCGGCCACGCCTTGCAGGAAGGCGAAAACCTGGCCCTTGTTGTCCTGTGCGCCGCGGGCATAAACGCGGCCATCGACACAGACGGGGTCGAACGGGGGGTGCGTCCACGCGGCGAGGGGGTCTGCGGGCTGAACGTCGTAATGCCCGTAAAACAGCACCGTCGGCGCGTCCGGGGTGCCGGGGCGCTCGGCCCAGACGATCGGCCTGCCGTCCGGGGGCAGGACGACCTCGGTCCGGAATCCCGCTCCCTTGAGCCAGCGCCTCAGCCATGCGGCCGCCCGCGCGCAATGGGTCAGCGCCATCGCGTCGGCGCTGACACATTCGATACGGAGCAGATCACACCACGACGAGAGGATGCGGTCGCGGTTCGCGGTGAAGAAGGGGTGGGTGAGGGGTGTCACGGTGTCGACTCCTGTGTGTTTAGGGTGGGGCGTTGGGGACCATCGACCGGATCGGGGGCGAGGCGGTTCTGACTTTCCGGAAAAGGGCGTCCGCCCAGGCGGAGAGGACATAGACCGCAAGCTGAATTTCAACGAGTGAGCGGACGGGACGCATCGCCGGCGCGGCGTCTACGCGGGCGAAGGCGCCGGTGAGCACGGCAATAAACCACGCGCCTGCCGCGAACCGCGGGTCGCGCCGTTCGAGTTCGGGCAGGAACTGGAAGATGGTCAGGTCCGCGGCGATCTGATAATGATGTTGGGCGAAGAGGCGCGTGATGTGCATCGCGGTTTCGGCGCACGAGGTGAGGTTGCGCGCCTCGTAGTGGCCTTCAATTCCGGCGAGGGCGATCCCCATTTCCGAAAGAAACAGGCTGTGCTTGTCGGATTCGAGCCGGGCGCTGTTCGAGGTGAGACGCCTGATCAGATCGGAGAGCGCGGAGTTGTGGGTTTGCTCCTCCTGAGTCAGCATCTTGTAGAAGCCGTCCGGCACGCCGAGCAGGTCGCCCGCCGCGACAGCAAACGCTTTTTCGGTGGCCACGTTCGCCGTGGCGCGCATGCGGGGGATGATCTCATAGACGGCCGTGACGTCGCCCTGGCGGCCGACCGCCGCTGCGGCGGCCAGCGCAATCGATTCGGTGGGGGTGATATGGAGGAGTTCGATCAAGCCGTCACGCGCGGTGGGGTGGGGCGTCCAGCCCAGGACGCGGGCCGCCTCGCGGACGACCTCGATATTGGGGTGGGTGAGGCGCGGCCTGACGGCTTCTGCGACCGTGCCGATCCGGTCGATTGGCTCGTCGAGTTGCAGCAGGGAACTGACGGAATTGGAGGTGGGCTTGCCGCGTAGTAATTCACGCAGCGCACGCAACGCGCAGACGATCAAATCGCTCTCCGGATTGCCGATGACGGCCAGCAGTCGCGTGATCGCCTCGTGAGAACCGATGTGTCCCAAGGCGGCGACGGCGGCTTCCCTGACGTCGAGTGACGGATCGCTGAGTTTGGATTCGAGGTCCGTGACGGCGATATCGGTTCCTGTCTCACCCACGGCGGCGACGGCCCGGATCCGTTTTTCAGGTGTGGCGGGAAGGTTGATGATGCGCCCGTAGTAAACGCCCGAGGCGAACCGGAGCGGATTGACGGGGATGAGCAGCCCGATGGCCCGGCGGAGGCTCAGCGTCTCACGGCGCACGCGCACAGAACGGAACATGGGCAACGCGGTGAGCCAGGCGATGGCCGCGTGGCACACGCAGAGGATGTGGATGAAGTTCAGGCGGGTCGTGCCGCGCAAGAACAGGTTAAACCCGTCACCGCAGGCGTCCATGATGAAGCCGCCGATCAGCGGCCCGATCGCGCCGATCAACCCGATCAGCGTCCACTGCACGGCCATCGCAACGGTACGACCGCGCTTTGGGGCAATCGCCGCGACGAGGCTGAGGTGACAGAGGCCGATCACCGTGTAGAAGCCGGAGCCGAGAAAAGACGAAACGGTCAGCAGCATGATTGCCTGTTTGGTCGCCACGGTCAGGTTCAGATAGGGGATCGTGAACGAGACCGGATCGTCCGTGATCAGAAACCAGGCGATACCGAAAAAGGGGCAGATGATGGTCATGACCGAGGCCACGGTCTTGGCCCCCACGCGATCGATGACGTAACTGGCGCCGATACCCGCGATGATGCTGCTCAGGGCGGCGGCAATGGGGAGCACCGATAACTCGGTGTAGGTCGCGTGCATGACACGCTTCAGGTAGAGCTGGCTGAAGGGCCCGAGGATCGTGCAGGAGAGGGTCCAGAGCCCCATGGCCAGCGCCAGATTTCTGAAACTCGGATGACGGAGCGGGATGAGCAGGCGACGCGCCATCGGGATGAGAGAAACCTGGGGTTTCGCCGGAATCTCCGGAACCGACCAGTGGATCAGAATGTCGGAGACACCCGAGATGGCCGCGAGCAGGAAAATCAGCGCAAACCCGTTGGCAGAGGCGTTGGAGTTGCCCGCATCAAACACATCGAGCATCCAACCGGAGAGCCCCACGCTCACCAGAAACGCGAGCATCGTCCAGCTTTGACGCTGACTCCAGAATGAACTGCGCCTGTTATCCGGGATCAGGTCGGCCATCCAGCTCTGCCAGACAGCGCTCCCCATGTTGCCGATGAGCCCCGCGATACAGGAGATGCCGATGATCAGGCCAGCGGTGGAGGGTTCCGGACGGAGCCAGATGAGGACGGGTGGCGCAAACCACAGGCAACGGCTGACGAGCAGGCAGACGCGCCACACGGCGCGGCGGCTGCTGAAGCGTTCGGAAAAGATGGCGCTGATCAGCATCGAGGCCAGTGCCAATTGTCCGGCCATGGCCGCGAGGCCCTGGACTTTGCCGCTTGCCTGCAGCCGTTCAAGCAGCATGGTATAGGGCATGCCGCCACAGACGGCGGCAAAAAACATGCACACAGCCGAGGCGATGATGCTGCGTCGCAAGCCGCAGTGGACGTCGCGTTCGCTGATGCTGTCTGCGCACTGGATCAATGGAAACCTCTCGTTGAAGTAACGCACCTCAAGATACCAACTCGGGGGGTGTGTGGCAAGGAGACTCCACTTATCCACTTATTCACTGCGGGCTGGTCAGACAGGCGGGTTTTGTTTACACTATCTCTTCACGTGTGCATACGTGAGCGCGCGGGGATCCTATCCCGCGTCTGAAACAGGTTTGGCCGAGGGCCGGAACGGAAAGAGTGGGGCGGTATGCCGAATACGATTTTGGTGGGGGCGCAGTGGGGTGACGAAGGCAAGGGCAAGGTGATCGACGTGCTGACGGCCCAGGCGGATCTGGTGGTGCGCTACCAGGGCGGCAGTAATGCCGGACACACGGTTATTGCGGAGGGGAAGAAACACGTGCTGCACCTGATCCCGTCGGGCATCCTCCACCCGGGGAAGATCTGTGTGATCGGCAACGGCGTGGTCGTGGATCCCCACGAGTTGCTGAAAGAAATCAGAATGATCGAGGGGCATGGGATCGTGACGGCGGGACGGCTGTGGGTGAGCGACCGCGCGCATATGGCGATGAGCTACCACAAGGCGTTGGATGTGGCCGATGAGGCGCGGCGGAGTCCGGATCGCAAAATCGGCACGACCGGCCGGGGCATCGGGCCGTGTTACGGTGACAAGGTCTCGCGCAGCGGACTGCGCATCGGCGACATGGTCGCGCCCCATTTCGCCGAGCTTGTGGGGCAGCATGTGGAGACGGCGAATCAGGAACTGCGCGCCCTCGGCGCGCCCGTGCTCGACGTGACCGCCGAAATGGCGTCGTATAGGCAAGTGGCTCGCGCCATCACGCCGTACATTGCCGATGCCCTGACGCTGGTAAACAAGGCCGACGCGGCCGGGAAAAGCATCCTGCTCGAGGGCGCTCAGGGCACCATGCTTGACATCGATTTCGGCACCTATCCCTTTGTGACCTCCTCCAACCCGACCTCGGGCGGGGCCTGCACCGGTTCGGGACTCTCTCCGCGCCGGATCGACCGCGTGGTCGGCGTCATCAAGTGCTACACGACGCGTGTGGGCGAGGGGCCTTTTCCCACCGAGATGAAAGACGCCGCCGGCGAGGATCTGCGCCAGCGGGGTGGCGAGTTCGGCGCCACGACGGGCCGCCCGCGGCGGTGTGGCTGGTTTGACGCCGTGGTCGGACGTTATGCCGCGATGGTTAACGGCGTCGATTTCTGGGCCATGACCAAGCTGGACGTGCTCGACTCGCTGCCGGTCATCAAGATCTGCGTCGCCTATACAGCCGCCGGCAAGCGCGTGGACACAATCCCCGCCTGTCTGGAGACGTTCTCACGGTGTGAGCCGGTTTATGAGGAGATGCCGGGCTGGATGGAACCGACGAGCCACATCACGCGTTACGAGGATCTGCCGCTCAAGGCGCGCGCCTACGTGGAGCGCCTGATCGGGTTGCTGGGCGGCCGGCTGGGCATTCTCTCCGTCGGGCCGGCGCGCGAGACCACCTTGCGCGTGGCGATCTGACGGCACGCCCGGTTGGTCTGCATAATCCGGATGGAATGCATCTAATGACTCAAGCCCACTCAAACATACCGCTCCATGTGGCGTTCATCATGGACGGCAACGGCCGATGGGCGCGGGCGCGCGGCCTGCCGCGTCTGAAAGGGCATGAGGCGGGTACGGAGACCGTCCGCCGGGTGATGGGGTACTGCCGTGACTGGGGAATCCGCTACCTCACGCTGTACGCCTTCAGCACGGAGAACTGGAGTCGACCGGCGCTCGAAGTGTCCGGACTCATGAGGCTGTTGGCGGTGTTCCTCAAGCGAAACGAGCGCGAACTGCACGACCATCGGGTGCGGCTGCGGATGATCGGGCGTCGGTCGGACCTGCCGGGGAAGGTGGTGCGGGAGATCGAGCGCGTCGAGGCGGCCACGGCGGGCTACGACAGTGGCAACCTGATTTTGGCGTTGAGTTACAGCGGGCGGTCAGAGATGGCGTATGCGGCCCGACGGATCGCCGAGGATGTCGCGGCCGGGACGCTCAGCCCCGGGTCGGTCTGCGAGGAGACGGTTGCGGCGCGGCTCTATGCGCCGGACATTCCCGACCCCGACCTGATCATCCGAACGAGCGGCGAATTGCGGCTGAGTAATTTTCTGTTGTGGCAGGCGGCCTACAGTGAGCTGGTGGTGCTGCCGGTTCTGTGGCCCGATTTTGGCGCGGACGATTTTCGCGCCGCGCTGGAGGCGTATGGGGAGCGTGATCGCCGTTTCGGCGGTATCGGCGCACCCGCTGAAGGGAGAGCCGGATGATCAAGCGGATAATCACCGGTGTGGCTGTCGCCTGTTTCTGGGTTGGCGTGTTGCGCTACCTGCCCGGATGGGCGTTGTTTGTCTTGCTGCAACTCTTTGCCGGGTTGACGCTTTATGAGTTCTACCGGCTCTGCGAACGGGGCGGGCTGTCGGTATCGAAGACGCTGGGAATCTGCGGGGGGGTCGTGTGGATTGGCGCGGTGTTCGCATTCCCGCTGCATTGTGAAAACGGGCTGCCGCGCGGTTTTCCGCACGAAAGCCTGCTCCTGGCGTTGATGTGCTTCGGGCTGCTGGTGCGACTGCTCCTCGATCCGAAAGCCCGTGATCCGTTGCGCAATGCGGCGCTGACAACACTCGGTTTTTGTTATCTTCCCTTTATGCTTTCGTTTTTTCTCCGGTTGGCGCAATGGGGCGCCGTGGAGCCGTTTGAGATCACCCGGTGCGGCGTGTTCCTGGCGTTTTACACGGCCCTGGTGGTCAAGATGTGCGATGCCGGCGCGTATGCGATCGGCATGGCGTTCGGGCGGCACGGACGCCACCGCATGTTTCCGCGGGTTTCGCCGAATAAATCGTGGGAAGGTTTTTTCGGCGGCATGGCGTTCGCGGTGGCGAGCAGCGTGCTGGCCGTCATGGCGGCCAGGCATTTTGAGGCCATTCCGGCCGGTCCGTTCCAGCAGGTTACGCTGTTCCACGCCGTGGTGTTGGGCCTGGTGCTCGGAGCGGTGGGCGTGCTGGGCGACTTGATCGAGTCTTTATTCAAGCGGGTGGTTGACGCCAAGGATGCAGGCGGATACCTGCCGGGAATGGGCGGTTTTCTGGATGTGTTTGACAGCTTGGTCTTCGCCCCGGCGGTCGTGTGTTTCTATCTCTCCTGGTTTCACGGATGAAGGCAGTAGTCCTATTGGGTAGCACCGGGTCGATTGGCGAGAGCGCGCTGCGAGTGGTGGCGGCGCTTCCCGGGCGTATCCGCGTGACGGGCCTGGCGGCCCGGGCCAACGCGGCACGGCTGGTGGCTCAGGCGCGTCAATTCGGAGTGCGGCGGGTGGCCCTGGCCGATCCGGCCGCAGCGACGGAGGCACGGCGTCTGGCGCCGGAGCTTGACGTGCTACGCGGCGAGGCGGGTGTCGAGACGCTGGCGCGCGAGGCCGAAGCCGACATCGCGTTGTGCGCGCTGGTGGGGCTCGCCGGACTCCGGCCGGTCCTCGCGGCGATGGAATCGGGCAAGGATGTGGCATTGGCGACCAAGGAGGTGCTGGTCGCGGCGGGGGCGCTCGTGATGCGCCGCCGCGAGGCGTGCGGCGTGCGGCTGCTGCCGATAGACAGCGAGCACAGCGCCGTGTTCCAGTGTCTGCAGTCCGGCAGCTACGAGGCGGCGTGCGTCCGGGCGGCCGGCGTCGATCCGTCGCGGTTTGCCGAGACGCGGGTGCGGCGGCTGGTTCTGACCGCGTCGGGCGGGCCGTTCGCCGCCGCTCCGGAAGTTGATTTCTCGCGGGTCACGGTGGCAGACGCACTCAACCACCCCCGCTGGCGGATGGGCCGGAAGGTGACCATCGACTCGGCCACGATGATGAACAAGGGGCTTGAAGTGATTGAAGCGCACTGGCTTTACAACATTCCCATCGACCGTGTGGAGGTGCTCGTGCACCCCCAGAGCATTGTCCATTCGCTGGTGGAGTTCACCGACCGCGCGGTGCTGGCGCAGCTCTCCCCACCCGACATGCGGTTTGCCATCCAGTACGCCCTCACCTGGCCCGACCGGTTGGAGGCCGACCTCCCCGAACTGGATCTGACGGGTCCGGGCGGGTTGACGTTCTTCCGGCCCGATGAGCAACGGTTTCGCTGCCTGGCGCTGGCGCGCGCGGCGGCGGTGCGCGGCGGAACCTGCCCCGTGGTTCTGAACGGCGCCAACGAAGTGGCGGTGGAGGCCTTTCTCGCGGGACGGATTCCCTTCAGCGGCATCGCAGACACGGTGGAGCAGGTCATGCAACGTCATGACGCCGCCACCACCGACACGCTGGAGGCGGTGCTGGATGCCGACGCGTGGGCGCGCCGGGAGACCGCCGCCGTAATGGCTCGAAGCACGGAACACTAACATCGAAATGGATGCTCTTATGGAAACTTTTGGGACTGTGCTGCAAGGCGTCTGGGCGGCGATCATCGTGGCGCTGCTTTTCGGGCTGGCGATCTTTATCCACGAATTCGGGCATTTTCTGGCCGCCAAACTCCTGGGGTTTCGTGTGGACGCCTTTGCCATCGGGTTCGGACCGGCGTTGTGGAAACGACGGGCCGGGGGAACCGATTACCGGATCAACGTCGTTCCGTTCGGCGGGTACGTGGCGTTGCCGCAACTCGACCCGGCGGGCATGGAATCGATACAGGGCGGCGAGGGCGCGGCGGATCCAAAGCTGTGCGCGGTGGCTCCCTGGAAGCGGATCATCGTGTCGATCGCCGGACCGGCAGGCAACGTCCTGCTGGCTGTTGCGCTGGCCTGGGTGATCTGGTTTGCGCCTGGAGCGGTGACCGGTGTGATCAGCACGGAGATCGGAGAGGTCGAGGCCAATACCCCCGCCTGGGCTGCGGGGCTGCGGGCGGGCGATGTGGTGGAACGGGTCGCCGGTCAACGCGTGACGACCTGGAGCGATTTCATGGTCGAGTGCCACCTCTCGGGTGATATGGAGCGCGGCGTCGTGCTGTCGGTTCGGTCCGCCGCGGACGGCGCGGCGCGCAGCGTGACCGTCCCGGTGACCAATCTGACCCGCGAAATTCGCGGAATCGAGGGGATTTACTGGTATGGAAAGTGTCAGATCAACCAGGTGCTGGATGGCACCCCCGCACAGGCCGTTGGCATGCTTGCGGGGGATGTGATCGAACGGTTTGATGGTGAGACGGTGCGCAACAGCCAGGATTTTGTCGAACGCATGCGCGTCGCCGGGGCGCGTCCGGTGGTGCTGGATATCCTGCGCGCCGGCAAAGCTTTGACGTTGACCGTGACCCCCGTGTGGATCGAGGCGGAGGGGGTCAGCCAGGTCGGCGTCAGTGTCCAGAACGCCGCAGACGCGGCGATGTGGATGCAATACCGTGCGCCGTGGCGGCAGGTCCGCAGCGACGCCATGCAGGTATTCCGCGTGCTGAAAGCTCTGGTGGCGCCGAAGGTTAGAGGCGAACGGGCGCGGGTGGCGGGTGCGATCGGCGGTCCCGTGATTATCATGGCCCAGATGTGGCGGATCGTGCAGGAGAGCTTGTTGAGCAGCATGGGCTTTCTGCGGATGATTTGCATCAACCTCGCGATCATTAACCTCCTGCCGCTGCCTGTCCTGGATGGCGGCCATATCGTGTTCGCCATGTGGGAGGTGATCACCCGCCGCAAGCCCCACCCGCGGGTGATCAGCGTGCTCGTGACCGGATTTGCCTTTCTTCTGATCGGGCTGATGGTGCTGCTGGTGTTCAAGGACGTTCTGCACCTGAGCCGCAATGCGCGGCAGGAGCAGGTCGAGCAGCAACCCTGAACCCGCTTCCGTTTCCTTCCAAAGGCCTCTGAACGGAAAGGTGGAAGCCATGACGACAACAACAGGTCGGCGCCTGCGGCAGGCGGCGCTGTTCGTGTGCGCGACGTTCGTGTGCGCGCGGGTGGCGGTCGGCAGCGCGGTCTTCTTTCGCCTCGTCTCGCCGACAAACGCGGCGATCACGGCCTTCTCGCTCGACGGGACGATCACCTGGACCAACGCCGCGACCGCAGGGGTGACCTGCACGGTACAACGCGCCGTGTCGCTCGCCGGACCCGACAACTGGGTCGATTTCGTCCGGCATGAGGCGACCAACACCGCTGTTTCCCTCCGTGTGTTTGACCTCGCGACGCCTGCGGGCATGGCGTTCATTCCCGCCGGCGTGTTCCCAATGGGTGATGCACTCGCAGAAGGGGGAAGCGATGAGGTGCCGGTCCACACGGTCTACACGAGCGCGCTCTACATGGATCAGACCGAGGTGACCTGGGCACTGTGGCAGGAGGTGCGAAACTGGGCCATTACAAACGGCTACGACCTCTATCTCTCAGAAGGGGACGGCAATGCTGATAACCAGCCGGTTCACACGGTCACCTGGTATGAGGCGGTCGCGTGGTGCAACGCGCGGAGTGAACAGACGGGACTCACCCCGTGCTACTACACCTCAGGCGAAGCCGTGTACCGCGTGACGGCTTATGCACCGGAAGCCGTTTGCGACTGGTCTGCGAACGGATATCGGTTGCCGACCGAAGCGGAGTGGGAGCGGGCGGCACGGGGAGGCCCTTCCGGCCTGCGGTTTCCCTGGGGCGAAGCCATCGCTTCCACAAACGCCAACTATGCGGGCGCGGGCACCTGCCCCGTCGCTGTGTTTGATCCGAACGAATACGGGCTGCACGACATGATCGGGAATGTCTGGGAGTGGTGCTGGGACTATTACGGCGGCTATTCGCCCGCCTACGCATCCAACCCGGACGGTCCGACCTCCAGTTGGGAAGGGCGCGTAATCCGCGGCGGCTCGTGGGAGGACATGGCCTGGACCGTCCGGGTCGCGCAGCGCGGGTGGTCTAATCCGGAAAGCGCCTTCGGCGCCATCGGCTTCCGCACCGTCAGGCGGGTTCAGGAGTAGGCGATCGGGCGATCCCGGCCAGAATAGAAAAACGGCGAATAAGGGCACGCGTCTATAGCAGCGACAAGCAGCGGGTGATTGAGTCTTATGATCATCGGGATTGGTGCAACTGATCCTGCTGGATCATGTGATAGTCGGCGAGTCCGAACACTACAGCTATTCCGATGCCAGACGACGTGAAGAGTCTAGGGGCGAGTGAAGAGGGAGCAAAAATGAAGAACCGGATCACGATACAGATCGGTGCCTGGCTTCTCGCGGGGCTGGCGCTGGGAATAGGAATAGGGGGATGTGTGACGGGGAGTGTCAAAGAAGCCGCCTACACGGTGGAACGGGCAGACGGGGACTTTGAGGTGCGTCGGTATGATCCCCAGGTGGTTGCCGAGACGGTCGTCGGCGGAACGCTGGAGGAAGCCGGCAATCAGGCGTTCCGGCCCCTGTTCAATTACATCTCGGGGGCGAACCGATCAAAGGGAAAGATCGCCATGACCGCGCCCGTCGCACAGCAGCGCGAGGGGGAGAAGATAGCCATGACGACACCGGTGGGACAGGAGGCTGTGAGCAACCAGTGGGCCATCACGTTCATGATGCCGGCCCGCTACACGCTGGAAACGTTGCCGGAACCCACGGATGAGAAGGTGCGTCTGCGGGCCATTCCGGCCCGTCGCATGGCCGCCGTGCAGTATTCAGGCACCTGGAGCGGGCGGCGGTACGAGCGGAACCTCGCCCGGCTGCGGGAGTGGATGAAGGCGCAGGATTTGACCGCTGACGGCGAGCCGGTTTGGGCCAGATACAACGCCCCCTTTACGCCGTGGTTTTTGCGCCGGAATGAGGTCCTCGTGCTGCTCCCCAGCCGATAGAAGGCTCTCAGGTCCGTTCCAAATACTTGCCCTATCGGGGTCGAAAAGGGAATCGGCATGGCATTTGGACACGAGAAACTGGACGTGACTCGCGCCGCCATCGATTACGTCGGCTGGGCAGTTCGCTTCCGTGCTGTTCACGAAGAAACGGGAGAGTACCGGACAAGCCAAATCGACCCCGATACCGATACCGACCCCGACCCCGAAAGAAAACCAGGACCGCCAACAACGCGGTGGAGGAGGAGGCTTTAAGGTGCCAAATTGGCACCTTGAAGCGCAACCAGCACTTGCCCTATGCCTTCACCGAGCAGGGCGTTGCCATGCTGTCGAGTGTGTTGCGGACGTTTGGCCGGAACCACCCGGAGGCGGAGGCGGAGGCGATGGAGGGGAGTGTTCAGAAAAGGCTTGATCGAAGACTGTATTCGGGCGTATGGTACGGGCATTGCGACACAAAAAGGAGCTAACGTGTGACCGGAGCGCCTGTCAAATACGATGCAGAGACACTGCAGGAGCGGATAGTGACGTTCCGGGACCAGAAGGTCATTCTCGATGCCGACCTGGCCCTTCTGTATGGCGTTCCTACGAAGGCGTTGAATCAAG
>CAZOJL010000105.1:0-12910 GCA_964580075.1 uncultured Akkermansia sp. | reverse complement strand
CGGGCTAGGCGTCAGGAGGAAGCCATGCTGGATGAGACCGAGGAGCCTGCCGTTGAGGAATACCGCCCCGCTCATGAAGAGGTCTTGCCTTTTCTGGACGAGGAACTGGCTGGACTGACCGGCGTGCTGCGTCAGGCCGTGGTATTGCGCTACCTGCAAGGGTATGATCAGGCCGAAGCCGCGCGACAGGCGGGTTGTTCCAAGGGAACGCTCGCCTCCCGCGCCAGCCGTGGCATCGAACGCCTGCGGCAACGGCTGGCCAAGCGCGGCGTCGCGATCGGCGGCGCGGTCCTCGCCGGTCTGCGCACCTCCGAAGCCTCGGCCGCGGTACCGGAAACACTCCTTCCTTCCATATTGGCGGTCGTGAAGACAGCCGCGGCGACAACCGCCACGGCCACGGGCACCACATCCACAGCAGCCATGCTGGCAAAGGGAGCAATGAAGGCCATGTTCATAGCAAAAGTCAAGATGGTGGCGGCGGTAGCCGCAGCCGTGATCGTGACAGGAACGGCGGTGCCGGTGGGCATCTCCGTGGCGCAGGTGGTGAAGGCGGGGATCAGCCACCAGGCGGTTAAAGATGAAGATGCTGGGTCCACTCAGAACGTCGTTCGCTTCATCCGTCTCAAGTACGACGGTCCGGGGTGGGATGACGGAATGGACGAAAAGTCCGGTGCCGACCGCAATTTCCTGGAACGCTACGGCCAGCTTACCGGTTTCAAGGTGTCAAAGAACGGTGAGGCGCATCCCATCAAGCTGCTGGCCAAATACCCCAAGGGTTTTACGCCGGCGTTCGTCTATATCACCGGCACGGACGAGATCAATGTCTCCGACGACGAGGTCCAGGTGTTGCAGGCATACCTGGCCGGCGGCGGCATGCTCTGGGCCGACTGTGGCGGCCCCAAGTGGGACGCCAGTTTTCGCGTGCTGATGAAACGGGTGCTTCCGGACAAGGAGTTGCGCGATATTCCCGACGAAGATCCCCTGTTCACGGCACCGTTCAAGTTTCCGAACGGCGCGCCGCCGCTCTGGCAGCATGGCGGCAAGCGGGCGCTCGGTATCAAGCTCCAGGACCGCTGGGCGGTGTTCTATCACCCCGGCGACATGAACGATGCCTGGAAGACCGGCCATTCAGGCTTGAGCGACGCCGCGGCGCAGGTGAAGAAGTGAGCGTTGCGGAGATGTCGACGCCTCACGCGAACGCGGTCAGGAAGCGGGCGGCGGGGATGACCCGGATGCCGGTGGCTTTGCCCACATAGTCATCGGTTCCGGTGAGGCTGACCATGTAGCGATAAGTTGTGATTCCCAGCCGCTCGCCGATTGGAGGGTCGGGTTACACCCCGACCGCATTTTGAGAGGCCATCTTGACGTTTATCCCAGCTTCTGGCATCATCCTCCCCATGGAAACGACGCAGGATATTCAGGACATCCAGGCGACCCCGGATTTGCTGGACCGCGCCCTCAAATTGTCGGGTTTGGTTACCCGACTTTTTCGCGAGGCGGGGTGGGATCTGGTTGTGGTCGGCGGGTCGGCCGTCGAGTTCTATACCGAGGGTTCCTACATGTCTGGAGACATCGATTTGTGTCGCCGGAACCTGGTCCCCATCCCGCTGAGGCTGGCGCAGGACCTGATGGGCAGACTCGGGGCCACGGGCGGCCCGCGCAGTTGGAAGGTGGCGGGGCTTTTCGTTGATTTGCTCGGGCTTCTTGAGAACGAATCGACCGTGCCTTGCCGGACCATGTACACCCCTTACGGCGTCATTGCGGTCATGCCTGCGGAACTGGCTCTTGTGGAGCGATCTCTGCTTGCTTTCTATCCGCAGCCCGATTCGGAAGCCAGGAATGTGGCCAAGAAGCTGCTGGCGGTCTGCGTCAGCGGAGATACGCCGGTCGATTGGGCTGAGATCCGGCGGCTGGCGGAACTGCCATCGTTCAACATCGCGAAGGAATTGGATCAACTGAAACAAGAGGTGGAACGTGAACTCACCCTCCAAGCTTAAGACCGATTGGACCTGGGAGGAATGGCAGACGAGCCGTTCCAAACGGCGTGCCGTGGCCCAGCGGATCGGCCCGGCGGTCGTGAGGCGGCGTGAGAGCTCGTCCGACTCCAAGTTGCGGCCGTCCTTCAACAACGAACGCGGGCCTGCATTCGACAAGACAACGTGAACCTGGCAGATGCGGGTAAACACCCGATACGTCCAGGGAAGCCCCGTCCCCTGGCGATCCGAAAAGATGGGGAGCCGCTCACCTGACGCCACGCAAGTGGCTCTCTGAGCCAGGCCCGAATGATCCGGCGGCGGAGCAACCGTCTTTCTGACGTCGAGAGGAGGCGCATGTGAAGGAGTAACCGTTCGGGGGCGGAACCAGTATTCGAGCCCTCGCCCGCCCTACCTCACACAAACGCAGTCAGGAAACGGGCGGCGGGGATGACCCGGATTCCGGTGGCTTTGTCCACATAATCATCGGTTCCGGTGAGGCTGACCATGTAGCGATGAGCTGTGATTCCCAGCCGCTCGCCGAAGTAGTTCAAGTGACCGAACTGGTAGTTGCCGCCCAGCTTGCACTCCACGAGCAGCCAGGGCTGTTTCTCCCAGACAATCAGGAAGTCAACTTCCCTCTTTTCGAGGTCTCGAACATAGTAAAGTTCGACGTCGAAGCCTGAAACGTCCTGCTGAAAGTGGCACCACTTGAGCAGGTGACTGGCCACCATATTCTCGAAACGTGCGCCTTCGTTGGGCGTCTCCGACCAATCCCAAAGGTAATACTTGGATTCCTTCTTGAGAGCCCGGGCCAGCCGGCGATGCCAGGGGGGAACTCGAAAGACGTAGTAATTGCGGGCCAGAAGTTCCATCCAGGCTGCCACCGCTTTGGGACTGACTTCCAGATCCTCGGCCAGCGAGCGAAGGGAGAGCGGAGCGGCAACCCGTTCCGGGAGCATGCTGCCCAACTGTTCCACAAGGGACAGCGACCGCACGTTTTCCGTTTCCCGGATGTCCTCCCGCAGCACACGCTCGAACCTTTCTCTGTGCCAACGGCGCAGAACGCGATCGCTGGCCGCGAACAGCGGTTCCGGAAAACCGCCGAACCGGAAAAGCAGATCCGTGGCTTCGCGCCGGGCCTCCGCGAATTCCAGAGTAGGTGGTTTGTCAGTTGGGACCGGAAGTCGGGTGGAGGTCATTTCGGTCAACGAAAACGGGTGCAGGCGGTAGTGGTGGTAGCGTCCGAGAAGGGAATCGCCACCTTTGCGAAAGATGTCCAGGCGCGAACTGCCGGTTACCAGAATGTGTTCCTGATGTTGCCGGGTGTCCCAGATCCCTTTAATCAGATTCTTCCATCGAGCATGCTTATGCAACTCGTCGAGGATCAGCAGATCGGTTTCCGGCTTCCATTGTTGTTGAAGGATGGCCTTGCGATGTTCCCGGCTGTCCCAGTTGAGATACACAGGTTGCCGGTACATGCCGCCGATCATCTTGGCCAGCGTGGTCTTACCGATTTGTCGGGGTCCGGCAAGGAACACCATCTTGTTGGCCAGATCCTCATGGATCGCGGTTTCAAGATATCTTTTTCGCTGGTCAGACATGGCGCTCCTCCGATTGGCGTGAATGCGATAAATATAACACACAGGTCGTATTTATCAATACAAATGTGACATTGGATTCACATTTATCAATTACGGCTAGGGACGGGTCTTCTCTTGTTCCGGCAGGTGTTGCAGGGCGGCATTGACCGCTACGGCGAACTGCAAGCGGAGGGTTCAGGGTTCGGGGTTCAGGAGGCGTTTCCGGCCTGAATCCTGGCATCCTGAACCCTGATTCTCTGCGCTTCCATGTTTTTTACAAGAGCCTCAATGCAATATGCATAAACAAGGGCGTCACCATTTGGTGCGAAGCCCACTGATCACGGATGACCGATCACGGGTCACGTAGAGCAAATGGTAGGGATCAACTGCCGGAATTAGGGTTCAACCGCCGGCTCGATAGCGGGCTCATCTGCGGGTTCGACGGCGGGTTCGACGGCGGGCTCATCTGCGGGTTCGACCGCCGGTTCGATGGCGGGCTCATCTGCGGGTTCGACGGCGGGCTCGATGGCGGGCTCATCTGCGGGTTCGACCGCCGATTCGATGGCGGGCTCATCTGCGGGTTCAACCGCCGGCTCGATGGCGGGCTCATCTGCGGGTTCGACTGCGGGCTCGACCTCCGGCTCAATCATCGGTTTGATCAGTTCCGTCGCCAGTTCCATCGTGGGTTCGGCCGTGGGGTCCGTAAAAAGGGTGGTTTCGGGTGTCAGGCTGGGAAGGATGGAGTCGGCTTGGTCGAAGAGCGAGACAGGCGCGCGTTTTTCATAGCGGGCGACGAGAGCCTTCAGATCTGTTGCCTGTTCTTCCCAGGGGGTGTCGGCCTTTTCGGCGATCAGGAGGTCGAGCAGGTCGGTTGCGGCCGCTTTGTCCCCGGCCATGGCGAGGCAGCGGGCTTCACCCATGAGTGCCTGTGGCGCCAGATAATGACCTGGCTTCTCGCGTCGGAACGCGGCGAACGTGGCCCGCGCCGCCTGGATGTCGCCCTTGGCTTCCAACGTGTGGGCTTGACCCAGCACGGCGATATCGGCGAAGCGGGCCGGGGCTTTGCGTTTCAAGAATTCCGCGTAACAGGCCTGGGCGTCGTCATAGCGTCCGGCGTCATAATGTTTCTTGGCCAGCAGCAACTGGCCGAGATGGCCCGCGCCGGTGCGGCCGTACTGGCGGGTCAGATCCTCCAACTCATCGGGAGACTGCGCGGCCAGCAGGCGTTCCGCCGCCTGGCGGATCTTGGTCTTCCGGTTTTGATTGAGGAGAAAGGCCGCGCCGATGATGACCAACATCACGACGGCCAGGTAAACGGTCTGGCGTCCCTGGGCGTGCCACCAGTCAAAGACGGGGAGCAACTCCTCGGGAAGATTCTCGGGGATGGGGCGGACCGGCTTAGTGGTCGCCGCAGGTTTTTCGGTCTTCGGGGTATCGCTCATGGGTGCCGTTCCTTCGGGTTCGTCGCCTTGTGACAGGCCGGTATGTTACGAGGAACCACCCCCACAATGCAAACATAATCGAAGTGTTTACCTGAGCGGCCGATGCTTCTATACTAGGACACGTTGACGAGACCCCGGTGTATTCCACGAACGGTGTGGGGAGTGTATGTATGGCTGTTCCGATTCGCATTCATGGCGTGGTCAAGCTGTTCGGTGCCGTCCGGGCCCTAGACAGCGTGTCGCTGGCGGTTGAAGCGGGCGAGCTCTTTTTCCTGCTCGGCCCCAGCGGGTGCGGTAAGACGACGCTGTTGCGGTGTCTCGCCGGGTTTTGCGTCCCCGAGGCGGGATCGATCATGATTGGCGGACGCGACGTGACGCTGTTGCCGCCGCATGTGCGCGACACGGGGATGGTGTTCCAGAGTTATGCGTTGTGGCCGCATCTGACGCTGTTCGAGAACGTGGCGTTCGGGCTGGAGATGCGCAAGGTCGGTCCGCGTGATGTTCGCCGGCGGGTGTTGGATGCCTTGGACCGGGTTCACCTGCTCGAACGCGCGCAGGCCCGTCCCAACCAGCTTTCGGGCGGGCAGCAGCAGCGGGTGGCATTGGCCCGCGCGCTGGTCGTCGAACCGCAGTGCCTGTTGCTCGATGAACCGCTCTCCAACCTCGATGCGAAGCTGCGGTTGGAGATGCGGACGGATATCCGGCGGATCTGCAAGCAGGCGGGGCTGACTGCGGTGTATGTGACGCACGATCAGAAAGAGGCGCTCTCAATCGCCGACCGGCTGGCCGTGATGCGTGACGGACGGATCGAACAGATCGGCACGCCCGCGGAGGTCTACCGGCATCCGGTGAACGCCTTTGTCGCCGGTTTCATCGGCGAGGGAAATTTCATTGACGGCAGCGTGTTGCGCGACGATGGGACACTGCTGCGCATTCGCACCGCAGCGGGGTTGCTGGCCGCCACCGCGACGGCCGACGCGCCACCGCCGGGAACAGCCGTACGTCTCTGCATCCGACCCGAGGCGTTCCGGTTCGATCGGCCGCCACTCGGATGCCCCAACATGCTCAATGGCCGGTTGCTCCGCACCGTCTATCAGGGTGAGGTCGCCCAGCACGAACTGGCGCTGGCGTCCGAGACCGGCGCGTGGGAGATCAAGGCGTTCGAACTGAATCCCCGCCACCCCGTCACGATGGACGGCACGGCGTTCTGGGTGGATCCCGAGCAGGTGATCGTGCTGCCCGGCGGGACCGCCGCCTCGGAAGGGGACGGGCGCGCATGAAGAACCTGCTGGTCATGCTGGCGGCGGTGAGCGTCATCGCGCTGCCGTTTCTCTTTGGACGTCGGTCCGAACGATCGGAGTGGCGGCCCGGCCATCCGGTGCTGGTGGTGATTGCGCCGCACAACGAGGCGATTCGGCAGGAGTTCGGCGAGGGCTTCAGCGCGTGGCATCAGACGCAATACGGCGTCCCGGTCAAGGTCGACTGGCGTGTGATCGGCGGCACCACCGAGATCATGCGTTACCTGGTCTCGCAATATGCGGGCAGCGCGCAGGCCTGGTGGGGGCGCCGCCGGCGGGCGTGGCCGGCCGGCGGCGCCGATCGGATGTTTGACCCCCGCTTCGATCCGGATACGGTTCCCGCCGAAGTGGCCGCCGATCCGGCGGCGCGGCGGCAGTACGAGGCGCAAGCGGCGCTGTGGCGGGAGTTCCGGGCGAGTGACGACCCAATGCAGGCCAGCAGCGGCATCGACGTCTTTTTTGGCGGCGGCATGTTTGATCATGGCCGCGCCGCGGCGCAGGGGCTGACAGTCCCGCTGTGGAAGCCGGGCGGTCCGGACACGGAGGCGGGCCCGGAGTCGGCGCTTTACGCGCTGATGCGGGACATTCCGCGTGAGGCCGGCGGCGAGACATGGTGGACCGATACCCAACTGGGCACGGTTCTGAGCACCTTCGGCATCTGCTACAACCCGGACCGGTTGCGCGATTTGGGCATTCAGACCCCGCCCCGGGTGTGGCGCGACCTCGCCGACATTCGCTATTTCGGCCAGATCGGCGTGACCGACCCGACCAAGAGCGGCAGCGTGGCCAAGGCGTTTGAGATGATCATCCACGAACAATGCGCCCGTGCCGTGGCGGCCGCCGGATTCGGCGTTGAGACGGTGAGCGCCTACGAGCGGCAGATTGCGGCGGCGCGCCTCCCGCCGGGCGTGATGCCCGACGGGGTTCCCGAGACCTATCAGGAGGCGGTGGCGCGTGGGTGGGTGGACGGGATAAACCTGGTGCGCCTAATCGGCGCGAACGCCCGCTATTTCACCGATGGCGCGGGCAAGGTGCCGATAGACGTCGGCGACGGCGTCGCCGCAGCCGGCATCGCCATCGATTTCTATGGACGCTTTCAGGCTGAAGCGGCCAAGTCCCCCGCCGGCGTGGCGCGGCTGGTCTATGTGACGCCGCATGGCGGGTCGAGCGTCAGCGCCGATCCGATCAGCATTTTACGCGGCGCGCCGCATAAAAAGCTGGCGCTGCGGTTTCTCCTGTACGTGATGAGTTCGGACGGTCAGAAACTGTGGAACTACCGCCCGGGCACGCCGGGCGGGCCCAAGCGGTTTGCGCTGTGTCGTCTGCCGATCGGCCGGACGTTTTATCCGTCGAACGACCCCGAGGGGCAGGCGGCATGCGAGGCGCACCGGGCCTATACTCACGACGATCTGACCGATCCGGACGTCGACGCCTATGCGCTGGCCGCACGATTCGCTTACCAGCCGCGCTGGACGGCCCGGCATTTCGGCATCCAGCGCGACTTGGTCCGGGCGATGTGCCTCGACGCGGGCGACGAGTTGCGGGCGGCGTGGCGCGCGATTGACGATGCCGGCGGGTCCGAGGCCGCTTCCGAGGCGATGGTCTTGCTCCAGCGACTGCCCGACACACCCCTGCCGCTGAACTGGGTGTCGGCCGTCGGCCCCTACGGCGAAATTCGCCGCGAGGATCTCTTGCGGGGGTGGACGGCGTTTTTCCGCCAAAGCTACCGCGAGGCCGAAGCCTGCGCACGGAGGACGGCGCTCCCGCAGCCCTGACCGCTTTCGTAACGTGAATCAGTTTGTGTGTGACAGCACGGAAAGGATCAAAACCATGACGGTCGATTTGACTGGCAAAGTGGCGTTGGTGACGGGCGCGGCGCGTGGGATCGGCAAGGCGATTGCCGACACGTTGGCCGCAAACGGCGCGCGGGTGGGGTACACGGATATTCTGGCCGAGAGCGCACAGCAGGCCGCTGCCGCCATGCCCGGGTGCGCCGGGCGGTGCCTGGACGTGACGAATCAGGAAGACATCGATGCCGGTGTGCGCTGGATGTGCGAGACGTTCGGCGGCATTGACATCCTGATCAACAATGCCGGCGTGAACACGGCCAAGCACCGTGTGACGCTGGAACAGTTTCCCCAGGAGGAATGGGACTGGATCGTAAATACCGATCTGACCGGTTGCTACCGGGTGACCAAGGCTTTCGCGCCGGCGCTGTTCGAACGCGGTGGCGGGCGGATCGTCAACATTGCCTCGGTCTTCGGTTTGGTGCCGGCACGGCTGCAGTGCGCGTTCGTGGCGGCCAAGGCCGGCGTCGTGAATCTCACCAAGGCCATGGCCATGGAGTTCGCGGAGCGTGGCGTGCTCGTCAACGCCATCGCGCCCGGCTCGATTCCGATCGAAGGTCCGCAGGGGCTTTTTTCCGGGAAGGATCCGATCATGAAAGGCCGGCTGGAGGCGATGCTGTCGCACATTCCGCTCCACCGCTTCGGGTCTTGCAAGGATATCGCCAATGCCGCGCTGTTTCTGGTAGCGCCGGAGAACGATTACCTCACCGGATCGGTTCTGACTGTGGACGGCGGCTGGACTGCGGGGTATTCGAGGGATTTTTAGGTGGTAGGTGTCAGCAACCGGAATCCTAATCCTAATCGTAATCTTAATCGTGATCTGGTTTCGAAGGATGGTTAAAGAAGAAGCAAGATTAAGATTAAGATCAAGATTACGATTACGATAAAGAGACCTGAACACCGAAACCCGAGCACTGAGCACTGGCATCGTATGGGAGAATGGAAAAATGCCTAAGAAGAAGACCACAGAAGGGACCGTCAATCGCGAGCAGGGACTGGCATTGTATCGCGTCATGCTGACGATCCGATTGACGGAAGAGCAACTGCTGCGCGCGCATCAACGGGGGTTGATTCACGGGGCCTGCCACACTTACATTGGCGAGGAGGCGGTGGCGGCGGGCGTCTGTGCGCATCTGCGTCCGCAAGACCCGATCTTCAGCACGCACCGCGGGCACGGGCATGCATTGGCCAAGGGGCTGGAGCCGCGCGCGTTGATCGCTGAACTGCTGGGTCGCGCCACCGGATGTTCCAGCGGGCGCGGCGGGAGTATGCACCTGTTTGCTCCGGATATCGGCCTCATGGGCACGACCGGAATCGTGGGCCCGTGCATCCTCCAGGCCGCTGGCGCCGGTTACGCGGCCAAGCTGGCAAAAGACGGACGGGTGGCCACCGCCTTTTTCGGCGACGGCGCATCCAATAACGGCGCCTTCCACGAGGGGCTGAACATGGCCGCCATCTGGAAGCTGCCGGTGCTATTCGTCTGCGAGAACAACCAGTTCGCCACGGAAATCCCCATTCGCTATTCTGGCGCCAATCCCGAGATCGCCGAGCGGGCGGCCGCCTATAACATTCCCGGCGTGGCCGTGGACGGCAACGATGTGCTGGCGGTTGCCGCGGCCGCGCAGGAAGCGGCGCGTCGCGCGCGCGCGGGCGAAGGCCCCACGCTGATCGAGTGCAAGACCTACCGGACGCGCCCGCATGCCGAAGGAATGGGCGACTACACCTACCGCACGCGGGAGGAAGTGGAGGCATGGAAAGCCCGCTGCCCGATTCAAGCCTTGCGGAAACGCCTGATCGAAGACGGCGTGGCCACGGAGGAAGAACTCGCGGCCATCGAGACAGAGCGCGCCGCAGTTGCGACGGCAGCTCTCAAGCAGGCCGAGGCCGACCCCTGGCCCGAGCCGGCCAGCGCCGTGCTGCATGTTCTGGACGAGAACCCACCGACGCCCGCGCCGGAATTGCCGGCCGGTACACGGGAGATCAATTTCATCCGCGCCACGCTCGAAGCGCTGTCCGGCGAAATGGATCGCAACCCGGCGATCTTTGTGATGGGCGAGGGGATCGGTGTGCGCGGCGGGAACTTTGCGACCACCACCGGGCTCTTCGAGAAGCACGGTCCGGTGCGGCTGTGCGACACGCCGATCTGCGAGCGCGGGTTCGTCGGCCTGGCATGCGGCGCCGCCATGGCCGGCGCGCGGCCGGTGATTGACTTCATGTTCGCCGACTTCGTTCTCGACGGCGTGGGCGAGATCATCAACCAGATCGCCAAGATGCGCTACATGAGCGACGGACGGCTCAACATGCCGGTGATTCTTCGCGGTTGCATAGGTATCGGCCACTCTGCAGCCACGCATCATTCGGGCAACTATGGCTCGATGTTCGCGCATTTCCCCGGCCTGAAGGTGGCGATGCCCTCCACGGCGTACGATGCCAAGGGGCTGTTCATGCGCGCCCTGCGCGGCAACGATCCGGTACTGTTCCTTGAACACCGCGAACTGATCGGCTTCAAGTGCCCCGTGCCGGAGGCTGATTATGAGATCGAGTTCGGCAAGGCGGCAGTCGTGCGCGAAGGCCGCGACGTGACCGTGGTGGCGATGGCCATGATGGTGCACCAGGCGAAGAAGGCGTGCGAAGCGCTGGCCGCCGAAGGGATTGAAGTGGAGCTGATCGATCCGCGCACCTTGGCGCCGCTCGATACGGCCACGATCCTGACATCCGTGCGGAAGACCGGGCGACTGCTGATCGTAGACGAGGATTTTGCGCCGTACAGCGTGGCCAGCGAGATTGCCGCGGCGGTCGCCAGCGAGGGGTTCGACGATCTGGATGCGCCCATCCGGCGGCTCCACGGCGCCTTTGCGCCGGTGCCGTACAGCCCGCCGCTCGAGAAGGTTTTGGTGCCGGACGCAGTTGGAATTGCGCGGGCCGTGCGGGAATTGATGGAGGAGTAGAAGAGTTTTCAGGTGTCAGGTGTCAGGTGTCAGGGCAAGCAGAGAGGAACGAACATGCGGGATTCTCAGACGGCAGAACTCAAAGTCAGTGACACATTGCATCCGGTCGCACTCAAGCAGGCGGAGTTGTCCGGCGAGATCGGACGGAGGATCAACGACCTGATTTACAAGAACTACATGGCGCTCGATCTCGACGGGACGTTTCTCAGTCCGTTCCGCACGCGGCCTTTTGCGGACGGCTGGCACTACATCGGTGTGGGCAAGGTGATTGACGCGGGCAGCCTCTTCGCTGCATACACTGGCGATGCGGCGGTGGCAGAGCGAACGACGCGGCTGATCGGGGAAGTGCTCAAGACGCGCGATGCGGACGGGTACATCGGGATATTCCCGCCGGAACCCGCTGCCGCGCAGAATCATCGAAATTGGGCCTTGCACGAGCAGGAGTATCTTCTGCTGGGATTGGCCCGGCACTGGCTGGCAACTGCCAACGAGACGTCGTTGCGGTATGCCCGGGAACTCGGCGACTATGTGATCGGGACTTTCGGGAAGGACGGCAAGCCGGAAGAGGTGTGCACCGCGGGGCTGCCAGAGGCGTTTATCGTTCTCTACCGATGTACGGGAGACGCGCGGTACCTGGAATTTGCCGCCGATATCCGCCATGGGAACGGCAGCGCAGAGATTCGCTGCGAGTCGTTGCGGAACTGGAAGCAGACTTTCGACACGAAGCCGGCGCACGTCTATGTCATGCTGGCGCGCTGTTATGCCCAGACCGAGTTGTATCGTCATGAGGGACAGCCGGCGCTGCTGGAGATGAGTCGCTACATGCGCCATGAACTGCTGCGGCAGGGCGGCGGGCTCAATGTGGTCGGTTCGGCGTCCGATGGGGAGCACTTCTCCTATACGCAGAACGGCGCCGGCATGATAGGTGAGTCGTGCGTGACGGCCTACCTGCTGCGCTGGCTGGACAGCTTGATGCGGCTGGAGGGAGACCTGCGCTATGGCGATATCATGGAGCGGACCCTCTACAACGCGCTTTTCGCGGCCCAGGATCCGGAGGGTCGGAAGCTCCGCTACTTTTCGCCGTTCACCGGGGAGCGCGTCTATCACGATCAGGACGGGTTCTGCTGCCCCGGCAATTTTCGGCGCATTGTGGCGGAGCTTCCGCAGAAGGTCTACTATCGCGCCGGCCGGCGCGACATCGCGGTCAACCTGTACACGTCGTCGCAGACGACGCTGACGCTGGGCGGCGGCATTTCTGTCTTGCTGGCGCAGGAGACGGACTATCCCAATTCCGGCCGCGTGCAGATTCGGATGACGCCGTCAAAGACGGTGGCGTTCACCCTGAGGCTGCGTATTCCGCGCTGGTGCAGCAGCGCGGCCATCACGGTCAACCACGAAACCCCGGTCGCCGCACGGCCGGGCAAGCCGTATCGCGTGCGCCGCATCTGGGCGCCGGGCGATACGGTGACGTTGGAGATGCCGATGGTCTGGCGCCTGGTGAAGGGGCACCAGATGCAGGAAGGGAAGGTGGCGCTGATGCGCGGTCCCGTGGTGTACTGCCTGGGCACGGCCCAAAACGGAGAGGTGCTCAAGAAGTACCCGAACTTCCAGGGTATGGTTATCGATAGGACTACTCTTGGCGAGCCGGAACCGGATACGACGATTCGGACGGACGGGCGGAAAGCGACGGTCGTCGCCAAAGTGGAAGCGAAGGGGGAATGGAGCAAGGGCGCGCCGCAGGAGACGCTGGTCTTCACCGAATTCATCGATCCGAGCGGCATCATGACCTACTTCCATGTGCTCGACCTTGGCCAGGCCG
>CAZOJL010000104.1:0-12996 GCA_964580075.1 uncultured Akkermansia sp. | reverse complement strand
GGATCGAGCGGGCCATTTATCTCATTCGCGGACTGAAGGTCATGCTGGACCGTGACCTCGCCGTGCTGTACGGGGTTGAGACCAAGCGACTGAAGGAACAGGTGCGGCGGAACGCGGATCGTTTCCCGGATGACTTTGCTTTTGTCCTTGATCCGCAAGAGTTTGCGACTTTGAGGTCGCAATTTGCGACCTCAAAGTCCGAAGCTCGCGGCGGGACTCAGTATCTTCCGATGGCCTTTACAGAGCAGGGCGTAGCGATGCTTTCTACCGTGCTTCGCAGCAAACGCGCCATCGACGTCAACATCGCGATCATGCGGACGTTTGTAAAACTGCGGCAGATGCTGGACAGCCATGCCCAGTTGGCTCAGAAGCTGGCCGAGTTGGAGGCCAAGTACGATGGACAGTTCCGCGTGGTGTTTGAGGCGCTTAACGAATTGATGGCCGCGCCCGATCCCAAACGGAAGCCGATCGGCTTCAGCGTCAAGGAACGGCGGGCGCGATATGCGGTTAAATGAACAAGAAACAGAAACTGGAACTGACGTGGATCGGCAAGGACGAGCAGCCGGTGTTGGAGCCGCGGATTCTGATCGAGGATCCAAGCAAGAGCTATGGCGACCCGCACAGCGAGAAAAGACGAAGTAAGACTTGCGCACTATACTTTGTCTTTCGCCTTCTCTTCCGTGCCATTCCATGGATGCTTCATGCGCCTCCCCCCCCTCCATGACCTGACCCATTATGGGCCCATCACAAAATAGTGTGTATTTATCCGCCGATTTGCTCCAAAATGGGTCCATGTCAAACCGTAAGGGGTGTTATGGCGTTACCTGATCTGATGCGCGATCCACGGGTTGTGAAGGCCGTGCGGCTGGCGTTGGCAGAAGATGTGGGCCCAGGGGATGTGACGACGCTGGCGTTGGTGGATCCGGATGCGCAGGCGGTGGGGGCGATTCTGAGCCGCACGGCGTGCCGTGTGGCCGGGGTGGATGTGGCTGCCGCCGTGTTCCGGGCGGTGGATTCCGACGTATGCTGCGAGACCCTGATTGCCGATGGGGGTGAGGCCGCGCCCGGCCAGAAGCTGCTCGCGCTGCGCGGCCCGGCGGCGTCAATCCTCACGGCCGAACGGACGGCCCTCAATTTCATGCAGCGGATGTGCGGGATCGCCACGCTGACGAGCCGGTTTGTGGCGGCCGTCAAGCCGTGGGGGACGCTGATTCTCGATACCCGCAAGACCACGCCCGGGTTCCGCCTGTTTGAAAAATACAGCGTGCTGTGCGGCGGCGGCACCAACCACCGTTTCGGGCTTTTTGACCGCGTGTTGATGAAAGACAACCATCGCCGGCTCTGGCAGGGCGGGGATCCGTCGCGTCTCGATCTGGCCGTCGCGGCGGCGAGACGTTGTTTTCCCACGATTCCGGTTGAGGTGGAGGTCGAGAGTATTGCGGAACTGGTCAGCGCCCTGCGGGGAAGGCCCGAATGGGTGATGCTCGATAATATGGATTGCGCCACGATGCGGGAATGCGTGCGGATCACGGGCGGCCAAGCACGGCTGGAGGCGTCCGGCGGCATTACTCGGGAACAGGCCGCGGCGGTTGCGGAGACCGGTGTGGACGCCATTTCACTGGGGTGTCTGACGCACTCGGCCCCTGCAGTGGACCTGTCGTTGGAGTGGGAGGCCGTGTGACGGAAGGAGCGGGATCATGCGATGTGTCGTGATTGACGTCGGCAACACGTCGACCAGCGTGGCGCTGTATGCGGAGGGACGCGTTTCGCGGGTGACGTCGCTTTCGGGAGGCATCCGGAAGAACCCGCAGGCCTGCGCCGAGGCCGTGCGGCGGGCTGCCCGGGGCGGGGTCTGCGGCGCAGTGCTGGGGTCGGTGGTTCCCCAAACCAATTCCTTGTGGAACCGGCTCGTCAGGGACGCATTGGGATGCAAGCCGCTGATGGTGCGGGCCGGCATACCGATGGATGTGGCGGTCGATTATCCGAAGCCGAAGACCATCGGCGCCGACCGGCTCGCCAATGCGGCCGGCGGCGTGGTCAAGTACGGTGCGCCGCTGATTGTCGCCGACTTCGGCACGGCGTTGACGTTCGATATTGTGACCCGGGACCGTTGCTATATCGGCGGCGTGATCGCGCCGGGACTGCCGCTGATGACCGACTACCTCCACGAGCGGACGGCCCTGTTGCCTCACGTCGCGCCCGGCGGGGTGTGCCCGAAGATCGGCCGCAGCACACGCGGCGCAATCCAGATCGGCGCCCAGATCGGCTATCGCGGGATGGTTCGCGAGATCGTCGGTTATCTGTCGCAAACGCTTGGCGACGGCGTCACACTCATCGGTACCGGCGGGTTCGCGCGGTGGGTTCTGGGCGGAATCAACATGCCCTTTGTGATTGATCCGAATCTGACCCTGTTCGGATTTGGAACTATTTTTGAACGCAATGCGAGGTGATGGGATGGCCACGGCATACGCAGTGATTCTGGCAGGCGGGAGAGGGGAGCGGTTCTGGCCCCTCAGCACGCATCAACGGCCGAAACAATTTCTGACGCTCTTTGGCGGAAAGCCCTTGCTGCAGCAGGCCGTCGAGCGACTGGAGGGTGTGATTCCGCCCGAGCGAACGCTGGTCATCACCTCGGCGGATCTGGTGCCGCTGACCTGCGAGGTGCTCCCTGCCCTGCCGGTTGAAAATGTTGTGGGAGAGCCCTGCGGGCGAGACACCGCGGCGGCCTGCGCACTCGCCTGCGCGCTGGTGGAGCGCCGTGATCCCGATGGCGTGGTGTGCATCCTCACCGCCGACCAGATCATGCGTGACGCGCCCGCGTTCCGCCGGACGCTTGCCGATGCCATTGCCGTTGCGGCCGCGCACGAGGTGATCGTCACGATCGGGATCGCGCCGACCGCCCCCGCGACGGGGTTCGGCTACATTCGGACGGGCGCGCGATTTGAGACGAACGCCGATACGGCCTTCATGCGGGTTGAGCGGTTCGTTGAGAAACCCGATCTGGATACCGCCCAACGGTATCTCGCGGACGGACGCTACCTCTGGAACGCCGGGATGTTCATCTGGCGGACGCAGGTGATGCGTCGGGCGCTCGCGACCTTCGCACCGGTGTTGGACGCGCTCTGCGACCGGATCGTCGGAGCCTCCCCAGGCGCTGCCGAAGCCGTGCTCGGCGAAGCCTATCCGGACCTAAAGAAGATTTCGGTGGACTACGCCGTGATGGAGCACGCCGACAATCTGGTCGTCGCCCGCGGCGCGTTCGGATGGGACGATGTGGGGTCGTGGACATCCGTCGCCGACCACCTGCCGGCCGATGCGGACGGCAATACCGTGGTGGGGACATGCCAGGCGCTTGACGCCGCCGGGAACATCGTGGTGGCGGAAGAGGGCCGGGTCGTCGCCCTGCTGGGTGTGAGCGATCTGATTGTCGCCACGCGCGGCAACGTCATCCTGGTTTGCCACAAGGACCGGGCGCAGGACGTGAAGAAACTGGCGCATCAGATCGGCGATGCCCGTGGGGGAACATCCCCCAGGGGATCGTGAGGGGATGGAAAACGGCGCGACTGAAGGAGAAAGAGCATGAAGCAATCAAAAACCATTGAGGTGGTGTTGGGTGTGACCGGTTCGATCGCGGCGTACAAGGCGGCGGAACTGGTGCGACTGATGGTTAAGGCGGGATGGAATGTGCACGTGGTGATGACCGAGGCGGCATCCCGTTTTGTGACGCCACTGACCTTCCGCACCCTTTCGCGCAACCCCGTCGGGGTGGATGCGTTTGATGAGCCCGACGACTGGATGCCGGGGCACATTGCGTTGGCCGAGCGGGCGGATGTCGTTGTGATCGCGCCGTGTACGGCCAATGTGCTGGCCAAGATGGCGCACGGGCTCGCCGACGATTTGCTCACCGCGACGGTTCTGGCGACGCGTGCGCCAGTGGTGATTGCGCCAGCCATGAACACGGGGATGTGGGAAAATCAGGCGACACAGGCCAATCTTGCGACGGTGCGCTCGCGTCAGGCGCTGATCGTCGAGGCGGTGGCGGGTGAACTGGCCTGTGGGACCACAGGACCCGGCCGCATGGCCGAGCCCGAAGCGGTTTTGGAGGCTGTCCAGCGGGTGGTCCACAGAGGTTAAGGGGGCGGATTGGAGTCGGACACGTATCGCATGAAAGGGCCACGGGCTGGAGGACGTTTCCGTTTTACAGACACGGCGGCCGTGCGGCGTTGGTTGGAAGCGGCGCGTGCGACGCCGATGTGGCAAGATTGGAAATGGCAGATGCGGCATGCGCTCGACGCGGCGGACCTGGTCCGTCTCGGCCTGTTGACACATCAGGACGCGGCTGCAGCGTCCATCCGCTATCCCGTGCGCGTGATCCCCTATTATCTGACCGTGGGCGATTTTACCGATCCTGCCGATCCGCTTCGGGCGCAGTGGTTTCCCGTTGCCGACGAGATGACGGCTGTGCCGGGATATTGTGCCGACCCCTTTGAAGAGGCGGCACACGCGCCTGTCCCGGGGCTGGTGCATCGATTTCCTGACCGGGTGCTGGTGCTCACGTCGGTCCGGTGTGCCGTGAATTGCCGCCACTGCACCCGCAAGAATGACCTCGACGGCCGCGCGGTGGTGAACGATCCGCCCGGGCTGCGACGCGCGGTTGACTATGTCAGGGCTGCCCCTGGGGTGCGCGAGGTGATCCTCTCGGGCGGAGATCCGCTGCTGGCGTCGGATACGGCCATTCTGCGCCATGTTCGCGCTTTTGGCGCCTTGGAACAGCTCGATGCGATTCGGATCGGCACACGGACGCCGGCGACCCTGCCGATGCGGATCACACCCGCGTTGGCGCAGGCCCTGGGCGAATCGAAGAAGGTGTGGGTCAACACCCAGTTCAACCACGCGTCTGAATTGACGCCCGAGGCGGCCGAGGCGTGCGGCCGGCTGGTTGACGCCGGTATTCCGGTTTCAAATCAGGCGGTCTTGCTCCGCGGGGTGAACGATTCAGTCGAGGCGTTGGTGCGGCTATGCTCGGGCTTGCAGCGGATTCGGGTGCGGCCGTACTACGTATTCATCGGCGACCCAGTGGCGGGAACCGCCCACTTTCGCGTCTCGGCAAAGCGGGCGGCCGAACTGGCCGATGCGCTGGCGCAACGGGTCGGCGGGTTGGCGATGCCGCGCTTTGTCGCCGACATTCCGGGCGCCGCTTCAAAAACGGCGGTGCAGGCGGTGACCTGACCTCGTTTTTTCTGTTGCGTCGGATCCTTCCAGGTACTACCATTGTACCGACGTTCTCCTAGGGCATCCAAGGCGTGCAACCCTCCACCCCCAACCGCATGTCTTGGATGCCCTTCTTTGCGAATGGATACGGGATGCCGCGATGCAGGCCGGTTCAGGGGGCGATGACACTTACTTAAGGGGCTTTTGTCATCTTAATCGTAATCCTGATCTTAATCTTAATCTACAGGGGGAGAACGGATTATGATTAAGATTAGGATTATGATCGGAAGCGTCGTTTAAGTAAGCCATTCGGTTCAGGGGGTGTCAGGATGACAGATCTTGGCGAGGCGGGTGAAAAGCAGTGTGGTCGTCACCGCCGCGGCGGGTAGTCCGAGAAGCCGTGCGGCTGCCATGGCGTAGTCCTGCATCTGTGTCTTGTAACCGGCGGCCGTCTCGGCCATTTCCGCGATCGTGGTCACGCGGTTGCTCTTGAAGTCCACCACCGATGCGGCGCGGGGCCGATTGGAACGGTCGCGCGTGATGACCAGCCGGTCGAAACGGCCGGTGACGATTTCGCGACCGCCTGCGCCCTCGCGCACATAGTCGAACGGTGTCTCACGCCACACCTCCGCCCGCATGTCCGTCTGGCCGTCGACCGGCGCGGGGCCCTCGGGACGGGTCAGCACGGCCCGTACCGCAGGGGCAGAGAGGCAGTTGCGGAACTGTGTCTCGACATCGCGCAACAGGGACTCGGGCTCTGGAGACGCCGCGCGCCAGTCGGCAATGACGGCCTCGATGTCGGCATCCTCGATCCACGCGATCCGCTCGAAGAGGCGGTGGATGGCCGATCCGAAAGATCGCACGTCAGAGGCCTCGCGGTCCAGGACATAGCGGGCCGGGAACGGTCGGCCCTCGGCCCGCTCCTTGGAGGGCTCGCGGCGTGTGGCCTCCGCGACGAACGTCACGGCGAGCGGGTGCGCAGAAACGGCGCCCCAGGGCGTGGCGGAGCCCTTGTCCGGGATGGCGGGAATGTCCGTCATCCACGCCGGGTTTCCCGCTGTGTGGAGCACGGTCAGGCCGTATCGCGTGGTTGAGCCGTCGGGCTCTCCGGACAGACGCTCGCGGAGCACGTCGGCATCGCGCACCGTGGCGCTCTTTTGCGAGGCTTTGGGAATGAACAGGACCAGCGCGCGTTTCGCACGGGTGAGGGCCACGTAAAGCACGCACAGTTGCGCGAAATTCTCCTCGGCGCGCGCCGCTTCGAGTGCGGCGACCGGCGCACCGGCGGCGGCTTCGAGCGCGACGCGCTGGGGCGGCTGCAGCACCCAGCCGTCTGCGTCCGGTTTGTCCTGCCCGCAGTCACTGCGGAGGAAACCGATGCCGCTGGTGTTGCAGAACCCTTTCGCCTGGGGGTCGAACGGCACGAGCACGAGGTCGAAACCGAGTCCCTTGGATTGGTGGATGGTCATCACGCGGATCGCACCGGCGGCGGCTTCTGATTTGACCTGATGGGCGCGGATATGGTCACAGAAGGCGTCCGGATCGCGTGAACCGGTGGCATCAAAGGCCTCGGCAGCGGCGAGCAGTTCACCCAGGCGCTGCCGCCCGAAGGCATCGTCGGGACGCAACGCGCCGGTGGCCTCCAACGTGGCGCCCCAGGCGCGGAGCGCGCCGGCAAAGCCGCTCGTGTGCACCTGCGCCAGAAAGCGCCCGGAAAAGCCCTCCGACCCAGCGGCTTCAGCGGAAACGAATTCCACCCAGGGGCTCATCTGCAGATGCCGCAACGCGAGTGTGTCCGCCGGGTGGGCCGCGTATCGGACGAGCGCGAGCAGCAGCGTCACCACCGGGTTGTCGACAATATCCCCCGTCCCTTCATGCACGACGGGGACGCCTTTCAGCCGGCGGCGCAGCACGTCCGCGCAGACACGCCCCTGTTTATTGCCGCGCACCAATACGGCGACGGAGAGCCCCTGGCGAATCGGCTGAACCTCGGCCAGAACGGAGGAGATCGCCTCGTATTGTTCCGGATCGCCCGGGTCGTCGGCTTCCAGGTCAGGCCCTTTCGGGTCGTACTCCAGCAGGGTGGCGAAACCCTCGCCGGCATCGCATCGGGCGCTCACATGCGGCTGCCATTCGGCCATAAAGGCGCTCACCGCCGTGGGATGCGGCCCCCGCTCGCACCCGGCTCGCGGTGTCCACGCGCCGAGGGTGTCGAACACGGCGTTGACGGTCTCAATAATCGCCGGGAGCGACCGGTGGCACGCGACGAGCGGCTCTCCCCGCGGAATCTTGCAATCCGCGCCGACCCGGCTGAACAGGCGGTAATTGCCGCCGCGCCAGCCGTAGATGGACTGCTTGATGTCGCCAACATAAAAGAACGAGCGGCGCTGTTCGGCATCCTGGGTCACCTCATCGGCGAGATTGGCGATCGCGCGCCATTGGATGTCGCTGGTATCCTGAAATTCATCCAGCAGCCAGTGGTCGAGCTGACTGTCGAGGCGGTAGTCAATGTATAGCCTGTCGCAGTCGGGATTGAGGCTCGGTTGGTGGGCCGGGTCACCGAGTTGGCGTGCGAGATCGGTAAAGGTCAGCCGTCCGTCACGGTGCTGTGCCTCGGCGTAGCGCGCATCATACCCCTCCAGAAGCGCGCGCAAACCAGCCGTTTGTTCGACACTGCGGCGCACCTCCACGTTCACGAGATTGCACAACGCGGCGCGAAGCGGCGGCCACAGCGTGGCGGGCAGCGTATAGGGTTTTTTGTAGTACTGAAGCGCGGGGACAGCCATCGGGTTGCCGATGTTGCAAAGCAGTTGCGACAAGACGGTCTCGCTGAGCGTTTCCGGCCAAGGCCGTTCGGGGATGTGCGCGGTGGCCGTTGCGGCGATCGTGGCGCACGTCTCGCCCAACGTGAGCGCGCGCGATGCGGTTCCGAACGCCTGTCGCAGGGCGTCCAGATACACGGGGTCTGCGGCCTGTGCCAGCTCCGCCGCCGTCACCGCCTCCCACCAGCGACCGGTCGGCCAGATACGGTCGACCGAGCCCCATGCCTTGGAGCCGTGCTGGCGATAAAAGTCGAATCCGTCGCGGATGGCGCCCTCCAGCAGGCGGGCCAGGCCTTTGCCCTCCTTGCCGAAGGTGGCCTGCCGGTAGGCCTCCAGCAGCGCGGCCCCTGCACGGTCGTTCGTGTCGTCGCGGTCGCGTTGCCGGGGGTCGTAGAGTCGTGTCAGAATGGCCTGCATCAGGGCCTGGGCCTCTCCGCCGTCGTTGTCCATGGGGCGGATGTCGGGAGGCAATCCCAGTTCGAGCGGGAAGGCGCGCGCGACGCCCAGAATGAAGCTGTCCAGCGTGCCGACGCGGAGACGGTGGGATTGGTTCAGTAACGTCCGCAGTAGCGCGACATAGGCCTTGGCGTCTGGAGGCGCGAGGGCGCCCGACATCTGCCGGATGATGTTGCGGGCCGTCTGCTCGCGTTCGCGGGCATCGGAGGCGGAGCGGCAGAGGCGCTCGACGATGGTGTCAAAGATCTCACCGGCGGCCTTGCGCGAGAAGGTGAGCGCACAGATCCGATCCGGCGGTACGCCGGCGGCCAGGAGTGCGATGTAACGGTGGGCGAGCGCCCACGTTTTGCCGGTGCCTGCCGAAGCCGAGATCGCGCAATGCGTGAATCCGTTCATGGCGCGTCCTTCCCGGCGTCGTCGGCTGGCGTGACCGGTTTCTGGATTGCATCGCGGAGCGGCCACGGCGAGGACGGGGGCTTGAAGGTCTTCACCGGATCGTCCAGGATCAGGTCGCTGAATGGGTCGTAGGGCGGCGACGACGCGGCCGGCGGCCAGAAGATCCCGGCGGTAATACGGTCAATCACGGCGGTGGCGCAGGCGAGCGCATGGTCATGCAATGCGGCGTTGTAGTTCGTCCAGATTGCGAAAGACGTGTCGCCCAGCGCGGCCGGGAGGACGATGTAGCCCAGGCGCACATCAGCGCCATGCGCCGCGCGCAGCATTTCACGATAAAGGGGCAATTGCAGATCGGCCCACCGCTTGGGCCGTCCCGGGGTTTTGCGCGTCGCGGCGCCCTCGTGAATCAGGCTATCCACACACGCCTCGGAGAGGACCGCTTCGGGGAATGGCGCGCCCGAACCCGCCGCGACCACGTGACTGTTCTGGGGCGTCGTGGGTTTGTCGGTTGTCTTGTAATCCAGCACACAGATCGTGCCGTCGCGATGGCGGTCAATGCGGTCGATACGGCCGCTGATGGTGGCGGTGCTCACGGTTGACCGGTAACGATCGGTCTCGCATTCGATGATCTCCCACCCGTCCATGTGCCAGGTCACTTGTTGAGCGGCGAAGGCGTGCAGGCGGCGTTTGGCCGTTTCGACGGCCAGCGTCACTCCCAGCCAGGGACGTCTCCCGTACAGTGCGACGGCCTCGGCATCGAGTCGTTGGGCGAGCCATGCCGCCAGGCGCGAAACGTCGTCGCAAGCCCAAATGCAGCCCGGATCGCGGGCCATGGCTTCGAGGACCGCATGGCACAGGGATCCGAAACCGCGCGCGTCCGGCTCACGGGTGCGGTCGTCCGTGGATTCCATCTGGAGAACGTGTTGCAGGTAGAAACGGAATGGACATTGCAGGTAGTCCTTGAACGCGGAGGGGCTGATGCGGTCGGGGAGCCGCCGCGTCATGGCGGCGGGGGGGACGCGGGCCGAATCGAGCATAAAGCTTATCGTGTGGGCGGCTGCGGTACGGGCGGGCGGCGGGTCATGGAACAGGGCGCGCGCGCGCCGCACCAGGACGTCGTCCGGGCAGCGGAAGAGCAGGCGCGAGGGGCGCAGGGGATCGCCGGCGCCCGCCCGCTTGCCGACGAGCAGCACCACCCGCGGCTGTGGCGTGGCCTCGCGGTCGGTGCGCTGGGCATACAGCGCGGTGAGCACATAGGCGTCGCGCGCGACCCGCATCCGGTCATCGCGCAGTTCGAGTTGCCGCCGCAGGGAATCGGGCAGGAAGAGGTCGCCGACATGGCCGTCGGGGACAAAGCCTTCGTTCATCCCGGCCACGCAGAGGATCGGCGCCGGATTCCAGGCGAGCTCAAGCCAGCCTTCGAGGTCGAGTGGTTCGCCCGCGCGTTCGGGCTTGATTGTCGCGTCTTGCAGCCGCGCCAGCAGGACGACGACGGTGTCGGCGCCGGCGTATCCCGCCGCTTCGGCCTCGGCCAGTTCGCGTAGCGCCTGATCGAGGGCCTCGCCCGCCTGTTGGAAGGCGGCATCGGCTGGATTTTCGGGGTGGAGCAGTCGCTGTGCGTAGACCGCCTGCAGCGTGTCGCGCAGGCTCTGGGAGAGGGTGCGCGTGTCCCGTTGCCCCGACCACGCCTCGAGACAGGCCAGGGCAGTGGCCAGGTGTTCCCGGGGGTGCTGATGGGATGACGGCGCATTCGCCGCGGGGTGGCGTGCCGCGTGGCACAGGTCGGCGAAGGTAACCGGCAGATGCGTCGCCTGCGTGTCGTCCAGCTCGCGCAGAACGGCGTCGGCATCCGGCAGGGCGGCCAGCACGTCGGGATGGCGCAGCACGGCTGCGGTTTCGGCATAATCCGGCCGCTCCCGCCACGTCAGCAGCGCCTGCACGAGGCGGAACAGGGGCGTGTCGGACAGGGGGCGATTCTGGGGATCAAAAGCGGGGAGACCGAGGGCGGCGAGTTCACGTTGCAAGGGTGCAACGGTCTCACGGTCGGGTACCCCGATGGCCAGTGCCGGGCGCATGCCGGCGTGTTCCGTCGTCGCGACGCCCAGCCCGTCCGACAGCAGGCGGGCGATGCAGGCGGATTGGTCTTCGGGATTGGCCGCCAGCACGATATCAGGGTCGTTGAGGATAATGTCCCTGTTTTCCCACGCGTCGGGGAACGGCCGTCCCCACGCGTCGAACGTGTCGGCTTCCTGTTGCGGCGCCGCCACCAGCACCGCGACCATGCCGCCGGTTTCGGACCAGCGTTCCAGAAGCGTGAGGAGGAGGCGCGGCGGGTCTGGAACGGCGGCGAGGACCACCTGTTTCACATCGGGCGGAAGCTGTCCGGCGCGGGCGTGCGCGATCTGTTCGGCGATGCCGTCCCGCAGATTCCACGCGGCGAGGTGCTGCAGATAGCGCCGTTCAAGTTCGGCCATCGCTTGCCAGCGATCCGGTTCCACCAGGTCCGCGCCACGGGCGGCGACCTCGCCGATGGTGAGGGCGCCATCGGCCAGTTCACGGCGGAGTCCAATGAGGCGGCGCGCGATTTTAAAGGCCCATGTCCCCGAAGCCGCACGCTGCTTGCCGAGGAATGCATCCATATCCCCGGCGGGCGAGGCCAGCAACACGTCGCGCCACGCCAGCAGGTTCTGGGTATCCGACGCGAGGCCGGGGCGGGGTGGCGTGGCGATCAGGACAGGGGCCGTGACGATCTCCGGCGCGAACAGGGCCGCGCCGTGTCGCGCGTGCGCGGCCAGCGGCAACGCCGCGCGCAGCCGCCAGCTCGACTGGCGCGTGGGCACGACGACGATCGTGCCACGGAGGTCAAGCGTGCCGGGTTCCTGCCGGTCCAGCAGCCACGCCGGGACCGTCTCGCACAACGGCCGATTCCAGCCCAAAAACACCCGAGTGATCGCCATATCAACGCGCTCCTGACATCATGTACAGACAGGATACCGGATCGCGAATCACACGGTCAATGCGTTGGTTCATTCATCCTATTTATCCTTGATTCCCAGTGGATACGCCTCTCAACGATGCACCTATTTGTCTGTCCCCTGTTTTCTCTGCATCGGATCCGTTACTGACTCGGCGGCGATTGTGCCTTGCGGGAAAAGGCCGGCAATCCCAAGTCCCGCACCAGATTTCCAGGCACCTCCTTTTGGGTCAGAGGAGGGCGACCCAATCGCTGCCGAATGTTCTTCAGAAAACGGACTGTGCCGAAAGCTCGAGCCTTGGCCTGATACAGAGCCAGCCGATTCAGGGCGCGTTGAGAGGCGAACCCGCTTTCAGGAAGCGCCTGATGCAGAAGAAGAGCCGTGTCGAGCAGGTCGCCAAGTTCGGCGATATTCCCCGAACTATCGTGCTTGATCCGTTGCCATGCCTCATCCAGGCGCGGGGGATAGAAAGCCAGTTCGTAGCAGAATTGCAGCCTTTCTCGGGTCATCACGATGGTTGATCCCTCCACATCTCCATGTCGGTCTTCAGATTCTGCAGGTTCTCCAAGACAACAGGATCATAATCGAAGGGAGGGGGAAGCCGTTTGGCCGCCGCCTCGATCCGGTTGAATCCGACGTTTCGATGCGATACCAGATACCGGATGTCGCTCTGATCAATTTCGTCATAGCGGATCAGTTTACTGGCGATGAGTTGTTCAATGGCCACCGTTCTAATCGTCAGCAGGCGCCCCTGCCACAATGTCATGTCCGTCTCGGGCGAGGGCTTGGAAAGACACAGGCGGAGCCCTGTTATCCATTCGACATGATCGCCCGCGTATTGCTCGTCGGGATTGACCGGTAAGCCGGACGCAATGGCTGCCCTTCTGAAGTCGCCGTAGTCGGCGTCCGAATAAGGGGCGGCGACGTCTATGTCAAGGCTGGTTCTTTCGGGCTCATCCAGAAGAATATACGCCGCGCTCCCATAGACGTAGATCGTCGCGGGACTTTTCAGTTCCGCGTCAATCTTCTCGAGATACGCTGTAAGTTCAACTTTGTTCACGTTTGGTACAATACCATTTCACGGCCGCGTCTTCAACGCAAAAACAGCAATTCTCAATATGAGGCGATTGGGTCAT
>CAZOJL010000103.1:0-13023 GCA_964580075.1 uncultured Akkermansia sp. | reverse complement strand
TCGTTCTTTTCCTGGTACGATCTGCTCAAGGCCCGGAGCGCGGGCGAAACGAACCGCGTGCAGGCGGCGGTGGACGCGCTGGCCGCCTGCGGGCGGCACAAGGACTGGATCCTCCCCGCGATTCCCCTTTGGCAGAGCCCTGAGGCGACCAGCGCGGTCCTGTACTCGTTCAGCACCGAGAGTTATGACGCCCTGCGCGAAGGGGCCGGCATCAACCATCTGCGCAAGATCATGGCTTTCCTGCGGGAGTCTCTGGGCCAGCACGTGCCGATGAAGGTGCTGTGCGAAGAGGAACTGCTGCAGCCCGAGAATCTACTGACGCTGACCAGCCTGTCGCTGTGCGACGTGCGGACGCTTCCCGAGAACGTGCTCAAGGTCATCGAGGACTATGCCGCCGGTGGCGGACGCGTCTATCTGGATATGGACGCGAGCATCCCCGTCAAGGGCGCCGTGAAGATGTCGGTCCAGACCATGGTCGTACTCGCGGGCGACAATGCCCCGGACCGGAGTCGGGTGTCCTCGCCGCAGGTTACGCTGCGCGAGTTTCGCGGCGGGCAGGCGACCTATCACGTGTTCGTCAACAACGCGTCGGACCGGTATTGGGGCATGCCGTTCAACTACAGCTCGCCGCAGGGCAACTACGACCAGGACGCACGGGTGCGCGATGATCCCGTGACGGCGACGGTCGCGTTCGGCACGAAAGGGCGGTGGTTGTTCGACATGTCCACCGGCGCGCTGCTGGGGTCATCGGATGCGCCGCTGGCGTTGGCACTGGAGCCCTCCTGGGGACGGGTGGTCTGTTCCCTGCCGTCGAAATCCGTGGAATTGAGGGTGACCGGTCCCGCGCGCGCCGGGGTGGGCACGGAGGCCCGCTTCCTTCTGGAGATGCTGGACGCCCGCGGACGGCGACTGGACGCCCCGTTTGTCGTCAAGGTCGACGTGACCACGCCCTCCGGCCGCGTGAGCCGCTACAGCCGCTATGCCGGGTTCCAAGGGTCGGACGCCTTTGTCCTTCCGCTTGGCAGTAATGACGAGACAGGCCGCTGGACCCTCACGTTGGAAGGCGGATACCCGCGGAAGACGAAGACGATCCGGCTGGCGGTCGCGGAGTCAGAACAAAAGCCAGCAAATCTAGTAACGCTGAAGGGAAACCCATGAAAAGAAGACGCATCACGACGATTGTTGCGTGTGGCCTGATGGTCGCCGCTGCAGGTTCTGGAATCTGTGGATCGGAGGATGCGATGGCGCGCTTTCGCGGCGCTCCGACCTACGATCTTATGGTTACGAATGTCGCCTGGGAAGCCGCGACCAAGGACTACAGCTATGTGACGTTTGACCTTTCCTGGGGTCATTCCTGGCGCGCAAAATGGGTGGAACCGGCGGCCACCAGCGTTACGGGAAAGGACCTGGAGGTGGAGAGCTGGGACGCCGTCTGGGTGTTTGTGAAGTTTCTTCCGAAAAAGGATTCCCGTGAGAGCATCGAACGCAACCATTGGCTGCACGCGTCGCTCGCCATGGACGCCTCAGAGCACGTAATGCCCGCCGGTGCGACGCACAGCGTGAAACTGTCGGATGACGGGACGCGTGGCATGGGCGTGTTCATTTATCGTGACGCGGTCGGGCAGGGTCCCAACAAATTCAAGGGCATCAAGCTCCGCTGGATGCATGGCGCAGGCAAGGTGGACCCGGCCAAGGCCGGTCTCCGCGTCTATCCGATCTCGATGGTCTACGTCCCTGAAGGTCCGTTCAAGGTGGGCTCCGGCGCCGATTCGGGGTTCACACAATTTCCCGATGGGCCTACGGTGCCGGTCGCAAACGGGGACTACATGAGCTCTATGAATGTGGCAGTGGGCAGTCGTACAGATGGTTCCTGGCGGGGCGGCCCGGTGGTGCCGTTCCTCGTGGACGCGGAGTGGAACGGCCCGGTCGCAGAAGGTACCCGGGCCCGTCGCGTCGGGGCAAAAGCCGGCCAACTCTGGAGTGTACTGACCTATAATGAGTATTGGGTGAACAGGCCCTCCGTCGGTTCAACCGGCGTCCTCAATGACGAGTATCCAACCGGCTACGAGGCGTTCTATTGCATGAAGTACGATCTGACGCAGGGACAGTATACGGACTTCCTGAACGCGCTGCCGCCCGATGTGGCGGCCGGCCGGGCCTTTGTCTCCGATGAGGTCGGCTGCGATTATCCGCTGGGTTCAGAAGATGTAAAGATCCCGCTGGACTTCGGACCCGATTACTTGCCCGCGTTCATTCGCGAGAAAGCCGGACTGACCATTACGGTCTCGACCCTTGTCAGCGAGAGAAGGTCATCAGGTCTGATGAAGGCGAAGCTGGCGAGTCGCGGCCAGGACGGAGGGTTGGATCCCGAGGCTTCCGACGACCTAGTGGATAGTATGCTGGGCGAAATTGATCGCACGGAGAAGGCTGTAGAGGAGAATCAGAAGACAAGACCCCCGCCGGTCTATTCGGCACGCCTGCCGTTCCGGGCTTGCTCCGGCATCAGCCGGGATGATATGTACGCGTATGGGGTCTGGTCCGGCTTGCGGCCGATGACGGAATTGGAGATAGGGAAAGCGGGCCAGGGGCCGCGTAATCCGGCGCCGTTCGAGAACAACACGGTCACCAACTACGGGATGGCGGATTCGCTTAAAGATCTGGTGGACGTCGGCCTGCCTACCGAGCGTTATGCCAGGGGAAACCACGCGGGCGGATATGGCTCGCCACTGACGGTATTCCGGGTCGGCTGTTTTGCCACCCCTACGAGCGACCAGCTTGCGGCTGGCGCCTCGTACTGGGGCATTCTGGAACTGGGTGCGCGGGTGATATCGGTGCTGAATCGCGACTATCGGGGAACACACGGCGACGGAATAACGTCTGCCGGCAAACCGGGCGGTTCGATCGGGCGGCATTTGGCTCCATTCGACGGGCCTGAGGACTGGCCCACGCGAACCTGGGAGTATTATTCTGGACGCTGGGTCTGGTGCCGTGGCCGGCTCGTGATCTCCGCGGGAAACCGGATAAAGAAAGCCGCCCCGCAACCGGCACCCGCAATGGCGAAGCCGTCGCCAGCCACGGCCGCTCCAAGTCCGGACGTCGCACCTGCCGATCGTGTCGCGGACGCGATCACGATTAGCAACATCACCTGTGAGCCCGGCACCAAGGGCACCAGCACCATTTCGTTCGACCTGGCCTGGAGCAACTCCTGGCGGGCGATCTGGACCGAGCCTGCGGATAAGAACGTCACAGGCAAGCCGCTCCGGCTGGAGAGCTGGGACGCCGCCTGGGTGTTCATCAAGTTCCGGCCCGCGGGAATGAACGCGTTTTCGCATGCGATGGTTTCGCCCGAAGCGGCGGATCACGGGGTCCCGACCGGCGCGAAACTGGATGTTGGGTTGAGTGATGACGGCACCAAGGGCGTCGGGGTGTTCATTTACCGGAGCGCGGTCGGCAGCGGTGCGAACGATTTCAAGAACATCAAGCTGCGCTGGTTGCATGGCGCGGACAAAGCGCCCGACAAGGCAACCTTCAAGGATAGCCAGCTTCGCGCGCATACCATCGGGATGGTGTATGTGCCTCGCGGACAGTTCCAGTCCCGGGTGCCCTGGGAGAAAGCGGTGACGACCATCCGTCTGGGTGACGCGACCCAGGAGGGTGGCTGCCGCGTCGCCACGAACACGCCGGTTTATGCCGAATGTCCAAACGGTTTTAACGCTTTCTACAGTACGAAATACGCGATCAGCCAGGGGCAGTACGCCGAATATCTTAACTCCCAAGGGCCTGCGCGGGGCGGCCCTGGCCTTTACGGCATCAGCCGATACATGATTCGCTGCGATACGAACGCAGAAGTCTATGTCGCCGAAGTGCCGGATCGCGGGTGCAATTTCATGGGCTGGCAGCAGATCTTGAATTACGAAGCCTGGGCTGGGTTGCGGCCGCTCACGGACCTGGAGTATGAAAAGGCCTGCCGGGGTCCGCGTGCTGTGGCGCGCAGCGAAGATGCCTGGGCAGACGGGATGTGTGCGCCTGCCGCAGGCCTCAGCCCCCTCGACGGGGCTCAGGGCAGGAAGGAGCTGTTCCCTGACCTGCCGGATATCGATGCCGGTGCATCCTACTGGGGCATTCGTGGACTGAGCCTGAGCGGCTGCGTGCATGAGTGGCCGGGCATTATTTTTGAAAATGAGCGCGGCAAGGGGTTCAAGGGTACGCATGGGGAAGGGCATCCGGTGCTGCCTACGGACTGGCCGGGGACGAGCTCGTTATGGGTCCGCGATGTCCCTTTCGGTGCTGTCGCGACATGGGTGTCGCCCGACGACATCGATCGCGCCGTGGCCCTCGGGGAGGGGTTGGCCTTCATGTGCGCCGGACGCTACGGCGCACGTGCCGTGCGCACAGCGGCGGCCCAGCAGGATTCCTTCTCGCCGTTGCAGATGACTCCGGTGCCAGCCATGAGGGGCGTCGATATCGGCATCTTCTACCTGTCGGGCCATTTCCGCAATGAAGGCGACAAGCCGGTGCGGGTTGAATTGGTCACTCCCTTGCCGGATAGCTGTTTTCCGGAGGGCGCCGCGTCGCGCGCCTTCACGGCGGCGCCGAAGGCCGTGACGCCGTTTCAGGTATTGACGGTGTTGACCCGTCACATGGCGACCCGCGCGCTCCAGAGTGGCCGGTCGATCCCCGTTCGGCTTCGTATGATCGGCGGAGATGTGCTGGCCGATCAATTCGTTGACCCCGGGTTTCGTCCGGATCCGCAGGTGGGGGGGGACAAGGGGGCGATCATCTCGATCGATGGCGGCGATTGGGTGGTGCGCACAACCAATATGACGGACCGCGCGGTGGCGCTGGCGATCGAATTACAGCCGCCGAAGGGGCTCACCGTTGATGCGATAACCCGGCGTCTCGATGTGGCGGCCCATGCCGGAGCGGGGGCCTCTTTTTCGGTTCCCCGCCAGGCGTTTACCGCGAATGGGCTCTGCACGGTGCCTTATCGTGTCACCGTCGCGGAGGGGATGCAGCAAGACGGCGAACTCGTGACCGACCTGCGCGTGATGCGGCGCTGGTGGATCGCCCGGCGGATCGTGAAAACCAAGACGTTGGACACCCTGGAACCGGACCTGGAGGGAGCGAACAGCTTGGGCGGCGCGGTGTTATCCAATCTGTCCAACTATGACAGCGGTGTTTTCAAGACGCGCATTCCCCTCGAGAGCTGGACGCGGACAACGTGCGGCGTCACCCTCACGCTGGGTCAGGCCGCCTATCTCCCATCACATGGGTCATCGATCCAGGCGGTGACACGGGTGGAGTCCCCCGAGGACCGGGAGGCCGTTGTAGAGCTTCAGCACGATCAGGGCAAAGGAATAGCGCTATTTGATTTTACTGTCTGGGTCAATGGCGCGGTAGTCTTCAAGCAGGGCGCGGATAGAACAGTCGAGTCAAAGCCCTTTCAGATCCGCAAAACCGGCAATACGATGGTCATGGAGTGTCGCTCCGCCGATAACGGTGCCGTGACGCCGGGGGCCATCTACGTAGGATTTAAAGGTGTGACGGACGGCCAGCCGTTGAGCGACTTGCACTTTGACATGGAGAAGCCGGGAGAATGACTGAGGCGCTTCCAAGGGAGGCGCTTGCAAAACCCTGTTTTGCAAGCGGAGTGTTCAGGTTTCAGGTTTCGGGTAGCATCTCGCTCAACCACAGTGAATTGCGCGCTTCCTGAAACCTGAACACTGAAACCTGAAACCGGCGCTTGCGAGGGTTTTGCAAGCGCCTCTAAGGGGTCAGCGCGCGGACGGCGGGCGCAGTCAGGTTCTGTGTCGAGTGATCGACACAGCCGCGATCGCGCCGCCCGGCAGGGCTTCGGGCTTGTCGATCCGAACCGTCACACCCGCGACGCCCGGTTTCATCAGACAATGGGCGGCGATCAAGGCGGCTAGCCGTTCGATCAGCCGGCAGTGACGCGTACAGGCGATCCGGGTCACCTCCTGCGCCACGGTGGCATAATCAACGGTATCCTCAAGCGCATCGCTCTCACCCGCGCGGGTCAAGTCGCAGATCAGGTCCAGGCTGATGCCCAACCGCTGCGGCGTCATCCGTTCCTGCGGAAGGACGCCGATGATGCAGACCGTCTCCAGATGGCGGATGCTGATGGTGTCGTGATCGCGCATGGGTCTCCTTCAGCTACCGTGTGCAAGGTGTTGGCCGCCGTCAATGAACAGGATCTGACCGGTCACGGACGCGGCGTGTAGCAGGTAGTGTGCGGCTTCGGCAATATCCTGCGGTGTGGGACGGCGCCCGAGCGGAATCGTCCCGGCCGATTCGCGGGGCGAGCCGGCGGGCGGCGGGAGAACCGGTCCCGGTGCGATGGCATTGACCCGGATGCGGGGTGCGAGTTCGGCGGCGGCTGCGCGGGTGAAATCGGCGAGCGTCCGTTTGCTCAGCGTGTAAGCGAGATTTCCGGGGGAAAGGCTGACGATCCGCTGGTCCAGCAGGTTGATTACCACGCCGGTTGTTTTCGATCCGCGGCTGCGGATGTGATCGGCGAAGGCGCCGGTGAGGAGGATCGGTGCGAGGGCGTTAACGCGCCAGGTGGATTCGAAATCCGCCGCGGTGGTGCCGGCAAGCGTCCCGTGCGTGAAACGCGCGGCGTTGTTGACGAGCACGTCAATCCGGCCCGCTTGTGCGAGGGCTGCGGCAAAAACGGAGGCGGCCGCCTCCGGACCCTCGAGCGCGCCATGCAGCGTCCACGCCTGCCGCCCCAAATCCCGGATCATGCGCGCCGTCTCGCCGGCCGCCGCGCGATTGTGGCAAAAGTGGACGACGACATCCAGCCCGTCGCGAGCCAGCGACAGCGCCAGCGCGCGTCCAATGCGAACCGCGCCGCCGGTCACCAGGGCAGTCGGCTGTGTGGGCTTCATAGGCAATCCCTTTCCGTCACCGGAGGCTCTGCGCGCAGCACCGTGTGCGCGCGCGTCATCTCACGATTTCCAGGCATCCAGCCCGTGCATACCGCTCTGCCAGGGCGCACCACTGCGCGAGGGTCAATTCCTCGGCGCGGGCCGTGGGCGGAATGGCGCAGGCATCAAAACAGGAGACGATGGCCGCCGTATCGGCGTCTGTTTCGGCGTAGGCGCGCCGGATCACCGATGCCAATTGCTTGCGGCGGTGCATAAACGCCAGCTTTGTCAGGGTCGTGAACCGATTTGCGGCCTCATCGGCGAGAGGAAAGCGGTCGTGACGGGTGAGGCGGACGAGGGTCGAACCGACTTCGGGTTTCGGCCAGAAACAAGTAGACTTCACGCCCCGCACGAGCGTCACGTCATAGAGCCGCTGCAACCAGACGCCTGCCAAGCCCCGCATTTCGCCTCTGGGCGGCGCGGCGAACCGTTCGGCGACTTCGGTTTGCACAAGGATCGTCAGCAGACGCGGTGCGTGTCGATGCCTGGCCACGTCGAGCAGGATGCGGGTACCGACGGAGTAGGGGAGGTTGGCGACGAACGAATCAAACCCGGGGCGCAGCATGGCGTCGAGGTCGAGTTCGAGCATGTCGGCCTCGACCAGCGTCAAGTCGGAGCGGTCACCGAGCGATTCCCGCAGCCACGCGCAGAGGCGGTGGTCTTTTTCCACCGCCGTGACACGGGCGCCGCGTTCGAGCAGCGCCACCGTCAGGACGCCGAGTCCGGAACCCGCCTCCAGCACCCGCTGCCCCGGGTTGACGCCTGCCGCGTCGACGATCGCATCGAGCACGTTGCGGTCAATCAGAAAATTCTGCCCGAGTGTCCGGTTGGGGTGAAACCCCCGCGCGATGCACCAGCCTTTGACTTGCGATGGGCTTGTGAGGTTCACCGTCTCCGTCCGTCTCTTACTTCGCAATTGGCAATTCGAAGATCTTGATGTAGGCCTTCTTGCGCAGACGGCTGACCCACGCGTTGTATTTCTTCTCCGCTTCGATCATCTTGAGCCGGCCCTCGACCAACGGCCACGCCTGCTCCAGGGTCAGTGTCTGGGGAGCCACTTCGCTGTTTTTGCGAAGGATGTAGCCATGGTCTTCGAGCAGCAGGAGCGGGGATGTGGCGCCAACGGCGAGACCGGAGATGGCGTCGGCGAGTTCCGGACGGAAGGTTTCCGCGGGGTCGATTACCCCCCAATTGCCGCCATTGGCCGCCTTACTGTCGATGGAATAGGCTTTGGCGACCTCGGCGAACGGCTTGCCCGCCTCCAGTTCTTTCAGCGCCAGCCCGCCGCGTTCGGCGGCGCTGGCGTCGTCAACCGCCGCGACCACGATCACGCTCACGTCCACACCTTTTGCCTGGGAATACTGCTCCGGATTCGCCGCGTAGTAGTCACGAATCGCTTGCGAGGAGACGGTGACAAGCTTTTCGACGCGGTTATAGCGCATCGACTGCACAATCAACTCTTCTTCGATGGTTTTGCGCCATTCGTCCAGGGCCATCCGTTGCGAGGCGAGGGCCGCGATCAGTTTCGCCCGGTCGCCGCCGAATTGCTTGTTAACCACCTCCTGCACCCGTTCGTCCACGGCCCATGTGGCGATCGTGGCGCCCGAAGCCTTGGCGGAATCGAGAATGAGGCGACGGTTGATCATGGCGTCGAGCGTCCCCTGGTAGAGCTTGTGCAACTGCGCTTCGCGATCCTCTGCAGGGAGGTCGGCCCACACACTGCCGCGGACCTCGGTCATCACCTCGGCAATCGTGATCACATACTCGTTGACGTAGGCCGCCACGCCGTCAATCAGCAGCGCCCGGGACTGCGGCTTGTCGGCCGCCCGCACACCGCCTGCCAGAGCCCCCGTCGCAACCATAACCAGTAACAACCGTTTCATAGTGGGTGATCCCTTACGCATGCGATTCACTTCGGCGCCCTCCGCTAGTGCGTCTCGCGTACAATACGATACCCGAATTCGATTTGAAGCGAAAGAGTTTAGTTGTCTATCCATATTCAGGAGTTGCACGTGGCATCACCAGGCGCTATGCTGTATGACATTCTGACACTGTGAAAGAGGTGTGACAGTGGTTACGGGTGGTTTTTTAGATAAATTGGTGGCTCGGATGGATCGGATTGATCCTGGGAGTCTGCAGGCGCATTTCATGCGACTGGCGAACGAGCGGGGTTTTCTCGAAGCGATCTTTCAATCGATTCAGGAGGGGGTGTTGGCGGTTGACAGCCAGGGCCGGCTCCTGTATGCGAACCGGGCGACCGAGCAGATGCTGGGCTTCGATTATGCCCGCTTGCGCGGCCGTTCGGTGATGCGTCTGCTGCGGGACCTCGATTGGGATCGTCTGCTGCGAATTACCGACGCTGACGAGTGGTCGCGGATGGTGACGCGCGAGGTGGAGGTTGCCTATCCGGAGCATCGTCACCTCAGCCTCTATGCCGTTCCGCTGCCGGACTTGGGCAGTGGAACCGAAGGTGAGGTGGTAGGACCTTCAGTTCTGGTGATTCTGCGCGACGTGACGCATGACCGGGCGGAGGAGGCCTCAACGCTGGAGAGTGAACGCACGAATGCGGTCAAACTGCTCGCGGCCGGGGTGGCGCACGAAATCGGCAATCCGCTCAATGCGCTGAACATCCATCTGCAACTGCTGTCGCGTGCGGTTTCGGGGCTCCCCGAACAGGCACGCGAGGATCTGGGCGACTTGGTCGAGGTGGCGCGCAACGAGGTGGGGCGGCTCGACGCGATTATCACCCAGTTCTTGCGGGCGGTCCGTCCGCAAAAACCGGTCTTTGCCGCGGGCGATGTTGCCGACCTGCTTCAGGAGACCCTGCGGCTCATGAAAACCGAGATCGAGAACCGGCGAATCGAGGTGGCCGTGGCGCTTCCCAGCGAGGTGCCCAAGGTCCAGATCGACAGGCAACAGATCAAGCAGGTTTTTTTCAATCTGATCAAAAACGCCTTGGAGGCGATGCCCGACGGCGGTCGGCTCAAAATCGCCATGCACGCCTCCGACGTCTGGCTGGAGGTCGCATTCCTCGACTCGGGCATCGGCTTCGGCCCCGAGCGAATGGGCCGCCTCTTCCAGCCGTATCAAACGAGCAAGGCCGATGGAACCGGACTCGGGCTGATGATCGTACAACGGATTGTTCAGGAGCACGGTGGGCAAATCGAAGTGGCGAGCAGACCGGGCGAAGGAAGCTGTTTCCGTATCATGCTCCCGCGCGCCTCGCGCCGGATACGGATGCTGAACACGACGGCCGGGCACGAGTAGGGGAGTGACCTCCGCAATGCGCGAGGCTGCAAGACAGGGGGATGTGCGATGACGACGGAAGCCAAGACGAGCCTGCGCCCGGTGGTGCTGGTGGTGGATGACGATAAAAACACGCGCGAAGGGCTGGAACGGGCGTTGCGACGGCTGTACGAGGTGCGCCAGGCCGAAAGCGCGCCGTGTGCCATGGAGGAACTGGCCCGCGGCAATGTCGACGTGATGCTCGCCGATATGCGGATGCCCGGCATGGACGGGATGGAACTGCTCCGACGCGTGCAGGCCCGCTACCCCGATGTGGTTTGTCTCCTGCTCACGGCCTACGGGTCGGTTGAGACGGCTGTCGAGGCGATGAAGCAGGGCGCCTACGACTTCCTCACCAAGCCGGTCAATCTCGATCATCTGGAAGTGGTGCTCGACCGCGCGTTGCAATCCCGGGCCATGGCGGTGCGTGTTGAGGAACTCGAGGGTCGGCTCGACGACAAATACGGCATGGAGCGGATCATCGGACAATCGCCCGAGATGCGGCATGTGTTTGACCTGATCCGGCAGGCGGCGCCCACGCAGGCGACGATCCTGATCCGCGGCGCCAGCGGCACCGGCAAGGAACTCGTCGCCCAGGCCGTCCATCGTTTGAGCGGACGTTCGCGGGGGCCGTTTGTGGCGGTTCATTGCGCGGCGCTTTCGCCAACGCTGCTCGAGAGTGAATTGTTCGGTCATGAGCGCGGCGCATTCACGGGCGCGACGGCGCGGCGCAAGGGGCGCTTCGAGCAGGCCGACGGAGGTTCGCTGTTTCTGGACGAGATTTCGGAGATTGATGCCAGCCTGCAGGTCAAGCTTTTGCGGGTGCTCGAGACGCGCACATTCGAGCGGGTCGGCGGCGAGGAGACGGTGTCTGTCGATATCCGGCTGATCGCCGCGACCAACCGCAACCTGGAGGAGTGGGTCAAGCAGGGGAAGTTCCGCGAAGATCTCTATTTCCGTCTGAATGTGGTCGACATCAACCTGCCCACGTTGGCTCAGCGGGGTTCAGACATTGCGATGTTGTGCGAGGCGTTCATCCAGGAATACGCCGTGAAGCACGGGCGCACGATTGCCGGGGTGACGGTCGAAGCCGCTGCGCTGCTGGGCGCCTACGCCTGGCCGGGGAACGTGCGTGAGCTCCGCAACACGATTGAAAAGATGGTGGTGCTGACCCACAGCGACCGCCTCGGCGTGCGGGATGTGCCGGCAAATATCCGGGACGCCGTCAAGGGCCTGAGCCCGGCGGGACGGGCCGCCGCGGCCGGAGGAACTTCGCTGGCCGATCTGGAGCGCGATCGGATTCTGACGGTTTTGGCGCGAAACAGGCAAAACCGCTCCAAGGCGGCGATCGAGTTGGGAATCTGTCGGCGCACACTCATCCGTAAACTCAACATCTACCGTGAGCAGGGGATGCTGCCGGCGAATGCGTGACCTGCGCCGAAATAACGTTGCCAATATTGTTTTTACCACGAAGGACACGAAGATCAAGACAGCAATTCTAATTATGGAGAGGGGACCATCGGCGTCGGGGTCGGGGTCGGTATCGGTATCGATAAAACCAACGGAAATTCGACCCCGATTCCGATACCGACCCCGACCCCGATGACTCAATCGCCTCATAATTAGAATTGCTGCATTCAAGATGGAACCTCTTGACAACCGCACAAGCGAGATTCCATTATTGAGGGAGAGGCAATAAGAACGAGGATTGATCGCTTATGAGTAAGCCATTCGACCAGGGCAAAGACGAAGTTGCAAATTGAAGGCAAAAGCCCCGCCGAACTCGCCGGCGGCAAAGCCACGCCGCCCTTCCGCGTGTCGCACTTCCGCCTTGTCACCCGCCATCAATCGCGCTATCTTCTCCGTTGTCCGCGTGTCCGTCATTCCGCACCGTTGCCATAGGAATCCTGCATGCCGATCAGTTGGAACGAAATCCGCCAGAACGCCATTCGCTTTTCGCGTGAATGGGCCGAGGAGCACCGTGAGGACGCGGAGGCCAAATCCTTCTGGGACGAGTTTTTCGGCGTGTTCGGCGTCCGTCGGCGATTGCTGGCCACTTTCGAGGAGCCCGTCCGCAAGATCAACGGCCAGTACGGCTATATCGACCTTTTTTGGCGTGGCATGATGCTCGCCGAGCACAAGAGTCGCGGCAAATCGCTCGACAAGGCCGAGTCGCAGGCGTTCAACTACATTCAGGATCTCTCGCGCGAGCAATGTCCCGACGACCTGCCGCGCTATGTGATCCTGTCGGACTTCGACCGTGTCGCCCTTTACGATCTCGAACCGGACGACCAGATCGAACGGCCGCTCTTCGCGGCCCGCAAATACAGCAAATCCGAGTTTCCCCTCAAGGACCTGCACAAGCACATTCACGAACTCGCCTTCATCGCCGGCTACAAGCAGCACCGCTTGCGCGACGAGGACCCCATCAACATCAAGGCCGTCGAGATCCTCGGCGACCTCCACGACGCCCTCGCCGAGGGCGGCTACGCCGGCCATGACCTCGAGCGCTTCCTCGTCCGCATCCTCTTCTGCCTCTTCGCCGAGGACACCGGCCTATTCGAGCCCAAGACCTTCACCCTCTACATCGAGAACCGCACCTCAAAGGACGGCTCCGACCTCGGCCTGCACCTCGCCCGCCTCTTCGAGGTCCTCGACACCCCGGTCGAACGCCGCCAGCGGAACCTCGACGAGCTGCTCGCCGCCTTCCCCTATGTCAACGGCGAACTGTTTAAAGAGCGGCTCGGCTTCGCCGATTTCAACCGCGCCATGCGCGACGCGCTGGTCG
>CAZOJL010000102.1:0-13065 GCA_964580075.1 uncultured Akkermansia sp. | reverse complement strand
GTCCCGCATGCGGCGGGCGGATCCGTGAGAAGAAAGACGCCGTGAACGGTTACCAATTTTTTTACTGAAAGCCAGCCCGCAACCGAGTATAATGCGCCCTTGATTTTCACCCCTATCCAGACGAAATGAAAGGACTTTCCCGTTATGGCGACTCTCTCCCTTGAACAGCTCTCCCTGGCCGCAAATACCATCCGCTGCCTTGCCATCGATGGCGTGCAGGCCGCCAAATCGGGCCATCCCGGCCTGCCGATGGGTATGGCCGATGTGGCGGCGGTGCTGTGGTTGAAATACCTGAAGCACTGTCCGGCCGATTCTCGCTGGCCCGACCGCGACCGCTTTGTTCTCTCGGGCGGCCATGGCTCGATGCTTCTCTACAGCCTGCTCCATCTGGCGGGCTACGAGCTGCCGTTGGACGAACTGAAACGGTTCCGTCAACTCGACAGCAAGACACCGGGTCATCCCGAATACGGGCATACGGACGGTGTCGAAACCACCACCGGGCCGCTCGGACAGGGAATCGCCAATGCCGTCGGCCTCGCGATTTCCGAGCGAATGCTCGCCGCCCGCTTCAACGGCGCGGATGGATTCGCCCCCGTGGACCACCGCACCTTTGCTTTTTGTGGCGATGGCGACCTCATGGAAGGCGTCTCGCACGAGGTCTGCTCGCTCGCCGGACATCTCAAGCTCGACCGGCTGATCCTGTTTTACGACAGCAACCGCATCACTATCGAAGGACGCACCCACCTCGCCCTCTCCGACGATCCCAAGCTGCGCTTTAAAGCCTACGGGTGGCATGTCATCGAGATCGACGGTCACGATTTTGGCGCGATCGACAAGGCGATCCGCAAGGCGATCAAACTCACCGGAAAGCCAGTCTGCATCATCTGCAACACGATTATCGGCAAGGGATCCCCCAACAAGGCCGACACCCACGAGGTGCATGGCGCCCCCCTCGGCGATGACGAAGTCCGCCTTACGAAACGCGCCCTCGGCATGCCAGAAGACAAGCTCTTTTACATCCCGGATGCCGTCGCCGTCCTCTTCAAGACGCGCGCCGAAAAAATGCGCCGCGCCGCCCGCGCGTGGAACCGCGCGTTCGCCGCATGGTCGGCCGACCATCCCGAGCAAGCGGCGCGCTGGAACGCAGCCATGACGGGCGCGCTGCCCGCCAATCTCGATGCCCTGCTCCCCGTGTTCGATCCCGCCAAAGCGGTCGCCACACGCACCGCATCGGGAACGGTCATGAACGCGCTGGCCCCGGCCATTCCCCATCTGGTCGGCGGCTCGGCAGACCTCGCGCCCAGCACCATGACCACTCTCAAAGGGCTCGGCGACATCCTGCCCGGGCAATTCAGCGGCCGCAACTTCCATTTCGGCGTCCGCGAGTTCGGCATGGCCGCCGTGATGAACGGCATCGCCCTGCACGGCGGATTCCGCGTCTTCGGCGCGACGTTCTTTGTGTTCTCCGACTACTGCCGCCCCGCCATCCGCCTCGCCGCGCTGATGAAGCTGCCGGTGATCTATGTGTTCACGCACGACAGTTTCTACGTCGGTGAGGACGGCCCGACCCATGAGCCGGTCGAGCATATCGCCGCCTTGCGCTGCATGCCGGGCCTGACCGTCTTCCGCCCCGCCGATCCCACGGAGACCGCCGCCGTCTGGGCTGCGGCCCTGCGCAATACGCAGGGGCCGACCGCCCTGCTGCTCACGCGCCAGAACATGGACGTGCTCGACCGCGCCACCTACCCGGCGGCATCGCAGGTTGAGCAGGGCGCCTACACCCTGTGGCAGAACGGAACCGGCACCCCGGAGATCACCCTCATCGCAACGGGATCCGAAGTGGAGCTCGCGCTGGCAGCCGCCAAACGGCTCGACGGCATCAACGTCCGCGTGGTCAGCATGCCTTCGTGGGAACGCTTCGACGCGCAACCCGATGCCTATCGCAACGCCGTCCTCGATCCCGCCTGCTGCAAGCGCCTGGCGATCGAAGCGGGCTGTTCGTTTGGATGGACGCGCTATGTCGGACGCTGCGGCCGCACGATCTCGCTCGACACGTTTGGCGCTTCCGCCCCCTACAAGGCGCTCGCCGCGCGCTTCGGCTTTACCGTCGACAACGTGGTGGCACAGGCGCGGGCGGTACTCGCGCAGTGACGGCAAACGCTTGCGGGAGCAGGCGTGAGGAGGTACACCCGTGGATGCGATCTCCATCGACCAGGTCACAAAAAGATTCGGCGCCGTCCAGGCCGTGTCCGATGTGTCGTTGACCGTCCGGTCCGGAGAAATCATGGGGTTTCTGGGGACCAACGGCGCCGGCAAGACGACGACGATCAAGATGCTGCTGGGATTCTTTGCGCCGGATGCGGGCCGCGTGCGCATCTTCGATGCCGATCCCGTGGCTGCAACCGCGCGGGGCCGGATCGGGTTCATGCCCGAAACCGCCTACTATTATCGCTATCTGAACCTCCGCGAACTCCTGCGCTTCTACGGCGGGCTGTGCGGCATGTCCGCAGCCGCCATCCGGGCGCGCACCGCGCACCTGATCCCGCAGGTCGGTCTCGTCGATGCCGGCGACCGCCTGCTGGCGCACTATTCCAAGGGGATGCTGCAGCGGGCCGGCATCGCCCAGGCGCTGCTGCATGATCCCGATTTGCTGATTCTCGACGAACCGCTGACGGGGCTTGACCCGCTCGCCCGCATCCAGTTTCGCGACCTCATTCTCGCGCTGCGCGATCAGGGCAAAACCGTCTTTTTCTCGTCGCACGAGCTCTCTGAGGCGGAACTGATCTGTGATCGCGTCGCCATTCTGAAACAGGGGCGCCTCGTCTGGCTGGGCTCCTGTGGCGATATCGCCGGCGACGGCGGACAAAATCTGGAACGCATCTTCTTGAATCTGCTGACTTCTGACACGCCGGAGGCTCCGCCATGAATACATGCTGCCGCCAACTCGCGGCCTTGTGCGCGCTCTCCCTGCGCGAACTCTACCGCCGCAAAGATGTCTGGGTCGTGTTCACGCTCGGCATCCTGATCCTCGCGCCGCTGACGGCGATCAATCCCTACGGCGTCGCCGGCGCCTCCCGCCACCTCTCTGAAATCGCCCTGTTGCTGATCTGGGTCTCGGCCGCCATCATCGCCATCTCTGTGGCGGGTCGCCAGTTTCCACCCGAATTCGAACACCGCACGATCTATCCCATGCTCGCCAAGCCGGTCTCGCGGACAACCCTGCTTGCCGGAAAATTTCTCGGCGCTTGGGTCGCCTCGGTCTCGGCGACGGGCTGTTTCTATCTGGCCTACGGGCTATTTTCGGGCGCAAAAATGGGCATCTGGTTTCCGGCCGTCTTCTGTCAGGCTTTTGCGCTGCATGTCGGATTCCTGACACTCGTCACCGCTCTCTCGCTGCTGGGTTCGTTCTGCTTAACGCCTCCGGCGAACCTGACGGTCTGCGGCGTCGTGGTCGGCGGCATGTTCGCCATCGGCCAGCGGCTGCCCGACATGACGGCCGGCCACCCGGCTGCGCTTCGCGCGCTGGCCAGGCTGATCTACGTGGCCGCGCCACATGTCGAATTCTTCGACCTCCGCCGCCGGGTGATTCATGAATGGGGGCCGGTCGGCTGGCAGGTTGCCGTCGCCGTCCTGCTCTATGCCGTCGTCTATGCCGGAGCCTGCCTGCTGCTCGCAGGATGGATCTTCCGGCGCAAGAAGTGCTGAGGACGCGATGCGCGCACCCCTCCATATATCCGCCGCCACGCTGACCCTTGCCGCGGCTCTGGCTCTCGGCCAGATGCTGCCGCGCGTCTTCGGCGACCGGCTGCCGCAGACCGCCGGGACCTCGCTGCTGGATCAGGTGCTGGGCGAAGCCCGCATGACGATCAGCGACACCATGATCCTGAAAGCCGACGAGTATTTCCACGGCGGCGTGCGTGTGACCGATTGCACCCACGACCACGCCCATGCCGCAAACAGCCTGGATCTCCCCGGATCGGCCCATGCCCACGAGGGTGAACATGACCACCATGAGGACGAGGACGAAGCGCGGTCCGAGGCGCCCCGGCGCGATCTCTGGGGCTGGGTCAATACGCGCATCCACATCGCGGAACATCGACACGTGGAAGGGGACCAGGCGCGGGAACTCATACCGTGGTACTGGGCGGCCGTACGCATTGAGCCCAAAAATGTCCATGCTTATCTGCTCTGCGCCAGCGTTGTTTCCCAGGACCTGATGAATCCCTCCGAAGCGATCCACATCCTGGAAGAGGGCATCCGCAACAATCCGGCCGATGCGGAGCTGGAAATCGACGCCGGCTGCATCCACCTCAACAAACTGCGCAACAGCCCCGCCGCGCAGGCCTGCTTTGATCGCGCCTATGCCAAATGGGCGCAAGACCGGGACGCCCACGGCCATGCCGACGGCGATCTCAAAATGCGGATTCTCTTCTATCTTTGCCATCTCGCTCGGCAGCGCAATGACACGTCCGCCTTGGATCGGTATTTCGCCGAAGCTCAGGCGCTCGGCATCCGCAGCGCCAGTTTCATCGCGATTCAAAAAATGGCGGAGCACTGACGGCGTTCGGCAACCAGAAGGGGCCAGAGCATGAAGACGCAGATTCGCGTGACGTTTCAACCGCACGGCCGGTCGGTATCGGTATTGCCCGGCACGACGATGCTGGAAGCCGCCGCCCATGCCGGGTTGGTGATCGAGACGCCGTGCGGCGGGGCCGGCACGTGCGGCAAATGCCGGGTTCACGTCACCCAGGGATGCGGTGCGCCGACCGCCGCCGACGAACGGGTGTTCGCCCCGTCTGAGCTGCAGGACGGGTGGCGCCTGGCATGTCGCACGGCAATCACCGCCGAGACGGTGGCCACCGTCCCGGCGACATCCCTGTTCGGCGGCGAACACCAGATTCTGATGACCGCTGAAACCCATTCCGGAGCCCCACCGGAGGTCCGTCCCGGTGTACGCAAACACTATGTGGAATTGACGCTGCCGACGCGGGTTGACGATGCGCCGGATCTGCTCCGCCTGGAACAGGCTGTCGGCCCGTTCAAAGCCTCTCTCGCCCTGCTCCGCCACGTCTCCGCCACGCTGCGCGCGAACGGGTTTAAGGGCACCGCCGTTCTCACGGATCACCAGTTGATCGATTTTGAGCCCGGAGACACGCATGACCGGTGTTTCGGCGTCGCGTTCGACATCGGCACGACGACCCTCGTCGGCGAACTGATCAATCTGTGCGATGGCGACAAACGGGGTGTCGTGGCCCGGATGAACCCGCAGGTCAGCTTCGGCGACGACGTGCTTTCGCGGATCCACCATGCGTCCGCCAGCGGGAGCGGCCTCGACGAGATGCGTCTGGCGCTGATGAACGAGCTGGCCGGCATGATCAACGCCCTGTGCGCGGACGCGGGCATCGACCGTGAAAACATCTACGAGGCGACGTTCGCCGGCAACACGACCATGGAGCACATTCTATGCGGCCTCAATCCGGCGCAGTTGGGGGAGACTCCCTTCGTGCCGATGCACGCCCGCGGGCTGCTCGTTTCCGCACGCGAGCTGGAAATCCCCATTCATCACGGCGCGCGCGCATACGTCTTCCCCCTCATCGGCGGATTTGTCGGCGGCGACACGGTCGCCGGCATGCTGGCGACCCGCTTTGACCGGTTTCCGGGAACGGCGTTGCTGGTGGACATCGGCACCAATGGCGAAATCGTGCTGGCTCACAACGGCACGTTCTACGCCGCATCGACGGCGGCCGGCCCCGCATTCGAAGGGGCCCGAATCGCGTGCGGGATGCGGGGCACACACGGCGCGATTGAAAAAGTGGTTTTTGAAGACGATGTGCAGGTGGAAGTCATCGGCGGTGTCGCGCCCGTCGGGATCTGCGGCAGCGGCCTGATTGACCTGATTGCCGAGTTGCTGAACAGCGGCATTGTCACGCCAGAGGGAACGATGCTGGGGCCTGACGAGCTCCCGTCCTCCCTGGCGCCCGCGCTCGCCCGGCGGGTGCGGTCCGACGAAACCGGCGCGATCCGCTTTATGCTGGCCGAAGCGGCGACGGAATGCGGCGCGACATCCGTGGCGCTGACCCAGCGTGACGTCCGCGAAGTGCAACTCGGCAGCGGCGCCGTCCGCGCGGGCATCGCCCTCCTCTTGCGGCAGGCCGGCGTGGAGGCGGCGGATCTCGATGTCGTGCTGATCGCCGGCGGCTTCGGCAACTTCATCCGGCGTAGCAGCGCGCAACGGATCGGCCTGCTGCCCGGAGGGATTGACCACTCACGCATCCGGTATGTTGGCAATGTGTCACTGGCCGGGGCCAGGGTCGCGTTGCTCTCCGAGCATGCGCGGCGCCTCGGCGAAGAACTCGCCCGCCGCGTCAAACATGTGGAGCTCTCCATGCTGGAGGGGTTTCAGGACGCATTTGTGGACGCCATGTTATTTCCGGAGGCTTAACCATGCGATTTATCCGTTTTGATCCCATCGGCGGCGCCTCGGGCGACATGATTCTCGGCGCGCTGGCCGGGATCGGCGCCGATCTGAAGCCCCTTTTCGGCGCGTTGTCGGACCTGCTGCGCGAACCCCTCACGGTCACCGTCGAACCGGCCAATTCCCACGGCCTCCACGGCCTGCGGGCGTCGGTCTCAACCGAAGCGGAAGCCCACGACCCGTGGCCGGACGCCACGCCACACACGGACGCTCCCGCGCACGCGCACGGGACGCACGATCACCCGCATCCCCATCACCCGCACCCGCCGCACCGGACGTTGGCCGATGTGGCCAGGCTCCTGGATGGCCGCCACCCGCTCGCGCTGCGCGTCTTCGAACGCCTGGCCGAAGCCGAGGGGCGGATTCATGGCAAGGCGCCTGACGCGGTTCACTTCCACGAAGTCGGCGCGCTCGACGCGATCGCCGACATTGCGGGCGCCTGTCTCGCCTTGCGTCAGCTCGAAGTGGACGGCATTTCGGTGGGTCCCCTCCCCTGCGGCACCGGCACCCTCGCCTGCGCGCACGGCATCATGCCAAACCCCGCCCCCGCCACACTCCTCTTGATCGAGGGTCTGGAAACCGTTCAAACCGATGAACCGTCGGAACTGGTGACCCCCACGGCCGCCGCCCTGTTTACCGCTTGGATGCGGGACCTGCACCCGCCGCCCCCGCGGTTGCGGGTGCTTCGCAGCGGGTTCGGATTTGGCCGGCGCACCCTCGCGGGCCGGCCCAATGTCCTCCGCGCCACGCTGCTCGAAACGGTGACCGCCGAAACCATCCCGACCGAGGTGCTCCCCGAGACGGCCGGTTCGGAATCCGACCGCTACGTTCTGGAGGCGAACCTCGATGACTGCAACCCGCAATGGGTCGGAGACCTGATCGCGCGCGTCCTTGCGGCGGGCGCCCTCGACGCGTGGGCAACCCCCGCCACCTTCAAAAAAGCACGGCCGGGAATCGTCTTCTCGGTCCTGCTGCCGAGCGAACACATCGCGGCAATTGAGGCGCTCGTATTCAACGCCACGACGACTTTCGGCATCCGCCGTTATCCGGTCGCGCGGACCCTCCTCGACCGCCGATTCGAGACCGCCTCCACCCCATGGGGCCCCGTGCGTCTCAAGATCGGATCACGCGACGGCCACGACCTCACGCGGACGCCGGAATACGAAGACTGCGCCCGCCTGGCCGACGCCGTCGGGATCACACCCCGACAGGTTTACGAAGCAGCGGCAACCCGCCCGCACAGCCCGCCGACCCACGGCTGATGCGCAGCCATCACCCGCCCATCACTCATCGGCTTCCGCGCGAACGACGCACACCGCCGCCCGGTCATTCCAGATAGCGGGGGGCAGTGACAGCCCGTCATCCATCAGACGCGCGCCATCGTCACGGTCACCGACCAACGTCTCTTGGAACCCCCAGCGCAACCCGTAGCGCCGCTGAACATCCAGCCCGCGCAACCGCAGTGGCGGCACACACCCGGCGGCGCCGAGACGATAAACAAAAACCAGGCTGGTGTCGCCGGCAGGGCATTGGAGCTGGAACGCAATCCACCCCGACCTGCAGGTGATGGGCAGGGGCGGCGTCAACAGATGGCCGACCGCCCCGGTAATGAAGCGCCGCCAGTTCTTGAAGAATGCAATTGCCGCCACGACCTGCGCGCGGTGCTCCGGGGTCAGGCTTACCAGATCGCCGCTGAGACCCATCATGCCGGGCATCGCCGTCAGCAACGCAAAAACCAAACCGACGCTCTCCGTGGGGTTCCACACGCCACCCGCAGGGACGACGATGATCGCGGGGGAGTCGGCCAGTGTCTTGCGATATTCAGGAACAGCCTGTTCCACGGCACGGACCACCGTCCACCGCCCGATCCGACCCGGCGGCAGCCGCAACCAGGCGCCCTGTGTGATGCGCAACACATCGGTCGGATTCACTGTGTCGCTGAGGAAATGCCCATCCACGTACCGCATCATTTCGAGATCGCCCCGCATGGCGCCGCTCGAACACCCCTCAAAAAAGGTGTCCGGGTAGGCCCGGCACACGTCATCGAGGAGACGATACCACGCCGCCGTGTAGCCCCCAAGCTCGGAGCCGGATGCATCCATGTCGGGCCTGAGATTGAAGTCTATTTTCATCCAGGCCAGGCCGTACGTTTCGACCAGCCGCCCGATCTCGGCGCGCACCCAGGCGTAGGCCGCGTGTTGCACGAGATCGATTCGCGCGTTGTCACCCACCCGGATGAACCATTCGGGATGTTCGTCCCGGATCGGCGCCTGGGCGCCAAACCGTTCCGGTTCCATCCACAGGCCGAAGCCAAGCCCGACAGCGCGGACTTCGTCGGCAAACGCACGCATACCCCCGCAAAAAGCGGCTTCCGTTTTTTCCCGCCAATCGCCGGTTTGCGCTCCCCAGTCCGGGCCACCGGCTCCGTACCAACCGGCGTCGATGACGAACACTTCGCATCCGATTTCCTTCGCAACCGCGAGTTGTTCGCGCAGTCGGGGCACATCCAGAATCTCGAACTGGTCGAACCAGGTGTTGTAGACCACCGGTGCTTCCGGCTTGGCGTCTTTGAAAGAATGCGACAGCAGATAACGATGCAGGTTCGGCGCAGCCAGATGCACGGCCCCCTGCGGCAGCGGCTGGAATAGAATTTCGGGCAATTCAAGCGTCTCGCCGGGCAACACCGACCGATGCAGATTCTCGTCATTCAGGCCCAACTCCACAACCGCGAACGGCAACTCCCCTCCATCCGCGACGGGACTCATCCGGAGGGTCCAGTTGCCACAGGGGAGGATATGGAAGACGATGCCACGGTCCCCGCCTTCCGGCCGGACGGCGAGATACGGCGTACCCCCCTCCGTGGTGCGGCCCGAAAGATGACTCTGCCGCAATCCGGTGTGCAGGGGGTGCCACTCCCCCTGGTTTTCGTAACACCAGCGGCTCATCTGGCTGTAGCCTTCATAGCGACCGCACGGGAACGCGACGCGCGCCAGACAGCGCGACAGGACAACCGCCGTCCCACCACTGTGGCTGACGGTGTCGCGGCGGCTGACAATGCCGGTCTCGGGATCATGCGTCCAGACGGTCGTCAGCCGCAGGGGCGTCGCGCCGACGCGCCAACGGCATGCCACGCCAGTCGCCGATTCATCCACGTGTTCAAGCGTGAGCTGATCCGCTTCATAACGGCATCCGTCCACCGTCAACAACGCGACGCCCTGTGTTGCAGTCGGTCCGGCGTCCACGCCATCGCGGCCCAGCATCATGCCACACAAACGGCTTACCCAATACCGGTCGCCCCGGCGCTTAAACGTCGTGCCACCGGTCCACTCCATCACGTGCGTCTGATCACTCATGTCGGATTATCCTTTAGCGTATGTCCATCAAAAATCTGGCCGAGAATGGCCATTAGCGAGACGCAGGCGGTGTCGGTGCGGAGGATGCGGCGGCCCAGGGATAGTTTCCGAAAGCCATGCGACTCGAACAGCGCCACTTCGTCATCGATCCAGCCGCCTTCGGGGCCGACGGCGATCACCGGGCGGCGCCCGTCGGAGACCGTCGGAAAGCCCTGCGCGGCTGCCGACTCCGCATCCGGATGCGCGATGAAGCAGGCCGCCTCCGCCGCTATCGCGGGCAGCCGCGATTCGACAAAACGCGTCAACCGCGGCTCGATGAAGACTTCCGGAACACGGGTCGTGCCAGCCTGCATCAATCCCTCGAGCAGGAGCGGACGAAAGGCCTCGGGACGAAGCCAGTGGCTGCTGAAATAGCAGGCCTCCACCCGCGCCGCGTGGATCAGGAACAGCCGGCCGACACCCAGGGCCGTGACTTGCGCCCACAACCGTTTCAACACGCGCGGCCGCGGCATCGCCAGGATCAAGTCGCACCACGGCGGCGGGCCCTCCTCTTCCAGCGTCAGCGCCAATTCAACACCGGTGGCGTCGCATCGGATGATCTCACCGAAACCGAGCTTGCCGTCGGCGACACCGACCTTCACCCGGCATCCTGCGGCGACGCCCAGAACATTCCGTAGATGGTCGGCGCGGTTGTCGCGCAGAACGACGCGGCCGTCTTGCAGCTCACCGGACTCGATCAGAATTCGGTTCACTCCATCTCCCGTTCCAGTCCATCCAGATCAATCTCGCCGGTAAAGACCTCGTGCGCCGGGCCGGTCAGCGTGAGTCCTGTACATTTGCGGTCCCGCCAGTCACCCTCGATAATCAGTTCGTAGCCCGACGGCGTGCGGGCGCGGATGGGCAGGGTGAATCCGATGCGTTCGACCGCCGCGACCGCGCAGGCGACGGCGCCCGTGCCGCAGGCGCCCGATTCCCCTTCCACACCCCGTTCATACGTCCGCATGGAAAGCCTGTCGGGGGCGCGGTACGCGACAAAATCGACATTCGTCCCCTCGGGGTCGAACACCGGATGCTGCCGCAGCGCACGGCCCCACGTCAGGATGTCGACCGACGCCAGGTCGTCTACCGACACCACGAAGTGCGGCACCCCGGCGTACATGAAATCGCCTGTAAACGTCAGGCCGGCCGCCTGCACAACCATCCCGTAGGCCTTCCGTGACGGCTCGGGCATCCAGACCTTCACTCCCCGGGGCACGAGTTCCGCGTCCATCAGCCCGCACATCGTTTCCAGGGTCATCGCCCGTCCCGCCGCGCCGATGCCGTGCGCAAACGCCGCCGCGCAGCGCGACCCGTTGCCGCACATCTCCACCTCGGTCCCATCGGGGTTGAGGAACCGCATCCGGAAATCGGCTTTCATGGAAGGCTGGATCAGGATGATCCCCTCACAGCCCACGCCGACCCGGCGCGCGGCCAGGGCCGTCATCAGAAAATGATCCTGCCACGGAACAAGCCCCTGTCGATCGTCAATCATGATGAAATCATTACCCGCGCCGTGCATCTTCGTGAAAGCGATCTTCATAAACCCTCCCATCGCGCGCTCATTCTTGTCCGAACACACGCAACATCAGCGTACGCAAGTCGTTTGAAGACTGCTCGCGCGGCACCTCTTCGCCCCCGCTGATTTCGATCAGGTCCGACAGAATGGCGAGCCCTTCCTGCAGCACCAGGTCGTCGTCGTTGTTGGCGCGTCCCGCACGTTCCATTCCGCCCTGCTCATCCTGTAACTTGCGCATCTCCCGCTCGGCGGCGGCCAGGGCGCGCCGCGCCTGTCGTTCGAGCGGGATGATGGTATTTTCGGAGAGTTCACGAACATGCTGCACGAGCCGGCTGTAGCTCCGATAGCGCGCGTTTTCCGCAAGCCGTTCCGCCGTGCGGGCGCGGAGTTCGGATATCCAGGGCCGCGTATTAAAGACCGGCGCATAGACCGCCTCGGGCACCTGCGACCAGGGAAGCGGGTTGCTGAGTTGATCTTCGCCGATTTCCATGGCATCCAACAGCGAGGGGATCACCACGTCCGGCACCACGCCGCGCAATTGGGTTGACGCGCCGGTCACCCGGTAGTAGTTGGCGGTCGTCAGTTTCAGCGACCCCGCCTTGGAACCGCTCAGGGGCAGCACCGATTGCACGGAACCCTTGCCGTGTGTCTTGGAATCACCCACAATGATGGCCCGACCGTAGTCCTGCAACGCGCCGGCCACGATTTCCGAAGCCGAGGCGCTCGCCCGGCTGACGAGTGTGACCATGGGCTTGCGGAAAGCCGGCCCCGCACCGGGATTGGGCATGTTCAAGACCTGCACCTGCCTGGCTTCACGCACCTGGACCACGGGACCTTCGCGCAGAAACAGTGCCGTCAGTTGGATGGCCTCGCGCAATGCCCCGCCGCCATTGTTGCGCAGGTCGAGCAGCAGCCCCTCGACCTTCGCGTCGTTCAACCGTGCAATTTCCCGCGCCACATCCAACGCACAACTCCGGTACCCCGGCGTATTCGGTCGTTGCATGGAACCATAGAACGTCGGTAACGTGATCACGCCCAGTGTCCGTTCCCGTCCGTCCTGCAGCGTCACCCGCTCCACCCGGCCGGTGGCGGCCTGTTCCTCCAGGTTCACATCGTCGCGAATCAGGTCGACCCGCCGCGTGGTGGCGCCCGTCGGATCGGAAGCCGAAATCACCAGCAGGACGACCCGGGTGCCCTTGCTGCCGCGTATCTTGCGCACGGTCTTGCTGAGGGGAAGGTGGAGGACGTCTTCGATCGGCTCGTCGCCCTGGCCGACGCCAATGATCTTGTCGTTGGGACACAACCGGATGTCTCGCGTATCGCGCGCGGCCGGCCCACCGGGGACGAGATCGACAACCAGCGCTGCCCCATCCTCGGGACGCAGCGTGGCGCCAATCCCGCTCAGCGTCAAATTCATTTCGATGGCGAAGTCCTCGCGCTTTTCAGGCGAAAAATAGTCCGAATGCGGATCATAAGCGGCCGCAACCGCGCTCATGTAACGATCGAAGACCCAGTCCGAATCGCTGTCGTCCAAGATGATCTTGAACTGCTCATAGCGGCGGCGGACGAATTGCTCGGGGGTTCGCGCGACCAGGTCAGCCGCATCCGCCCGCGTTTCGTCTGCCGGATCGGCTGCGGGGGCATCGGCTGCGGGGACATCGGCTGCGGGGGCATCGGCTGCG
>CAZOJL010000101.1:0-13068 GCA_964580075.1 uncultured Akkermansia sp. | reverse complement strand
GTCGGACCTCGGGGTCGGGGTCGGTATCGGCATCGGGGTCGAATTTCCGTTGGTTTTATCGCTACCGATACCGATACCGATGGTCCCATCTCCATAGCGAGAATTTTCGGGCATCCACTTTCGATTTGACAAATCAGTCGGCACAGAATATGCTTTGCAACTCATACGAGGCATCGGCAGGTTCATTTGGGCGTTGTCGGCGTTTCGGGATAGCGGGTAATTACAACGGTCTCCCGTAAATCTTAAGGAGAAGTGGACTTATGGCCAACGATAAACAAAACGCGGATGTGGCGGCAATTGAGCGGTGCAAGAGTGCATACGAGAGTATCCTGCAGGAGGTGGGGAAGGTCATTGTGGGCCAGCGGGATGTGGTTGACGATGTGCTGATGGCCCTGTTCTGCAATGCGCACATTCTGCTGGTGGGTGTGCCGGGATTGGCGAAAACTTTGTTGATCTCGACGCTGGGCAAGGTGTTGCAGTTGGATTTCAAGCGTGTCCAGTTCACGCCCGACCTGCTGCCCGGGGACATTACGGGTTCGATTGTCGTGGATGAGGTTCCGGGCACCGGGCGGCACGAGTTCCGCTTTGTGGAGGGGCCGGTGTTCACGAACCTGCTGCTGGCCGACGAGATCAACCGCACGCCGCCCAAGACGCAGGCGGCGTTGTTGCAGGCGATGCAGGAGCGTGAAGTGACGACCGGCCGGGAGACGCGCGCGTTGCCCCGTCCGTTCCTGGTCATGGCGACGCAGAACCCCCTGGAGCAGGAGGGGACGTATCCCTTGCCGGAGGCGCAGCTTGACCGGTTCATGTTCAACACCTTCGTGGACTATCCCAGCAATGCGGAACTGGTCAAGATCGTCCAGCAGACCACGGGCGAGCAGTCCCCGATTGCGGGCGGGGTGCTGGCCAGTGATGAGATCATCGCGATTCAGAACATTGTGCGACGCATCCCGGTTGCGGAGCCGGTGATTGAGTACGCCGTGCGGCTGAGCGCGGCGAGCCGGCCGAAGGATCCCTCGGCGCCGGACTTCGTGAAGAAATACCTCAACTGGGGCAGCGGGCCGCGCGCGGCCCAGTATCTGGTGCTGGGCGCCAAGGCAAACGCCGTTTTGCGGGGCAACACGCACGCGTCAATCGATGATGTGCGGCGTGTGGCCCGCAGTGTGCTGCGGCATCGTGTGGCGCTCAATTTCAACGCGATGGCAGATAAGCTGTCGGACGTTGAGCTCATCGACCGCCTCCTCAAGGAAGTGCCTGCCGAAGGATGAAGACGGTATCCGGGCGCCAGGGTTCAGGAGCATGCGTTGAATCCTGAACCCTGAACCCTGAATCCTGAACCCTGAACCTGAACCCCGAACCCCAAACGCTGAACGATGTCAAACGGGAATAAGAGCCTCACGATTGACCCCCGCTTGCTGGAACGTCTGAAGGGGATCGAGCTGAAGTCCCGTTTTCTGGTGCGCGGGTTTTACGAGAACCGCCACAGGACCCGGGATTTTGGCGCCTCCAACGAGTTCATCGAGCACAAGGATTACCAGAAGGGGGATGAGATCCGTCGGATCGACTGGCGTGTCTTTGCCCGGACCCGCCGTCTGTACGTCAAGCGCTTCGAGATGGAAGCCAACATGCGCGTGCACTTCATTCTGGACACCTCCGACTCCATGCGCGTACCGGCCGAAGACAACCGCCCCGGCAAGCTGGAACTGGCGACCGTCATTACCGGCGCGTTGGCGATGCTGGCGGTTTCGCAACAGGATTCGGTGGGTCTGTTCTGCATCGGAGACAAGATTGAAGAGTCGATTCCGGCCCGGCAGGGAATGCGCCATATCGCATTGCTCTTCCAGCATTTGGGGGCGCCGCGGGGGCATGGCGGGGGCAATTTCGGGGAGGTCGCCTGGGAGACCCTGCAGCAGATCGGGCGACGGGGGATGACGTTTGTGTTGACCGACGCCCTGGATCCGCTCGATGCGCTTTTTGAGACGCTGAAGGGACTCATGGTGCGCGATCAGGATGTGACCCTGCTCCAGATTCTGGACGAAACGGAGCTGACGTTTCCGTTTGACAAGATGACCGAGTTCCGGCAGCCGGAAACGGGGCGCCGAATCATGGGTGATCCGCTGGTGTTGCGCGCCCGGTATCTCGAACGGATGGAGGCGCACCAGGAGCGGATCCGTGCGTTCTGCGGTCAGCACGGCGTGGACTACGTCCGAGTGCATAACGGGGACGATCTGCTGACGCTGCTCGCGTCGCATTTCGTGCAGCGTTTGATACGAGGGGGCGCGCCATGCTGAATCCACTGATGCTTCTGGGGTTGCTGGGTCTCAGCGTGCCGATCCTGATCCACCTGATCAACCGGCGGCGGATGAAGCCGCGGCAATTCGCGACGCTCGAATTTCTGGATCAGCAGGACGTGGCGAACGCCTTCGCGCCGGTGCCGCGCGACCTGCTGCAACTGTTGTTGCGGCTTTTGCTGCTCTCGCTTTTCATTCTGCTGATGACCCGACTGACCGCTCCGAGTCCGACGGTCGGGCCGCGCACGGTGGCGGTGGTGCTGGATAATTCGATGAGCATGAAACGGCTGACCGCCGACGGCCGCAGCTTGTTTGAGACGCATCAGGAACAGATCCGCGATCTCGTGCGTGGAATGAATCCAGGGGATATGTTCTCCTTCACGCTGGTGGGGGACACGGTCTTCGAGAGCACGGGATTCACCGGCGACCGCCTGGTGATCGAGCAGGCCGTGACGAACGCCTGGGTGAGTGACGGGAGCGGCCGCGGCCTGTATGCGACGCTGGAAGACAACTTGAAAGAACTGCGCGCCCGACGGACACCCAATGCGGCTTTGTTGGTCTTTTCCGATCAGCAACTCCAGAACTACAAGGCGCACCTGGACAACCCGGGGCTGGCGGAGTTGCTGTGGGGCACCCGCATCCAGCCGGTGTTTGTCTCGGACCCCGTGCCGACGCCGCCGAATGTTGAACTGCTGGGGGCGGATTTTTATCCGGAAAAACTCTATGTCGGCTCAAGCGGCAAGGTGACGGCGCGCCTGTATAATGGGTCGGAGACGCAGCAAACGACGGTCGTCTCGTTGAAAAGCGGCCCCGTGATGATGGATTCCCGTGCGTGCTCCCTGTCCGCCGGGGAGACAGCCCACATGGAGGTGCGTCAGACCTTCGGATCGCCCATCGACTCCGCCTGGAGTGTGAATATCTCCGATGACGGTTTCTCAGCCGATAACGACAGCTACACCACGGTTCGCATGCTCAAGCGCCGACAGGTCCTGCTGGTTGCGATGGCGGACGCTGTCGATTCGGATGGCACGGCGAGCCGCTACAGCGGCGCGGACCTGCTCGCCACCGCTGTGAACCCGTCGGAGGCGCTGGGCGAGGCGAAAGGGGAAACCTACATCTCCGTCAAACGGATCTCGCCGATGGCGTTCGAGGGGGAAGTCCTTTCGCTTTATTCACTGGTGGTGCTCTACGGGCTCGATGAACTCGATGCCGAGGTCGTCAAGGACCTGACGGGCTACGTCCGCCAGGGCGGGGGCCTGTACCTCATTGCCGACACCAATGTGATGTCCTCGACCTTTAACGCCACGTTCGCCCCGTTCCTGGCTGGATTTCAGCTCGCGGACTTGCAGGAGCCGAAGATGGCATCGGCGTTGGACACCCGGGAGCAGGCGGTCGAGGATCCGTTGCTGCTGGATCTGCTGCGCGGCGATTGGGGCAGCATTAACGATGTCGTGTTTGCGCGCTACTTCTCGACGTCGCAGGCAGGGGACGCTCGCGTGGCGTTGAAAACCGCCGATGGCAACACCCTGATCGCCCTGGCCGACCTGGGCAAGGGGCAGGTGTGCATTCAGACGCACAGTTGGAATGTGGAAGACACGTCGCTGCCACGCAACCTGGCCTTCGTTTCGGTGGCGCATGCGATCCTCGACCGTCTCTCGCTTTCGGATGCGGAGGTTTCGGACCGTCCGGATCATATCCGCGTCGGCGACATTCATCCGATGGCGCTGTCGCAGTTTCGGGGGCTGGGCGGCACCGTGGTCATGAAGGGCCCCCGGCCCTATTCGTTCCCGATGTCGCCGGAGTCGGCCTACATTTCGGTACGGGATATGTATGTGGCCGGCATCTACCGCGCGACCCATGCCGGAAAGGACGTCGCCCGGGATCGCTGGCTGGCCGTGAATCGGGCGCTGGAGGAGTCGGATCCCGCATTTATGAGCGAAGAACAGTTGAAGCGTCTGCCGGGTGAGGGGAAAGGGGTGGTGGTGACGTCCGGCCAGATCAATGGGATTTTTCATGCGCGCCGCGAGTTGTACCCCCTGATGATGGGCCTTGTTTTTGTCGCCCTGCTGGCGGAGACGCTCGGATCCCTGTTCTTCCGCCGTAAGAAGGAGGCCCATGGACGCAGTGTTTAGATGGTTCGGGTTGGACCCGTTCACCGCGATTGACCGGATCACGGGATTCCGGTTCATCGCGGAGTCCCACCTTCCGGCGTACCTGGTGTGGGGGGTGGTAGCCGTCGGTTTGGCGATGGCTGCCATCAATTTTCTGCCGATCGTCCGGATGCAGCGACGGGTGCGCGTGTTGTCGTTTTTCCTTCGCCTCGGCATGGTCGCCCTATTCCTGGTCTTGCTGCTGCGGGCGCATCTGAATCTCGGGATACGGCTGGCGCGTGACCCGGCCTGGCTGGCGCTGGTGGACGATTCCGGATCCATGACCACCCGCGATGTCGGGAATGAAACGCGATTCAGCGCCGCGCTCGCGGATCTGAAGACCGTGCGCCGGACCACGGGGAGCAAGGTGTCGCTCGATGTCGCCACCCTCAGCGGGGATCCGCTGGGTGACGCGGCGGGAGCCCGGACGTCCACCCGGATCCATCAAGCCATCCTCCGTGAATTGGCCGCCAGGCCACGCCTGCAACGCCTGGTGCTGCTGACGGACGGGCGGGATGCCGTGCAGCAGGATTTTTCCCAGACAGGCGCCGCGTTGAAGGCCCGTGGCGTGGGGCTGGATGTGGTCCTGTACGGCACGGCGGATACCGCGCAGGATTCCCGCATCACGGCCAAGCCTGAACGGAGCGTGATCCGCCTGGGGGAATCGCTGATCATCCGCGGCGCCCTGACGGATGTCTCCGGGAAGATGAGCTGTGCCTTGACGCTGCAGGAAGACGGCAAGACGGTGCGCCAGGTGTCCGTGCCGCGAGAGTCTTACGATTGGTTTGAGATCGTTTACAGGCCCGAGAAAGCGGGGATGCACCGCTATACGCTCGCCATGCAGGCGGATGATTTCAATGGGGACAACAACGTGGCGTCATTCTTTGGCGACGTCCGCGATGAAAAGATCAATGTGCTGTTGATCGAAGGGATTCCCCGCTTCGAATTCAAGCTGATGAAGGTCGTGCTCGAAACCGATCCCCTCGTGCATCTGGTCTCCCTCTGTCACCTTCCGGGAGGCGGGGCCTACGCGCAGGGCGTCGCGTTGCATGCCAACGTCGGCGATGGGATCATTGTGAGCGAGTCGGAACTCTACAAATATGACATCGTGATCCTGCGCGATGTGCCGCGCACCCTGTTCCGCACCGGCGCGGATCAGTCGGAAATGCCGTTGAAGTTGCTGGTCTCCTTCGTGCAGAAGCGCGGGGGCGGGCTGGTGACAACCGGTGGGCAGAGCGTGTTTCGGGCGGGAGGCTACCAGGACAGTCCGCTGACGGCCGTCCTGCCGTTCGATCTGAGTAACCGGTTTTCCAAGGAGTCGCAGTTCCCCGGTCGATTCGTGGTGAATGTGGTCAATGACCAGTACGATCACCCCTTGCTGCGCCTGCTGCCGGATCCGGTCGCGAATCGCGAGCTGTGGAATGCGCTTCCGATGCTCGACGGATGCAATAACGTGGGCGGCTTCAAGGCGATGGCCAAGCCGTTGCTGTCGCGATTCGCCAAGATTCGCACACCGATGGGCACCACGAATATCGTGGAAGTCCCCGTTCTGGCCTATCAGGACCTCGGGGAAGGCAAGATTCTGGGCGCCTCGGTGGATACGTTGTGGCGATGGCAGCTTCAGCCCGATTTGGATCCCCCTCCGCTTGAGGCGTTGATGGCCAACATCATCCGCTACCTGGCGCCCGAGCCCGGCTCCCGGGCCGGTGGTGTCAATGTGAGGGTCGCCGACCCCACCCCCCAACTCGGGCAGACCGTGGTGTTGTCCAGCCTGCTGCGCGACAAGAATTATGAGCCCCTGCGGATGGCCGATCTCAAGGTGGTGGTCACAAAACCAGACGGGAAGTTGTTGACACTCTATCCGTGCGACTTGCCGGAGCGTCCCGGTTACTACGAATACCGCGTTCTGGCCGATCAACCGGGTGATTGGAGCGCGACGGCCATCCTCGGCAAGGACAAGCGGACGACCCGGTTTGCGGTGCGGGGACAAGACGATGAGTACGCGGATTTGGCGGTTGATCGCGACAGCATGCAGGCGCTGGCCGATGCGGCTGACGGGACCCTTGTCGAGGATCTCAAGGGCTGGATGAAGCGTGCGGATCTCCGTCCGGTGACGGAGCCGGCCGCGCGGGATTTGGAGGTCTGGAACAGCCCCGCGGTGCTGGTGTTGTTTATCTTGCTTGTGTGTGTGGATTGCTATGTGCGCAAACGGCAGGGCATGGCGTAAGCCGGCGTGCGTTCGGTGTGCCGTGTTGCGTCCGGCCCTGATGAAGGCGAACGAGGTTCGGGATAAGGGCATAATGGAAGATAGAGCCTATTTTAATCAGCGAATCGGACGATTCGGCCGCGTGCGGCGCGGCGTGGCGAATGCCACGCATCGTTATGCCGCAGGCGTGGGAGTGCTGGGAGTCGGGGTTGCCGCGCTGGTACTGTTGAGCGGGTGGACGGCCAACCCGTTCGTCAATGGCGTGCTGGCGCTGGTCGTTATCGGCCTCTGGCTCGGGTTGCTTATCCGGTTGGCGCGGCGCTGGGAAGGGCGTCGCCGGATTCTGTCCGAGGCTTTCCGGTTGGAGGCGCTGGCCGACGACCTCAACAGCCGTGTCGTTAGCGCCGTTGATTTTCTGAAGCACCCCCAGCCGTCCCCGCTGGCTGACGTGGTCATTCAAAAGGCGCGGCAGGATTTGGAGCGCCCCTTCGAGCGGATGATCAACCGTACGTCGCGCAACCGGTTGCGGATGCGCTTTGTGCTCCTGCTGGTATTGTTCCTGTTGCTGGGTTCGACCGACCGTTTCGGTTTTGACCGGGCGGGGCGCACGGTCGTCCTCAGTGCGCAGCATTTGCGGGAGATTCTGTTCCCGACGCGCTTCGAGGTGTTTCCAGAGAGCGGACGGCATATCTATCGGGTGGGCACCGCCGTCGAGGCGGGGATTCGCTTCACCCGGTTCGGTTACCCGCAGGTGACGCTGTGGCAACGGACGGGGGGGGAAGACACGGAAACGCAAACCGTCCTGCGGGTGAATGATGGCACAGCGATGATCACACGGGCCCCGACCCTGGAGACCGAATACCGGGTCCGCTTTGCGTTCGGCACACGCGCTACCGAGGAGATCACGCTGGTGTTCGCGGCGGCGCCCGTGATCGAGAACATGCAGACCGAATTGGTGTATCCGCTCTATACCCGGTTGGTGCCGAAGGAGATGGACGGCATCCAGGATCACATCACGGCGCTCTCCGGAACGCGGGTCAGCATGGGCTTTGCGTTCAGCAAGGAACTGAACTGGGCTGTCATGACCTTTGACGATGGCGAGCGGATGCCGTTGGACGTGGTGGGCCGATTCGCCTCCATTTCGTTCTTGCATACCCAGGAACGGCAGGCCACGCTCACCGTGGAAGATGTACACGGGTTCCCCCTGGACGCCGACCACACCGTGAAGTTCGGCCTGACGTCTGACAATCCGCCCAAACTCTTCATTCTGCCGAACAATCTCAGGCAAGACATGCCGCAGTCGCTGGATGAATTCGCGGGGTTCACCTTCAGCGCGCGGGTGGAGGATGATTTCGGCGCAGCCAAGTGCCAGGTCAAATGGCGGAAGTCAACCTTTTCGGACCCGAATACGATTCTGACGCAGGGCGATCCGGTCGAACGCGTCTTCCTCCCGCCCCGCCCCAAGGCGTTGGCGGTCTTTGAAAATATCTTCCGCGAGCAGGCGCAGGATGCAGAGGCGGGCGATCTGTTTACCTTCCAGGTCCAGGCGTTCGACAATCGCGATCCCAAACCACAGTCGACCGTTTCCCCGATGTTTTCGATTTACATTCGAGGCCAGGGGCTGGAAGACGGGGATGCCGGTACGGGCCCGGACGTCATGTCGAAGTTTGCAGGTTCCGGGTTCAAGAAGATCCGGCGCATCATCCGGGTGGAGAGTGGCGCGCGGGATATCAGACTACCGGAAGCGTTGCGACCGGTGGATGGATCATCGAATGAGGATAAAGGGACGCGTAACACCGACACCCAGAGAGACAAGCGGGGTCCGCGCGATGACATCGCCGGCGTTTATGGGTCAGCCTTGGGAGCAAAATAATGGCGAGTGATCTTGGCATGGTGCCGCCGAATCGGCGGCGTGCGCGCGGGAAGCGCGGGGGTGTGGCGTGGCTCACGGCTCTTGCGTTGTTCGCCTGTTTGATGGATGCGCGCGCCGGGGCCACGGTCGCGTCGCATATCGTCTGGGCGGATGATACGGTATCCCTGCAGGTCACGGTCGATCCGGGCGGCGCTGCGGAAGCACCCGCGTCACGGGAGGTCTCTATCGGCGTCACGCCCATCAACCGGCGCGGCGAAAGCCCCGACGGATTCGTCACCCGGCATTCCCTGAAACTGGCCGGGGACGGAAAACCCGCGACGGCCACGTTTCCGTTGCTGGCGGGCGGAACCCCGAAGGACCGCCTCTGGGTGAGCTACTTCCGCGTGGGTAAGGACAACGTGCCGATTTACAGCGACTACTTCCGGGTGACGGTTCGGGACGACGCACTGGGTCTGTCCAGCGATGAACTGATTTATCCGTTCAAAGCGGGGTCGCCGGTCCACAGTTGCGGCGTGCGGCTGGTCGGGGGCTTTGCGGATCGCCAGGCGCGATTTTTCATCTATATTGGCCCTCAAGCGATGGGGACGGATCAGAAGGCGTCCGTGGAGGTTCACCTGCTGGACAGCGAGGGGAACCAACTGTCGAGCGTGGAGGACGAGGTTGTGCTGTCCGACGCCGCGCCCACGGTCTACGAACTGGACGTGACCCCCAAGCGCGAATCGACCGGACCGTATACGGTCACGTTTGCCTTGAACAACGAGTCGCTCCGTATGGCGGTGGCAAGCGACGTCCGTTTCCCCTTTGCGTCGATGCTCGTGCCCGTGACGAGCATGGAGAGCGATCTGCTGGCCGACTGGCACATTCCCGGGAAGCCGCTGGATTCAGGCGCTGCACGGCAGGTGCCCAACACCCTGTTCAGCATCTATCAGCCGTTTGGGCGCCCGGTGTTCGATTCCGAGATCCGGCACAGCGGCGCGCGGAGCCTCCGGATCGACTACACGCCGACGGCGACGACGACCATCGGCAGCAACGTGCGCTTGCCGGGCGTGCCGACGGTGGCACGGATATGGGTCAAGGGCAATAATACCCCTGATCGGTTGGTGATCGAGTGGCGGGATCCGTGCAACTTCAACGCCCCCGCGTATCAGCGGTGGATGAATGCCATGGCGACCGAGGTCTGTCGCCTGAATTTCACCGACTGGAAGTGCTTCACCGTGCCCATGATGGGCAACGGCCTGCTCGCGCGCGATCAGCAAGCCTACATGGCGGGGCACTCGGGGATTGAAGTCCGGCATCCCGTCCAGGCACCGTTCTACTGTGCCGCGCTGCGGGTGATTCCTGAACCGCCGGGCAAGGACGCTCCACCCGATAGCGCCACGCGGTCCGTCTGGGTTGACGACCTGGTGGTGGAGACGCAGGCGATCCGAGCCGAGCGGATGTCGCTGGAACTCCGCGGGGACACCGTCGTACCCCGGCTGCATGCCGACGCCCAGTTGTTCGTGTCGGTCGGGAATGGGACCGGATACGATATCCGCAACGGCCGCGTGGCGGTGACGTTTATCGATTCCGAAGGCGAAACGGTGCCGGGCGCAGACCTGGCCGAGGGCATCGAGGTGCTCGCGGGTGAGTTCGTGACCCGGGCCCTGTCGCTGAAAGGCCTGGAGGCGCGCAAGCCGCGCGGGCCGGTGACGGCGCTGGTGACGGTCACCGGCCCCGTGGTCGGCCAACGCGTGCAAGAGCGCCTGGTGTTCAGCCGACCGACCGGCACGGGATTGTTCTGGGATTTCGAACGGGTCGAGCATTTCAATCCGCCGGCTCCGGAATGGTATTATGCCGCCACCTATCACAAGAACGCGATGGTGTCCCAAAACGGAAAGCGCTATATCTGTCTCAAGGACAACACGCGGAGCGGTGTAGGAAATGCAGCTCTCTGGATGCCGGCGCCTGAAGGCATGGGCGCGGATCCGGTCGCCGGGGGCGCAGACGGCACGGCGCATGCGCTGCCGCTCGCCGTTTCGACGAACCTGCCCACGTCCATTATGCTGCACCCGTCCCTGCCCGGCATTGTCGACGGCGTTGAAATGCAGGTTTTCGGCGATGGCGCACCGGTTGTCTTGCAGGCGCTGTTCATGGACGTGGGTTCGCTCGACTTTGATCTCGCCTTCCAGCAGTTTTCCAGCGAGCCGGTCCGTGTGGACTGGACGGGATGGAAGACCTGCCGCTTCGCCGCGCCAGCCATCCCCCCGCTGTATGCATCGGATCGGGGAAATCCCCTCTATTCCCCCCGCTATCCGCTGAATCTGGTGCTGACGGCATGGTCCGAAGACGGACGCCCAGCCGCCATCCGGGTGGACCAGATCAAGGTCAGCACGCACCTGGCGAAGCAGAGCGAACTGATGGTCGAGCTGGAGTATCCCGACGAAACCCTGATGCACCTGCCGGGGGCGCCGTTGAAGATGGTTCTCTCCAACTTCTCGTCCGAGCCGATGGCCTTGGATGCCCGGTATCGGGTGACAACGCCCGTGGGCGTGTTGGCCAAGGATGGCGCCTGCAAGTTGACACTGGCGGTCGGTGCCCGCGTGAGCTTTACGTTGGTGGAGAAACTGAGCCCGGGGTTCTATCACCTGAGCCTGCAGGGGCTCCCCGCGGAAAGAACCTTTGAGGCGGATGTCCAGGCCCCGGAGCGCGCGCGCTATTTCGGTGACAACCTGATGGCCCGTTTGTCTGACATCAAGGGGCTGAACGCCGATCTTGGGTTGCGCGAGAAGCGGGTCAACCTGGACTGGGACACCGCCGAGCCGACCCCCAATCTGTATCACCACGGATGGTTTCGCCGTTACGCGGCCGCCGAATCAGATGGCAACACCTATGAGGTCGTTCCGATCGTCGGGTTTTCCGCCGACTGGGCCGGACCGGAGAAGCAGGACGCGCTGGCGGATGGCTCTTATATTCGTGATGTCGGCAACTACATGCAGGCGCCGGTGCGGCTGGCGGACTGGAACGTGTTTGTCCGAAACGTCGGCCGGGAACATGCCCGCGAATTCAAGAAATGGGTCTTCTGGCAGAGCCCGGACACGGAGGAGTCGCCGATCTACCTGCCGCCCGCCACGTATCGTCACATGTTCGAGATCTTCGATCGCTGGATTTCGTTGTACAATCCCGAGGCCATCGTCATTGCCGGCGGTTTCCGGTTCGACCGCGTTCTCGGCTATCTCGACGGCATGGAGAGACCAGACCTGTTGCCCTTTGACCTGTTCGATGTCCGCGTCAACCCCGGCGGCGTGTCGGCGGAGGAGGCGCAGCTCGAGGATTTCCTGGAGGATCTGAATGCTACGCTGAAGCTGACTGAAACGGGTCGCAAGGCGTCGATCTCCGAACTTGACTGGGGGACGGATGAAACACACCCGCTGCTGGATCAGGCGGCCTACCATGCCCGGGCGGCGGTGCTGCTGCATGCGGCGGGTGCGTTGCCGCACCAGTTCGCCAGTGTGAACAAGTATGAGACCCAGGACGGTTTTGGCTTGCTGTTCCGCCCCTCGTACGGCAACAGTTCCATCCAGCGCCAGCGCGCCTTCTATGTTCCCAAACCCGCCTTTTTCGGGCTGATTGAAACGCGGAAGATGCTCGCCGATCTGGAGTTTCTGCAACGCGTCTGTATTGCGGATCGCGATCCGCAGGCCAATCGCGGCTATCTGTTCAAGATGAAAGGCGGGGGGGTCTGTGCGGTGATCTGGCGGGTACGCGGCGCGCGCGCCTATCGTCTGCCCGCTGAGTGGCAGGCGGCCGCGGCGGTCGATGCCTTTGGTGTGCCGGTGGCGTTGGACAAGTCCCTCCCGGTGGGGCCGATGCCGTTGTTCCTGCGGTTTCCCACCGTTCCGGTCGATCAGGTGGCGTATGAATTGCGAAATCTGCAACCGCTGGAGCCCGATGCCGCGTACGGGCTGATACTCGATTTCTTCCCGGCGGAAGCCTATTCCGTGAAGGCCGCCGAGTACACGGTGACGGGCGGGGAGCCGGTGGTCTATCCGCGGGGCCGCCTGTTCGCCGGTGAACGTGTCTATGAAGGATTCCTGTCGAACGTCACCGAAGAGCGGTTTGCATTCAAGCTGGACCAGGCTGGCGATGTGCTGATGAGCAGGCTCTGGTACCTTGATGCGGCGGGCGATACGAACCGGACGATGGGGATCATCCTCAACGGGGGGAGTGAGCAGACCAACAATCTGGCGCCGATGCTGGGCCTGGCGTCATCCAACAACGTTGACCAGGTCTATGCCTCCGGTCCGAGGCGTTCGGCGTTTGTGCTGCGGGGCTGCAAAGCGGGCCGCAACGAGGTCGTCCTGCGCCATCATGCGCCCACGGTGTCGGGCGGCTTCCGACTGACGCGCATCCAGGATGGCCGCGTGGATCTCGCCGCATGCGGGCCGCTGGCGGGCCTCGATTCGGGCGTTCCCGTTCAGGCTTTTCGAAACGGGGCGGGCGTCTCCCTGACGTTTGGAAAGCAAGCGTATGCCTCGGGACTCGGGTGCATGGGGCAAACCGCGCTGGAAT
>CAZOJL010000100.1:0-13116 GCA_964580075.1 uncultured Akkermansia sp. | reverse complement strand
TGACAGACGCTGCCTGGCGCGCATACGGCTGCATATTCAGGTACTCCACGTACATCGCCATCGTCACCTCGACCTTCATGCAGTAGAACGCCGCGTACCCCTTGGGAAAAACCGCAGGCAACGTCGCCGACTGGTCACTGTTGAAATCATCCATGCTGCTGGGGTCCATGCCGCCCGTGTCATGGTTGTTCAGATACTCCGCCGTATCGCCTCCCAGTTTGATCGCCTGCTCGCTCTCGACCCGGAACGGCGCGCTGCCCAGGCCGGCTGTGAATTGGCCGGCGATGGCATTGGTTGTGCCGTCCCCCAACCAGAACGCGCATTGCGGCACGTAAACCATCTCCAGCGCCAGCACTTTTATCTCGGCCTTGGCTGGGTCGAAAGCGGCGCCGTCGACCGGCTTGTCGGACGTCGCGTGCATGGCAAACTCGGAAGCGCCCCCCTCCTCCGCATCGCCCGCCCCGGCAGGCAAGAGCCAGCGCAGGGATACACCCTTCCAGTCGTTCGGCCCCTGGCCCGCAGCGGCACGGTGAATGAACACGCCAACGCCCTTTTTGCCGTTGTTGCTTTTGCCGACTTCCAGGGACGCGCCGGAGGGTACGGTATGCTTCGCCGCATCCGCCGCGAGCATGGCGTGACGCCACGTTCCGCCCGGCAGGCGGTACTTCACAAAGACCCAGGCGGCGTCCCAGTTCTCCAGCTTCAGGCTCTTCTTGCCACCCGTCTGCGCGGCCTCCACCTCCCACGCCGCGCGCCAGGACCAGTCCCAGGCAAGGTCGAAGGTGATGGTGCTGACACCCGCCTCGCCCGACGGCTTGACCGTCACGTTGCTGATCCGCGCCGGATCGGCCTTGCCCGAGCCCTTGAAACGGGCGTTTGCGGAGTCGTCCGCGAGGGTGGATGAGGTCGTGAACAATAGCGCAAAACAAGCCGTCAGCATATGGGGTAGGGGCGATTTCAATAAACATGCAACATCCAACATGCAACATTCAACATGCAACCATTTCTGTCTGTTCATTTCTTTTCCTTTCGCTCACGTGAGGTGCGGATGCTCGCCCCAAAAATACGGATCAATTCCTCCGTCTCCACAATCAAAGGTTCCATCCGTTGCGTTTCTTTCACCAGTTGGGCCTTTACAATGAGACGCAACCAACGCCGCGACTCCTTCAGTTCTTTCAGGGCGACACTCAGTTTATGAATGAAGTCTTCCGGCGACTCCGCTGCCTGTGCCTCACCGTGGTTCGAGAGAGGAGACGTGCCCGAACGGAGGAGTTGATCAGCCACATGACTGCCTGCCCGTGACCTGGGCAATGCACCAGTCAGTCGGATGATCCGGGCCGCATAGTCAAGAAGCCTATCCTCCAAATCATAATTGGATGCATCCCTGATCTCCGTTGCATGTTGGGTGTTGGGTGTTGGGTGTTGGGTGTTGGGTGTTGGGTGTTGGGTGTTGGGTGTTGCATGTTGCATGTTGCATGTTTTTCTCAACTCTTCTCTACTCCGCCGCTTCCTGGGGCGCTGTGCGTACGCCGCGCCAGCCAAGATAGGGGATCCGTTGGGGTGCCGCACGGGCTGCTTCCGTGCGGGTAGAAGGATGCCCATTCACCGGGCCGTAGCCGCCGCGAATCCCCGAGCCTACCGCATCATCCTGCGGCCAGTCTGCGGGCAACGCCAGCGTGCCCTTGCCGTGCGTCCCCTTGAAGTTCCGCCCCTCGGTGTTGGCGACGGTCACGGTCCGCTCCGGCGCGGTCCGCCAGCCGGTCCAGTCCTCGACTCCCCAGCACGAGGGGTGATCGATCGTGTCGCCGGTATCGGTGGTGGGCTCCAGCATCCCGCGTCCGACCTTGACGTACTCCAGTTCGCTCATCGGCCTCAGCCCCGCCCATGCAGCATAGGCAATCCCATCCCCCCAAGAGACCGGCGTATACAGGTGAATCGCCCCTTCATCCGAGATGGCATAGACGCCCGGATTTGTTTCAGAACGGGTGAACGGAGAATTGCTCGGACAGTACTTCGCCACCTGCTCCTCCGTCAGCGTATTAAGAAAATCGCAGTACTGCCCACCCTTGATCTGAATCTTCATGCAGTAGAACGCCCCACAGCCCTTGGGATAAGCGGCCGGGATCTCGCCTTTGTCCTCCGGCTGCGCCCCGTGCCGGGCCCAAAGCTTGCCCTCCTGCTGACCGGTCGGGATCGCGCCCTCGCTTGTCACGCGGTAGGGCTGTGTGTGTTGAGACCCGTCCGTGTACTGGTAGAACCGGAACGGCTCGACGCCTCCCGTGTTCAGGTAGAACGCCCCCTCGGGGATGTAGATCATCTCGACGCCGCAGGCGCGGATTTCCAGGTTCAGGGCTTGGGGTTCAGGGTTCAGGGGTTGCGGCAACTCCATCACTGCCGTCACATTGCTCGCGCATACCAGGCCATACCCATATTCGGCCCGGCGCACGAACATGCCGACAGGCCCGCCGTCGTCTGCGGGGACCAGGAACTCCAGCGGGGTGCCCGCCTCCTGGCCATAGCCGGTGGGATTACGAACCTTGTCCGCCGCCAGTCGCACCGGTTGCCACGCATCCGCGCCTTCCGGGCGCACCTTGAAAAAGACCCAGATCGCGTCATGGGTGCCATCCTGACGCCAGGAATAATCCCACGTGAGATCGAACGAAACGAGCGCGGTCTTCGCATCGCGCGGCACGGCCTTCGCATTCGTGACCTTCACGGTCATGGGCATGTCGTTCCAGCCCGCCTGCGCCACACCCAAGGCGAGAAAGATTCCGCCCAGGAGTGCCAGGCAAAGCCGTTGCGCGGTATATTGCGCGTTGAGCGTAATACGTGTCCTGTCAGTCCTCATCGTCATTCCTCCTTGAAGAAACCGTTGCGTTTGGGGTTATTGGGGGGCGTGCGCGAAAGGGAAGTCATCAGCCAGTGGGTGCGTGGATGCGTGTGTGTGTGTGTGTGTGTGTGTGTAAGTGAATGCGCCTGATCGGGACTGCATCGGTGTCAAAAAATGACGACGATGCATACACGCATGAAATCAGAAGGCGCGCTACTGTCCGAGCACGAACCGCGGATAGAGCTTGGCGGGAGATGGCGTCTTTTCATCTCGACCGGCCAGACCAGCCGCCAACTGCAACCAGTAGCGCACCCCGTTGCCCTTGTCGTCATCCAGGAAGGCGAAATTGAGGCCGAACTCGTCGCCCGGTTTCAGTCCGAGGACCTCCAGGGGCAGGCTCAGCTCGTAGTAGGTGGTCCGCGTGGCGTCGGATGCCGTAACGGCATAATCGGCCACCCGTTCGAGCACATTGCTCGGATTCTCCGCATCGTAAAACGCGACGCCCCCATCGGTCAGCGCCAGGCCCATGTTCCAGTGTACGCCTTTGGGGTTTACGATTCCCACCTGCATCGCGTCGCCATTGAAGAGGGTTTCACCGGCGTTCGGATTGCAACGGCTATCATCTGCCACGGCGGCCGCCACGTAGAGCCGGTTACTGTCCCACCCCATGTAGACCTTGGCGCCCAGATCATCGAAACTGGTCCAGGATGTGGATCCATCGGCTTCTCCCTTGGCGCGACGGTCATTCGGGAAGATGTCTTCGGGGCCGTTGAGCGATAGCATCGATTTGCCCCATTCGTTCATTTCCACAACGCCGTCGATGCGAACCGTCTTGTCTCGGAACGCGACGGTGCGCGGGCCTGTGTCTGGCTTCACCGGCGCGTCAGCCACCGGCTTCAACAAGAACGCCGAGCCAATCCCCATATTGTGATAGCGGCTGTCGTTGTACATGGGGATCGTGCCGATGTCGCCCTCAATGGGCACAAACGCCAGATAGCCCTTGTAGTAACTGATCGGGGCCGTCAGTTCACCGATCCCGGGCGGATCGCCGTCTGGCTTGAACTGCCCATCCCGCTGGACGGAACCGGTCACCAGTTGCGCCCCGGTGGGCTGGCCGTTGGCCGGGTCGATCAGCACCGGCCTCCCTTCGGACATGCACAACAGGACCGGACTCGTCCCCGCGGGCACGACCTTGGCAAGCTCCTGACCTGCGGGCCGTGTGACCATGGCATAGCGCGGGTACAGACCCGGATTCGGCGGTTGAGTCAAACCCGGAGCCATTTGCAGGCCATAGCGCTGCCCCTTGCCGTCGTCATCGTCAAAGAAAATGAAGTTCAAGCCGAACACCGAGTCGGGTTTCACACCCAGAACGTCCAACGGCAGGCTCAACTCGTAGCGTGTGACCGCGGATGCTTCATCCCGCACCACGGCATGGGTGACGGCCTTGATCAACGCGTCGCCCTTGCCTGCGAACTGATGGAAAACCACGCCATTGGTCGTCAGAGCAAGCGCGATGTTCCACAACGTCCCGTCAGCGGTGACCAATCCCATCTGCATGGCGTCGCCATTCCAGATCATGTCGCCGGCTCTGGTGTTGCTGTGCGCGTTGTCGGTGACCTCCGCGGCCACATAGAGCCTATTGTTGCCCCATCCCAGGTGCAGTTTGACCCCCAAGTCCCGTGTATCCGTCCATTTCTGGCGGCTTTCGGCCGGTGTAATGTCGTCGGGGCCTTTGAGTTCCGCGGTCACCGGCCCCCACTCGTCCAAGACACCGTCGACTTGCACATCGCGATCCGGAAGCGGATGGGGCGGCTCGGGTGACTTGAAGAGCAACGGCACCGGCTCATATCTCAGAAATCTCGTCTGCAGTTGCGTTTGCCAGACCGACTCTCCCGTGCGGCGGTTCAGCGCCGTCAGCCGACCGTCGCTGCAGCCGAACACCACCATCTCCGGCAGCACTACCGGACAACGGCAGAATTCGCTGCCGAGCTCGGAGGTCCAGAGAACCTTGCCGTCATCGGCCTGGACGGCACGCGCGGTTCCCTTCTGATCCGCCATGTAGACCACACCGCCATCCACGGCCGGCGTGGCGTCCGTGTCGGGCGCCACGGGCAGGCGCCAGGCTTCCGGACCGCTCACCCGGATGCTGTGCAAGAAACCGGCAGCAGAAATCATGAACAGGCTCTTCCCGTCCGTGGCCACGGATCCGTAGACCGGCCCCGACAACTTCGTCTCACCGAGCAGCGCGCCGCTGGCAATGTCGAGTGTATAGATCATTCCGGCGTCCGTCGCGATGAAGACGTCAAGTCCGATCACCGCCGGGCTTCCGGTGAGCCGATCACCCAACGCTTTGGTCCAGAATTGGCGGCCGGATGACGGATCAATGCAGTAGAGTTTCCCGTCGGTGCCGGGCTTCAGCAACGCCCCGCCATAGAGCGTCATGACCGGACCGAACCCCATGCCGCCCGTGCGGAACGAGGCAGCGGGCATATCCAGTGACGGCGCATCCAGAGAGACACGCTGGTTGAACCCGATCGCGCGCGACAGATACACGTTCCGCTCCGACATCATGACCTGTGAAACCGGCGTCGCCCACCGGGGCGGGGCGTCAAACCCCTGGCGGGGAGGATCGGGAATCGCGCCGCCAGCCCGCCGCGATTCATATTCCGGGGCCAGATTCATCTGCCGCGTCTCGACGCGGGCAAACGAGCCCATGTACGTGTTCTGCCCATCCGCGTCTACAAACCCCTGTTTCTCGCTGCCGGACAACGGCCCATACACTTCCACTTCCGTCACGGTGCGCTGGCGCGGCAGCGTGTTGACCAGCACGATTCGCACCTCGTCCGCCCGGCGGGCGGGGAACTTGATCAGGCGGAAAAGACTCCGGTTGTTGCGCACCGAGGCGACGCGCGCAACCTTTCGCTGCGCCACGTCGGACACGAAAATGTCGAAATGCCGCGTGGTGTTGGCCTCGTCGTACGCGTTGAAATAGAGCGCCACCATGGACACCCAACGCGGTTCCTTGATGCCGAGCGAAATCAGCGTGTCACTGCCGCCAAGGTAGGAGTGGTACCAGTCGCTGCTGATCTCGTTGAGCCTGCCGTTCTGCAGGAATGGATCCGCCAGCAGGGCGTCGGCGATCTGCTCGGGCCGCTGCGCCAGCACGATATTCGGGATCTGCTCGCGCAGGATTCCAAACGGATTGTAATGCCTGTAGAACAGCGGATTTCGAAGGACAATCGGGTCCACATCGTACACCGGCGGATAGAGCATGTGGTTGACGCTGGGGAAACGGATGCGGCGCAGCGTCACGCTGTCGACCCACGCGTCACCGCCCTGCCCCTGGAATCCGACGCGCAGGGCCGTGGGATCCCCGCCGCTCTTCATCGTGATGCGGGCAAACGTCCACTCCTTGCCGCATTCCAGCACGCGTACGACGTTATCCGGATGCCTGTTGTCCACGCTCAGACCGGCGAGCAGGGACACTTCCTGATCGGGCGTTGCGCGGCGGTAGAAGAACTCCAGCACCCATGTGAAATGTTCGCCGATGAGCCCTTCGATCTGCTGCTGCACCGCGGTCTCTCCGACCTTCAGGCACCGCTTGCTCTCGTAGCCCCCGTCGACATAGGCGGGGGTGGCCGCCGTCGCGCCGGCGTTTGTGTCAACCTGCCAGCCGCCGTCCCCCTCGAAATCGCCGTTCACCAGGCGGGTGCGGTCAAGCGTCACCAGGCTGTCGAGTTCGCCGGGTTCATCCACGACCGGCTTGTAGAGCGTGTCCGTGCCGTCCGGTATCGACGGGTCCACGTTCGGGAACGCGGTCTGTTTCAGACTCTGATTGTACGGCATGAGCGACGTGCTCCACAGGAGCGCGGCATTCGTGTCGCAGCACATCACCGTCCCGCGGAGGCCGCCGACCAGGAACGTCTTCGAATCCGACGTGAACGTGATTGAAAAGCCCATTTCCGAAAGCGTGATCTGCCCGGTTCGTTTGCCGGTTTTGACGTCGTGCACGAACGCGTTCCAGTATTCGTCCAACAACACAACGTGTGTGCCGTCCGGACTGACCCGCGCGAATGTCGGCATCCAGGGGAACGGTCCCAGCCGGGCGGTTTCCGTTTCCCCGGCATCCGTCACGCGCACCAGGCGCAAATCCTTGCCGTCGGGAACCAACCCGCCCACGAGGCCGAGGTCGAACACGGCGCCACCCGGCGCGGGAGCGTCCTGCCGGATCCATTCGAGATCACCGTTGAAATGGGTGCGGCCTACGGTCGGCCCGGACTCGCCCGGATGCCACGCCAACGAACTCCCGGCGCCGTATCGCTCCGCCAGCTTCCGCACGGTGGGGTCGGTGAGATCGCGCAGAACCAGCATCCCGTCCTCCATCTGCGCCAGCCGCGTTCCGTCGGGACTGCAGACAAACTCGCCCTGGCGCCGGTAGGTGACGTCGCCATCCTCATCGGTCCGGGCGTCGCCCTTCCATTCGGCGATGAGCGTGTAGTTTTCGTCCAGCATCCGCATCGATTCGAACAACGGCTCATAATACACAATCATCCGTTTCCCTGGAACGTAGGCATAGCGGAACAGATCTTCGTTCAGTCCCAGGCCGTGCCGGAGCAGATCCGCCGTGTGGCGTTCCCGATAGGTCGGTCCTTTGTGATTCACGCCAGGGTCCAGCGAGAGTCTCGCCTGCGAAATCGGCTTGCCGTCCAACGCAACCTGGTAGATCCGGCTGCCGTAGCCGGTGAAGACTACGACACGGTCCGTATCGATGTCCAGGCGGCAGGCGCCCATCTCGGGCAGGCGCATCGAAAACCGCAGTTTTCCCTGGGGATCGAGCGAATAGAGGTTATCCCCGTGTCCCCACGTGATCACGTAGATATTTCCGGCGACATCGAACTTCATGTCGATGACATATTCGTTGTTGCCCATGAAGCTCGTGGCCGGCTTCTGCTCAACCGTGTCACCGCCCTCCCGCTGGTCGGGCTTCTCGTAGGACGGGCGCTTCGGCGGGGCTTCCGCAGCGCGGGTCGCCCCCGTCAGCGCGGGGTCTTCCAGAACCCGGCTGACCACACGGCTGACACCGTCGCCGTCATTCGCCACGAGGCACAGCGTATCGTAATTCCAATGGAAGCCGCGCGACGCCACCTGGAGCGTCGGTTGCACCGGTAGCCCTGCGGCCCCAATGGGCAGTTCCGTCACAAACCCCTTGTTGACCAGCATGTTCAGCAGTTGGGACCCGCCCGACGCGCTCAGAATGATCAACGGGCTGTCCACGACCGCGCGGGGCTCGATCGGCCCCGGGTCTGACCCGCCCATGCCGCCGTGCCAGTAGTGGAACCCGTCCGCATAGGGATCCCCGGCGATGCTGGGATCGCCCGATATCACCCGCCAGGCGCGATTCTCGGGCATCGGGGTGATCGTGATCCCCTTTGCGCCCAGTCCGGCAATCAGCCGGTCCACGTCCGCTTTCGCTTTCGGACCTTCCATGCCGCGTCCCAGCACCAGCACGGCATTGGTGCTGGATTTGAGGAACCGCTCGACCTCCGACGGATACGGCACATAGGGGGCTGCGGTATCCTCGAGACGAAGCACCGGCTCCACTCCCGCCGTGCTTTCGAACGCAAGCCGGCAGGATTTGCCGGAAATGTTCTCCACCACTTCCACCACGAGGCCGCCATCCCGGCTGGAGGTCAAGGGGAGCGCCAATTCAATTTCCGTCTTGGAGTTCAGCGCACGGTACATCGAAAAGAGCTGTTTCCCCTGGCCATCCAGCAGGCGGATCCGCGTCGGAAAGACCCCGGACAGGGCCTTGCCGGACTCACCCATCAGCTCTCCTTTCAACAAGACGGAGGCGCCGGCGGTGTCGCGCCGCGTCGTCAGGCGGAGCGCGGAAATCTTTTCGGGAAGGAACGCCGCCAGCGCGCCCTGCACGCGAGTCATATCCAGCACCAGAGACCGCTGCAGGTCGTTCGTCTTGCCCAACGGCAACCCGGTTCGGGCCAGCAGATCGTAGGCCACCTCGCCCCGGTGAGCCGGGACCGTCAGCGGCATAAACACCGGCTTGGACATGATATCGTGGGATGTCTGCCCGTAATCAGGATCCTCGTAGTTGGACATGATCAGATACTGGATATCGCCGCCGTCCCGCCAGTTGGGTCCGACCTTGAACGGTCCCTGCGCTGCCGGCTCAATCCCCCACTCGACCATCTTGACCCTCAGATAATCGGTGGCGGCCTGGGACTTGTTGAACACCATGTCGAGTTCAGCGTCGTAACCGGCCACGTTGTAACCCGGGCCGTAGAAGAAATTCATCAGGTCAAAATCAGCCATCTTGGTGACTTCCGCGATCTCCGCGTCGAGCGTGCTGTCCCGCTCCACGATCACCTTGCAGCCCCGCTTGATCGCGGCACGCAGGGATTCACGCGCCCCGGCCGTCAGTTCGCCCGGAAACCGGATCCCCGGCACGAAGATCGCCTGGTAGCCCTCGAGCGGCTGTTCCAGGTCGCCTTCGCGCAGAAAGACCGCCGGATAGCCCAAGCGCCAGCAGGAGACCCACAACTCCTCAAGCTGGTTTGCGGTCCGCATGTTCTTGAACTCGCTCATGGAGAGCTGCGCGAGCGTATTGACGATGCCGACCTTGAGATACCCGGGCTTCGTGGCCGAAGAGAACACCTCACCGAACGGCGCCAGGATCTGCGTGTTCAGCAACCGCATCGTTTCCTTGCTCTTGATCATGTTGGGGTTTGGGGTGTCCGCAAAGGTCTCATGCATATGGAACGTGGAAATGCCGTCCGCGCCCTGCGCCAGCATGGCGAATGCCATCTGACGCTGCAACTGGCCGTCTGACAACGTGCGCGCATCCGGGTTCATCGAGATGTTGGCCCAGACGAGGCGTTTATGGCTTGCAGGGGAGGCGCGCAGCAGTTGAATCATGATCGGCGAATGGGTCCAGTAACCGATCGTCGGGCCGTCGTGGTAGTGCTGGGTGGATGCGATATCGAGGTTCTCGAAGACGTCGGGATGATACCCGTTATCGAAATCGGCCGCCGAACACACGGCGCCGTACCCGTTCTGCACGAACATGAAGCTGCAATGGTAGGTGCCGATTCTCGCCCGCGGCAGCAAGTCCCGACCGGCAGCGGCCAGACGCGAGTTGAAATCGCCCCACCCGTGCATCTCCCACGTGCGGAGATCCAGGAACCGTTCCAGCGCCCGAGGATCCCATTGCGCGGGCGAGGTCTTCAGAAGAGTCACATTTCGGCTCACATCGGCGCGGATCTTGTTGGGGGACACGTTGGTGAAGGCCTGCGCCACGCGTTTCAGGCGCCACGCCGGGAAGAAATTGTCATGTTTCTTCGGCACGCCAACCAGGCCACGCTCGTACGCTTCCTCGTACAAATACACGCCGTCGAAGGCCGGTGAATGGCGCATGGACGTCACCTCGCGCCGGATCCAACGCTCGCCGGCATTGATGTAGCCATCAATATAGCGGGGAATTTCGTTGTCACCCGCCCCATGCAGGACATCGCCAAACTCTAGGCCGTACCGCACACAGGCGTTCAGGATCTGATCTCTCCCCGAGGGAAAATAGAGGGCATCCGGGGGCATCAGCCGGGCGTCTGTTTCCGCGATTACCGATCGCATCTCTCCCTGCCTGGCATGGTGGTCATCGCTGTAGGTGTGGTAGTCAAAGCGGTTGTATCCCAACTCCGCCAACGACGCGATGGCCCGTTCCAGATCGATCGGAAACTGACCTTTCTGCGACCCCAGCAGCGCGTAGGTCTCGTGCGTGTATTTGGAGGCCTTGATCATCCGGAAGCGGCTCTCGCGCGGCGGCGCCATGTCGAACCGGAAGGGAGAGCAGGCCACGTCCGGGGGGAGATCCGTCATCATCAGTTCGTATCGGCCGGGGATCAGCCGGCGGGTGATGGTGTCGGGAATGGCCAGCGCGCGGCTGTGCCACGTGCCACCCGGATCCTCCAGGGAGAGGCGATCTTCCCGGCCGTCGGGATGCTTCAGCACGACCGTGCGGGTTCCAGCGGGGCGGGCGGCGCGTGAACGCAACACAGCCTGCAGGCGGATCGTCTCGCCCGGCACGAAGGCGTCGCGCCCCTTGTTGCTGATGAAGCAGGCGGTGCCATCCTGCTTCGGCTCGATCACACAGGCTACAAATTCGGCCGTCAGAGGCGAAATCGTATCCTTGTCCTCGGGCCCGAAGAGGATGACCCGGAACCGGTAGAATCCGTACGGAACGTCCGGCGTTTGGAACGTCAGCGTATCCCCGTCCCAGGACTGGGCATCGAAGAAATTCCAAGACCGGCTGGTCTCGTGGAGGGGGTCGTAAGGGGAATACGCCAAACGCAGCTTCGGCCGGGCCGGGGGCTCCGTCTGTGGCGGGGCAAAGACGCCCGGAAAGACAAGGCCCAGCAGGCGTCGGTTCACCTGCATAAGCTGCGTGTCGTCCAGCGTTGCCATGCGCCCGGCTTCCGCGCGGAGGGCGTCGTCCGGTTTCAGCGCGTCGATCGCCGCCTCATCAAACAGCACACGCTCGTACAGGCACGCGTTGAGCCGGGCGAAGAACGGAAGCGCCCCTTCCTTCATCTGGGCCATGGTGGCGGCGGGTTCATCCAACCACGCCGTTATACGTATCCTGTCGCTCTCGCTGACGTTGAGAATAAACGCGCAGATGCGGCGGGCCTGGACAGCCACGGGATCGTCTGTGGAGACCGGCGTGTTGGCGATCGCCTCCTTTAACGCCTGGATCAGGGGCGCCGCGTTCTGGACGGCATCCGTGGAGACGGCCCCGACATTCTCCTTGAACTGCAGGCGCGCGACGGCCGGAGTGCCACGTTCGAAAATAGACACGCCCGATTCCACAGCCATCAGCCGCACATGCATCAGGTTGCGCGTGTTGTCCGCCACCATGTACTTGTTGGGATAGCGGTCGACATCCCCCGAAAGCTTCAACCCGAAGGACGGCGGCAACCCCTCCAAGGCGGCGCTGAAGATAGGATCGCCGCGGGTGGGACCCACGCGTATGCGGGCCGGGTACTCATCCGTCCTCGGAATCGAGGCTCCGCCGAAACTCGCGCTCAGCGCGGTCCCGGTTTTGACCCAGGCCGAAAATGTCATGTAGGCCACGAGGATCTGCGACCCCTCGGCGCTGATCCCCTGCACATCGCTCTTCTCCAGTTGAACCGTACCGCCCGGCAGGACCCGGAAGGGCTGCATGCCCGGTCTGAGCACGTAGGACTGCTGGTTCGTGTTCGCGGGAAGATAGACGCGCAGGGGACAGAAATTACGAAAATGACTCAGCATGTTCGACGCGCGGGCCTCGTTCAGGACGTTGGTGGCGTCGGCACCCCCGGGCGCCATCAGGTCCACGTTCAACGTCCGGCCCAGCAACCGGGACTCCGGCGGGCCCGATTTGTCGGCATCCACATTGAAAATTTCAATGCGGTACGTTTTCAACGAGACCGTCCGACCCGCAATCACGATATCCGGATCCGTCGAGGAGAGCGTCCCGTCTTCCCCGTATCGGAACACGTGATGCCCGGGCTCGATGATGTGGTCGCCCACCGCCAGCGTTTCGGGGGCGAACGTGAGCTCGGAGATCCGGTTGATGTATGTTCCCTTGTAGTACCGTTCGAAGGTGTTCGTCCCGTCCACACTCGCTCCGCGGACCCACAGCGTCGCATCGTCTCCCAGGGATGGCCGGTCGCGCCGCTGGCTGGTGTCGACCGAGGGATCATCAACCGACACGACGACTTCCAAGTCGCTGATCAACCGGTCCGGCATCTCCGCCGCCACCAGCCTGACGCGGACCGGATCCTGCGCAGCCTCCTGCGCCTGGGTCGCTCCCGCCACCACAGGACAGCCACCATCCAGACTGGGCGCATCCAAAGCAACTTGCGCTTCATTGTACTCAATCCTTCGTTTTTCCAGCGTGGACTTCCACGCGCACCGCACGTCTGAGCGTGCCGCGGGGGACGTGCCTCACGCCACGATACCCCGCGCCCGCCACTCAGTGCGTCAATGTGTAAAACAACCAGTTAATGCTGAACGCATAAACAATGTCACGCACCTTGAATCCACCTTCGTCCAGATAGCCGTGAGCGCCCTCGCCCATCGGATTCAGAGCCGTCGGGGGCGTGGAGATTTCCCAGAAGCACCCGTAGTCGTTCGGACAGAAAATGATGGCCGGGCGGCCCTTCACATACGCGGCCTGAAGCGGACGGCAGAACTGTTCTTTGCCGACAATGGGCACGCCATCGAAGGAGTAAACC
>CAZOJL010000099.1:0-13212 GCA_964580075.1 uncultured Akkermansia sp. | reverse complement strand
GGCGGGACGCCGCCGCCCTACCCAGACGCTTCGCGCCTTTCCAGAAACCTGAAACCTGCTCTTTCCTATTCGCTGTGTTCCTGTGCCTCTGTGAGGCGCTTGCAAAAACCTTGGCGCTTCCGGGTTTAGCGGGGGATTTTATATTGAGAAATGCGAGGTCATGTCCGAGAGCCATGAGGGAGCGAGTAAGCAGGTGGAGTACGTGTGCCGTTTAAGATAGGGTTAAAGTGTAGGTGTAAGTGTGTGGGATGACCTACACGTAATCGCATCCTTACTCGCCTTCTTAAACGGTTTCACTTAAACCACCCGCTTCATCGAGGGCCGACGATATGGCTGCGATGCGAGTCAATGAGAAATCCCCCCACAAACCCGGAAGCTCCAAACTCTTTGAAGCGCCGCACCAAACGGGGTATTAAGTCTGTCCCTTAGCACGTTTCCGCTTGCGGTTCAGGACGTCCTGCCCGCCGGGTCCGGCGCAGTGGATGCGTCGGGCGCATCAGGGCTTGGCTTCAGAAGCGGGGTGCTGGTCTGGCATGACGTGTTCGATGTAGCGGAAGAAGTCTGAATCGGAACGCAGCATCAGGGTGGTGTTGGAGCCGAGGGTGCGGTACTGCTCGAGCGTCCTGAAGAAGGCGTAAAACTCGGGATCTTGCCCGAATGCCTTGCCGTAGATCCGGGTTGCCTCGGCATCGGCTTCCCCTCGAATCTCTTCGGCCCCGCGCTGGGCCTCGGAACTGATCCGGAGCAGTTCGCGTTCCATGTTGCCCAGAATCTCCTGGCTGCGTCCCTGCCCCTCGGCCCGGAACCGCTCGGCGATCGACTGGCGTTCGGCGATCATGCGGTTTTCGACCTGACGGCGAACGGAATCGATGTAGGTGACCCGTTTGATCCGCACATCGTTGAGCTCGATGCCCAGCTCGGGCATGAGACGGCGCGCGCGTTGGAGGATTTCCTGCTCCAGCAGTTCGCGGCCCAGCTTGGGGCGATGCTTCAGTTCGCTGACGTTGATTCCAGAAGCCTCATCCTGATCGAGCTTCTCGATGTCGACACTCCAATCGCGCGAACGGATGATCTCCTCGAGTTCGGTCGAAGAGACCATGTCGCGCACGACCGAATCAATGATGTCGTCGAGCCGGGTGCGCGCCCCGCGCTCATCGCGGACACTGCGGAGGAATTGGAGCGGGTCGGCAATGCGCCATCGCGCGGTCGTGTCCACCAGAATGAATTCGCGCCCCAGCGTCGGGATTTGGGTCACGTCTCCGTCCCAGACCAACAGCCGCTTGTCGAAGCGGCGGACCTCCTGGTAGGGGAGTTTAAGTTTAAGGCCGGGGGTGACGATCACCCCGCCCCGCGGTTCACCAAATTGAATCAGAATGGCCTGTTCGGCTTCGTCGAGCACAAAGAAGAAGCTTCGCGAGGCCACTAACGCCACGAGTGCGACTGCGATCCAGATGCCGCGCTTCATGGCGTCACCTCCTTTGCGTCGTTGAGATTCAAGAGCGGCAGGGGCCCGAGCTGGCCGTCCTGCACCACCACGATTCGTCCCACCTTCGGCAGCACATCCCGCATCGCTTCGAGATGCAGACGGGTGCGCGTCACCTGCGGGGCCTCCCGGTATTCGGTCAGCACGGCGTTGAATCGCGCGCTTTCGCCCTCGGCGAGGTTGACGCGCTCCGTGGCGTAACCCTTGGCCTCGGCCGTTATACGCAGCGCGGCGCCCTCGGCCCGCGGAATCTCCTGGTTGACCCGCTTCTGCGCTTCGTTAATGGTGCGCTCGCGCTCCTGCCGGGCTTCGTTGACCTCGTTAAAAGCCGGTTGTACGCGGGGCGGCGGTATGACGTCCTGCAATTCGACGGTGATCACATGAATGCCGGTCTCGTAGCGATCCATCACCGCCTGTATTTCCGAGCACCCCTGCCGCTGCATGTCGACCCGCGCCACAGTGAGCACCTCGGCCCCCAACCGATTGCCCACCACGCGGCGCATGACCGATTCGGAAATGTCCCGCAACGTCCGCTCGGGCTCGCGCACGCAGTAGAGGAAATTGGTTGCATTGGAAATGCGGTACTGCACCACCCATTCGAGATCAATCACGTTCAGATCGCCGGTCAGCATCAGCGATTCATCCTCAAAAGGTTTGTCGGAAAACCGGGTTCGCCCGTCGCGCACGCCCGCGGTCCGAAATCCGAACTCCTGCTTGAGCACCCGCTCGGTCGCCACCGTCTGGGCCTGGTCAATCCCAAAGGGAAACTTCATGTGCAACCCGGGATCGGTGATGCCAATGACGGCGCCAAACCGTTTGACCACGGCGCGTTCCTCCGGTTCGACCTGGTAGACCGACGTCATCACGCCGACGATCAGCACCACAACCACCACGATTCCGGTGAGCGCCGGTACGATGCGCGCATTTGAAAACGGGAACGGCGGCATCGCGGCGCCCCGGCCAAATCCTTGATTCATGGTGTGCCCTTTCCGTCTGGCCTCTGTCGAATAGGATAGAGAGGATCGGTTGGTTTTAAGGTCTTACAGACAGAGGCAGTATGCCCCTCCACCCGCGAGACGTCAAGGCCGCAATTTGCAATAGACTTGCTTAATGGTGCCAAGGTGCTAATATACTCACGTTTTCTGCTTGACGGTCGGACGGGCGGTTATGCCTGTTTGTCCGGGCAGTTTGTTTCGTCAACATGGAGTAACGGTATGGCCAAAATTGATTTTGGCGGCGTCGTCGAGACTGTCGTCACACGCAAAGAGTATTCCCTGAAGAAGGCGCAGAAGGTCCTCAAGAACGAGGTCATCGCCGTGATCGGCTATGGCGTTCAGGGCCCGGCGCAGTCGCTGAACATGCGGGACAACGGTGTCCCGGTGATCATCGGCCAGGACAAGCGCTTCGCGGGCGACTGGAAGCGCGCCATGAAGGATGGGTGGAAACCCGGCACGACGCTCTTCGACATCGAGGAGGCGTGCGAGAAGGCGACGATCATCATGAGTCTCGTGAACGACGCGGCCATCAAGCAGGTGTGGCCTCGCATGAAGCCCTTCATGACCGCGGGCAAGGCGCTCTATTTCTCCCACGGCTTTGGCTTTGTGTACAACGAACTCACCGGCGTGAAGCCGAACAAGGACGTTGACGTGATCCTCGTCGCGCCAAAGGGGTCGGGCACCTCGGTCCGCCGTAATTTCCTCGCGGGCGTCGGCATCAACTCCAGCTTTGCGGTGGGGCAGGACGCCACCGGCCGGGCGCTCGATCGCGCGCTCGCCGTCGGCATCGCCGTGGGATCGGGTTATCTCTTCCCCACGACGTTCGAGCATGAAGTGACCTCCGACCTGGTCGGTGAACGCGGGGTGCTCATGGGCGCGCTGGCAGGCATCATGGAGGCGCAGTACGAGGTGCTGCGCAAGAACGGTCACTCGCCCTCCGAGGCGTTCAACGAGACGGTTGAGGAACTGACGCAGAGCCTGATCCGCCTGGTGGATGAGAACGGCATGGACTGGATGTACGCGAACTGCTCCGCCACCGCCCAGCGCGGCGCGCTGGACTGGAAACCGAAGTTCAAGAAGGCCACCCTGCCGGTCTTCAAGGATCTCTACGCCGCCGTGAAGTCGCAGAAGGAAGCCCGTCACGTGATCAAGTCCTGCGGTGGCGCCGACTACAAGACCAAGTTGCAGAAGGAACTGGGCGTCATCCACGACTCCGAGATGTGGCGCGCCGGTGCGGCTGTTCGCAGCCTGCGCCCCCATGAGAAGGCACGCGCCAACGCCTCCACGGCGGCGGGTGTCAAAGGCCGCGGCAGCAACTGAGTCTGCCGATTTGGAATTCCGAAAAAAGGGGCCGCACAGTCGTGCGGCCTCTTTTTTTGTGAGCGGAAGAGCGGGGCTCACGCCCGGGTGGCGGGTGCTGCCGGGATGGGGTGAGGCTGGAGCCATGTCAGCGCCCAGCGGTATTCGCGCGCGATCGATTCGGCCAGATCCCCGGTGGCCAGTTCCGCAGGCAGGACGCCGTAGGTGTAGGTTTCGATTTCCACGTGCTCGGTGGCGCCTGCCGTAATCAGACGGGCGACGCGCGGGGTGAGCAGGGATTGGGTGGAGCACAGGTCGCCCAGACCCTCGAAGAAAAGCGGCACGTGAAAATGGACACGCCACTGTTCATCCGGTGCGGCCGGCGACGCGAGCGCGGCGGGCAGATCGTGAAAGGCGAGCTCCGTTCCGTCCGGCGCGCGTCGGCGGGTCTGATGCAAATAGACGTCCTCGCACCAGTTCCGCAAGGCCGTGCGCGGTTCCGCTCCGTCGCGCACGCCGAGCGCCGCACTGAGATGAATCTTGCACACGGGCACACCGGCCGCGCGTAACTGCGCGAGGCTGTCGGCGATGTCCTCGAATGCCACAGCCATGTGCGCGGTGTCGAAGCACAGGCCGACATGACGCGCCAGGGTTGCTTCGGCGTCGGTCGCGCTCATGCCGTGTTGCGTCCGCAGGCGGGCCGTGCCGAAAGCCCGCAAGGGCCCCTGAAAGAACGTGATCGCCTCGCGAGTGTTTTCAATCAGGCAATCCGGTTCGGGTTCGAGTGCGATGGCGATAGATTTTCCTGTTCGCGCCTGCGTGGCGGCGGCGTGGGCGGCCGCGTCGGCGATGTTTTCCGTCAGGACGCGAACATCGGCGTCGCTGGTGATCCACTGTTTGTACGAGCCGGGCACGGTGGAAATGCTGCCGTTGACGCCCTCGGGCAGCAGTGCCGCCAGGATGTCCGTCAGCAGGTTCGTATACTCCAGACGTTCGTGCCGACGCCAGTCCGGTTGGTAGACGGCGGCTTTGACGGGTCCGCCATGGAAGCGGCCGTAGGGGAAGCCGTTGAGGGTAAAGACGTACACGTCGTGGGCCGCGCAGAAGGCGCGGAACGCCTGGAGCGGACCGGGTTCGGAAAGCGTTTGCGCGGCGGCCCGGCTCAGTCTGAGCCCCAGCCCGAACGGTCCGGGCCGGCCCACGAGCTGCTTGACCCGCAATGCGTGGTCACGCACGGCGGCGGCGTTCTCTTCCCAGGTCTCGCCGGGATGGACGTTCATGCAGTAGGTCAGGTGGAGCGGCGGATGGACCTGCACGTTCATCGTAATTCCTTTAAAGTCTGGATGGCGTTTTCGATGTGTCCAGCGTCCAGGGAATGCACCTCGCATGTGGCGCCCACGCCGTCGGGAAGCGTCACGGTTAACACGCCGCCCAGATGTTCCCGAAAGCGTTCCAGCCCGGCCAGCAGCGCCCGGTCTCCGTGTTCGGTGCGCGTTTCGAGGCAGGCATCCCACACCGGCAAGCCCCCGTCGGTGAGGCCGGTGACGAGCCGGTCGAAATCCCGGCGGGTCACCCGCCCGGTCTGCATGGCGATGTGGGCATCGAGCGCGAGGCCGATGGCGACCGCCTGACCATGGCCGATGCGGAAGTCGTTCATGCATTCGATCTGGTGTGCGGACCAGTGTCCGAAATCGAGCGGGCGGGATGATCCGGTCTCGAACGGGTCGCCGCCCTGCCGGATATGATCCAGGTGAAGCGCGGCGCACCGCTGAATGACCGTTTCCAGCGCCGCCACGTCGCGCGCGGCGATCGCGCCGGCGTGCTCACAGAGAAAGTCGAAGAACGGCGCATCCCGGATCATCGCCACCTTGAAGGCTTCGGCGAGGCCGCCGACCCAGTCGCGCGGCGAGAGGGTCTTGAGAAACTCGAAATCCACGACGACCGCGAATGGCGGCGCGAAGGTGCCGGCGAAGTTTTTGGTGCCGCCGTCGTCAATGCCGTTTTTCACGCCGACTGCGGCGTCGCATTGCGCCAGCGTCGTGGTGGGGATGCGCACATGCCGCAGGCCGCGATGGGCCAGCGAGGCCGCCAGTCCCAGCATGTCGAGCATGGACCCGCCCCCCACGCCGACCACGCAACTCTGACGATCCAGACGGAGCCGCCCCATCCGCTCAAGCGCCTCGTGGACCCGGCTCCAGCCGTTCTTCGCCGCCTCGCCGCCGGGGAGCACCACGGGCGGTTCCACCAGCGTCAGCCGGTCGGCATGGCCGCGAAAATACGCCTCGATGGCGCCCGCAAGCGTTGGCCAGGCCGTGGCGAGACCGCTGTCAATACAGACCAGAATCTTGTGGATACGATCGGTTTCCCGGCGGCTGATTGTCCGCGCCAGCGTTTCGTTTCCGGGCGCAAAAACGCCGTGGGTGAAATGCACGGGATAGTCGAATGCCACCGTGAAGCGTTGATGGTAGACCGTGTCGGTCTTGTTACAGTAAATGTCGTTCATCCTGTTTTCCGTTTGCGTGCGATTCGAACGCATCACAGGCATTCCGCCGAGGCGCGGATCATGCCGATTCAAGCCAGCGTTGCACCCGGCGCGCGAGATCGACAATGCCGTCCGCGCACGCCAGCCTTTCGAGTGTGGAGGCGATGGCGATCGCGCGGCCGTCACCCACCCGCCCGTGCGTGCCGTGGACGCGTCGTGTATCGCGGCCGCAGCCGAAAGGAAAGGCCGAAAAGAACAATTCGCAGGGGTCGAACCCCGGTTTGTTGTGGATGTCCACATGGCCGGCGTAGTCCGGCGCCTGCCGCGTCCCGGTCCACCAGGGATAAGCGAACCACCGGCCGGGGCATGCCACCGCGACCCCTTCGCCGCTGTTTTCATGACGCAGGCCGACCCCGGCCTGCGCCGCCGCGTCCAACACCAGGTCCACGCCATCAGCGGCGAGCAGGATGTCCCGCACGCGTGCGACATCCGCCGGGTCCGCCACGTGGATGTGTGCCACTTCGTGGTCTACCAGGGCCAATGCGCGCGAGGCGTGAAAATCGGCGTAGAGCCGGCCATGCACAGTGCGCGTTTTCAGCAGGCCGTGCTCGAAGAGGATGCGGTTGGGGAGGATCGCGACGCCGGAACAGTCGACGATCGCGTAATCGCCGAAGATCACGGCCTCGTATCCGTTCGTGTGCGCGGCGGCCAGCAGGACGCGTAATTGAGACTGCAGGGACTCGAGGGCCCTACGGCTTTGTGGCTGATGCGGACCATAGCGCTGAAAATCGTAGTCCAGCGACGGCAGGTAGGTCAGGCAGAGGTCAGGCGACAGATCCGGATCCGCGAGGATCGCGGCCGTGGCGGCGGCGATCCAATCGCCCGCCTTGGCTGAGGCGAGCGGCCCCCAGTAGTGGTGCAGGCGGAAGGGACGGCCGAGGGTGCGGCAGAGCTGGTGATACAGCCCCTCGGGGCGGCAGTAGCAGTCTTCAATCATACCGCCATGGCTCTTGTGGATCGGCGCGGGCGTGAGCACGATGTCCGTATCCCCGCCCATGCTCTGCTGCCAGAAGAGCTGAGCCACGGTGCCGCCTGCGCGACGGAAATCCCGCCAGATGCTGGGACCGGTCACCAGGGCGGACGACTGCTCCCAGAATAGGGCTCTGCGGAGCGTGCGGTCGTAGCGGCCGTTGGCGACCATGCCGTGTTCTGCAGGGACGGAAGCCGTGCGGAAACTCGCTTGCGCCGTGCAGGTCACGGCGGGAAAGACGCTTTGCCCGGCATGAAAGTCGAGGCCGAGATCCAACCCGCGCGCAACGTCATGCGAGAGCGCCGCCGCTTGAATAACCAACAGTTTTTTTTTGACCGGTGACATGCCGACACTCCGGGTGGATCGTTTCCGCAAGCTGCCGCGGATGACGCGTTCAGGTGCAATAATAGCGTCGGGCGAGACGGACATGACAGGCCCATAATGCCAGACAAACCGCGCCCGGAACCGTCAGGCTTCCCCATCCGATGCTGGCGAGACAGAATTGCATGACGAGCAAGCCGCGCAGCCAGTGGCCGATGCTCGCCTGAACCTGTTGGGGCGCGGGTTGACCCGCCAGGCGATGGCCGATCCACCCCGCCCAGGCGGCCGTCGGGATGCCCAGCACGAGGGCGAATCCCCACGTGGCGATGCCCGCCGCGTGCGACGCCCATCCCACGCCGCCAAAGCCGATGGCGAGGACCCCGGCGGGCAGCCAGCGGCGGAAGCCCAGGGTCGTGGCGCGGGTTTCGTTTTGCGCGACGGCGGTGACGGCGGCTACGTAGAGTCCCAGCAATCCGATGGCGACGAGCGTGGGCGCAGATCCTTCGCCCCGCCAGCCGGCCGCGACGGCACCCATCGCCAGACCCAGCGCCCGGCAGGCACCCATGAACAGCGGTCCGAGGATCCGGAAGCGCTTCATGACGCCGTTGTAAAGCAACACGGTGGCTGTCAGCAGCAGAGCTGTCCCGAAGCTGGCCGAGCCGTTCAGCCACGACAGGGCAATGCCGGCCGCAGCCGTCAGCAGGCAGAGCGTGGTCGCCGCGCGAGGCGTAATCAGGCCGGCGGGGAGCGGGCGTTCGGGCCGCTCGCGTTGATCCTCTTTCCGATCGAACAGATCGTTTCCGATCAACCCATGCAGGTAAATAAGCAGGGCGGCCGCCACCGCCACCCCGGCCCGTGCCCACGCGGGGTCGAGGATCCCCGGCAGGGCGAAGGCGGCGCCGGTCGGCGCTGCCGAAAGTCCCGCCGCCGAAGCCGCCGCCGAGGCCAGCAAAAAGCCAGCCAGCGGGTCGCCGGGTACCGTCAACAGGTTGGGCGGGCGAAGCAAGGTCCACCATCCCCGCCGCAGGGGGCGCTGTGCCGGTGACGCTGGGGTGGGGTGTCTCATACCGTTCATCGCTGAAACTCACGGGGATCGACCGGCGCCAGATCGAACTGCGGCCGCCAGGCCGCACTCTGGGAGTAGAACGCCATCGCATTGCCGAAGACCAGACGTTGGATGGTCTCGGCGTCGTGTCCGTCCGTCTTCATGAAATCAACCACCTTGATCAGGCTCAGGGGATCGGAAACGCCCCAGTCCGCCGAACCGCTGACGATGAGGCGCGTGCTGCCGACACGCCGCACGATCGCGCTGACGCGCGCGGGGTTGAGCTTTGAAAAGGGATAGACCGTCAAGCCGCAGAAGCACCCGCTCTCGTTGAGGGCGATGTCGATGGTTTCCTCCGTGTTGTGATCCAGGTAGACCTTTCGTTCATCCATGCCGGTTTTGCGCAGGCACGCCAGGGTCCGTTCGATCCCCGCCGGCTTGTTGAGATGAGGCAGGTGGATGATGACGGGCATGTCCCGCGTGCGTGCGATATCGAGCTGCCGCAGGAGCGCATACTCCTCGTTGTCGGTGATGCGGTTGAAGCCGATTTCACCGAGTGCGACACACCGTTCGTGGTCGAGGTATTCACCCATCCCGGCCAGCACCTCGTCGACCAATTTCGTGTTTTCGGCCTCCTTGGGGTTGTACCCGATGGCGGCAAAGTGATCCACGCCGAACCGCCGGGCGCGGACGGTTTCGAAGTCGAGCACGAGGCGGAAGTAATCGAAGAAAGTACCGGCGTAGCGCCGGTCGCTTCCGAGCCAGAACGAGGGCTCGACACACACGCGTATCCCGGCCCCGTACATGGCCTGATAGTCGTCCGTGGTCCGGGAATACATGTGGATATGGGGTTCGATAATCACGGTCGATCCTCCGTTCACGCGTTCGCCTTGCAGCCGGTGATGACGCGGTAAGGAATCCCTTCGGCGGCCGACACGGCGATGTGTTGCAGGCCGACGTCCCGCAGCATGGCCTCCACCGCGTCTGTCGAATGGACACCACCCGCCGGACTCGTGAGCATCATCGTCAGCGCGAAGAGTGCGGCGAAGGCGGGAGCGGGCGTGTCGCCATCCAGCATCAGATCGGCCACGATCAGGCGTCCGCCGGGACGGAGCGACTGCAGGATGCGATTCAACACGCGCCGCGCCTCGTCCGGAGATTCCTGGTGAATGGCACCGCAGAAGAGAGCGGCGTCGAAAGGGCCGCCCATGTCGTTTTGGTGATAGTCGCCGGGCTGGAATCGGATGCGGTCTGCAGCCGGACTCTCAGCGGTCAGGGAACGCGCCACATCGAGCACCGCGGGCAGATCCATTTGCGTCACCTCCAACTCCGGACATTTTTCAGCCAGCATCCGGCTGAACGTGCCCGGCCCCGATGCCACGTCCAGCACACGGCCCGCCTCAGGGATCGGCAGCGCGGGCAGCAACTGGGGTGCCAGGCCCAGGGCGCGGCTGTGCATGCCCATCACGAAGCGACGGGTGCGCGCCGCATCCATGCCCAGATGCGCACCGGGCGGGATCGCCGGACGTCCCGAGCGAACGGTGTCTGCCAGCCGCCCCCACAGCGTGTAAAGGTCGGCGTTGAATCGCAGCGAATCCAGCAGGCACATCTCACCCGAAGGCGAGAGAAACGGCGCCGTTCCGGGATCCAGCGAGAACCGGCCTTGATTGACCTGCAACAGCTTCATGGCGGCCAGTGCCGTCAAGAGCGCCGCCACATGCCGTTCCGAGGCGCCCAGCCGTGTTGCGACGTCGTGCGCGGTTGCGCCCTCGGTGCCCAGCGCCGTGAAGAGATCCAGGTCCACCGCCGCCATCAGCGCGCCGGCACGCCAATAGCCGGTGGCCAAATCCATCAACCCTTCCATGGTCCAATTGTTCATTTCGTCTCCTCCAAACGATGCATTTCAGGGGCTCGCCGGTTTGCCACGAGCCCGCGCACGCAAAAAGCCGTAACATTAAACGCTTCACTGGCCGCCACGGTTCATGCGAAAACTGCCAGAACGGACAGTCCCACCGCAGAAACCGGCCCATTACGAGCGCACGCCAAAAATCGCGCCAAGAACCCAGGGCGAACGCATCTAAAATTCTTCCCCTGCTGCTAAAAAAGGAACACTTTTCGCAAAAACCGCAAAATATGAGCGAATGTTTCGTCCGCCTCACCCGTGGATACACGGACGGCGGAACGAACATTCGCTCAAAACCGAGTTGATTATCGACATTTAGCGGTTTCACCGGTATGCCGTCCGTGTATTCACGGGTGAGGCATTCGAGTGAAACCGCAAAGTGGCGGCTTTTGTGGTAAAATTAAGATGCGTTTGCCCTAGCCAAGAACGCTTGACCGCTTTCACGGGCGGTGATAAGTTGGGGACAATTTACAGGAGAATTATGGGAAAACCAAGCACAATGCTGCAGCGTGGGCTGATCCGGCTGAACAACCGGGTGGTACGCTGGCGTCGGGTAAGGGCGGAGCCCCGGCGTGTGCTGCTGCTACTCTCCCATTGTCTGCAAAGCAGCGCGTGCGGTCGGAACCTCACGCGCGAGGGGGGCACGGGTTGCGCCCGTTGCGGGAAATGCCCAATTAACGCCCTGCTGACGGTGCAGGACCGGACGGGCGTGCAGTTCCATGTGGCTGGAGGGGGGCGTCAGGCGCTGGCGCGCGTCAAAGCCGCCGATGTCGACATCGTGGTGGCCGTGGCATGCGAGCGGGAGCTGGTCGAGGGGATTACAGGCGCGTTCCCCAAGCCGGTTCTTGCCATTTGCATTACCCGTCCGCAGGGCGATTGCCACGACACGCAGACGGATATTGAAGGGGTTGAAGCCGCCGTGCGGACCGTGCTGCGCGAGCCCCGTCCGGTGTAAGTTCAGGCGATCACGGCAGCGCGTGGCCGGGATGCGAGCAGGTGGGCGGTTGGCCGATCACGCCGAGTGTGTAATGGCCGCCCTGCGGGCAGACCGGCATGGCGGCTCCCTTGATGTATTGCAGGACTTCCGGGACGACGGGTTCCGCGCCTTCGTTCTTGGCTTCTGCCATTGCCCATTGCTCCTTGGCGGAATCGAACATGCGCAGGTTGTTGATGCACGAGTAATTGACTGCGGTTCTGCGGGCGCGCATCATGCTAGGGATGGCGACGGCACTGCCAATCGTGGCGGTCATCGGGATGATCGCCATGCACCGCAGCGTTTGCAGCGCGCTGTCCGAGGTGGTGCCGCTGATGGCGATTCCGTCTTTCTCGTTGACGATCACGAGCAGGTGCGACCCGGAGTCCGTGCCCAACAATGGGACGCCCATCGCGCCGAAGTTTCCCCTGCCTCCCACCGACTGCAAGAGCGCGGTCTTGACCTTCGCAAAGGACTCCGTGAAACGGCGGTCTATGAATGAAAGTCCGTTGTGAGTGGCGGGGAAGCGGGCGAAATCCCGTTTGAAAGCCGGCGTGTTGCGCAGGCCGTCGAGCGCGACGGCCGCGGAGATCGCGGATTTGACCACGTCGGGCGTCGTGCCGAAGAGGAACATCCCCTTATGAACGGCGAAGGTGGGGTTCAGCGGGTAAGGTGCGGCATCGGGGATGGGGACGCTGATCAGCGTCACGCCGTCGACCTGGGACGTCACGCACGGGGCCTGCGTTCCGGCAACCAGACGCCGCACCGTGTCGAGCAGCGTGGCATCGCGCACGGCCGTGCCGATCAGCAGGGAGGGGAGGGGGATGGTCAGCGGTTCGGCATTCTCCGCTTGCCGCCCGCCCGGCAGGGGGATCGACAGGGACTCGGTGGTGGACAACTGAATGGAGAGAAACGCGTCCGAGCCCAGAGACGCGATCAGGGCTTTGGCGCTTGTGCCGAGGGCCTTGTCCGCCTGGGTTAACGCCTTCTCCCATTCTTCGGAAGCATCAGCTCCGCCAACCTGCTGCACCGCGTCGGCCACGAGTTTGAAAAGCTGGTCGGGCTCTCCGCCGCACAGGCGCGCCAGCACGGTGTCGGCCGGGAGATAGTTCAGGGAGGTCAGCGCCCGCGGGGCGCCGCCGACCATCGCCCGCCAGAGGGGCAGTTCGGCGGCGGCGGGATCGCGACGCACAAAGATTTTGAGGGTGTTCACCCCGTCGCCGACGGGCAACAGGCTCATGCCGAAGCCATCCACGGCATAGAAGCCGCTGCTGGTAATGAAGGCGGGAAGCTGGTCAAAAACCTTCCGGGCGTTCTCGTCGAATGCCCCGCGGGGAAGCATTTCGGTCCAGGCGCGCAGCCCGGCGGCGATGTTTTCGACCACGCCGTCGGTGTTGGCCGCAATGATCAGATCGCCGCCGGTATCGAGATGTGCGACGACCGATTCATAATTCGCGCGCGACTTGACGGGGTCCGACGGCATGCGCTCGGCAGAGGGGGACGACAGTCCCAGAAACAGGAATAAAAGCATGAGGGGTGCTGTAGACATAACGAACGATCCTTTCATCCCAAGGGTCTTTGTCGCGTGGGTGTCCAAATCATACATCCATCACGGCGGGAAGGCAAGCGGTTATCAGGGTCAGACCTAGAATCTAGATTCCGCTGAAAAACCCTCCTCCTT
>CAZOJL010000098.1:0-13269 GCA_964580075.1 uncultured Akkermansia sp. | reverse complement strand
GCGCAGAAACGGTTCGTCGAAAAGCGACAATGTTGGCATGGCATTCTTTTCCGGAACGGTCAGCCGCGCGTCTCTGCGAGAGGTGTCTGTCATCATCCGATGCGGTCGGCCCCTGACGGCCCTGAGGCATGATGCCAAATCGCAGGGGGGGGTGTCAATCGCAGTAATGCGACACTGTCGGTAATTTCCCTTGCCGGCATTCTCGATTTCCGCTATAGTCCATCTCCACTTTTCACGGCGTGTGGCCGCGAGAGGTGAGCTGAGTTACAGGCGGACAAAAAAACGGCGCGGGTGCGCCGCTTACAAACCGCCTCTTTACCGTACAACGATGCAGGCGGAAGGCCCGGTCACGCACCGACGTGCAATGTGTTTTTCGCCGCAAAGGGTTACGAATGAGCACCAAGACAACCAAACCTAAAGACCCGGGCGTCAACCGTCGTTGGCTCGTGGTCGACGCGGCGGGCAAGCCGCTCGGCCGGCTGGCCGTGGCGATTGCCAACGTGTTGCGTGGCAAGAACCGTCCCGATTTCGACCCCAGCGTGGATATTGGCGATTTTGTGATCGTCCTCAACGCTGAAAAGGTCGTATTGACCGGAAAGAAGGATGAGACCAAGATCTATCAGCGTTACAGCGGCTGGCGCGACGGATTGAAATTGATCCCCGCAGCGACGATGCGCGAACGTCATCCGGACCGCATCATCACCGAAGCGGTGTGGGGCATGCTGCCCAAGAACCACCTGTGCCGCGGTGCGTTGACCCGTCTGAAGGTCTATCGCGGCGAGGAACACCCCCATGCGGCGCAGAAGCCCGAAGCGTTTCCATTCTAAAACGGTCTGATAAGAGAGAGGTTTTGTCATGGTCAAGGAAATTGCTGCCGCCACGGGACGCCGGAAGACCGCCGTCGCGCGGGTCCGACTGGTGTCCGGTGACGGAAAATGCGTCATCAACGAAGTCGACTCAGCCCAATACATCCCCAGCGAGGCATTGCGTCAGTACATGATGCAGCCGCTGGTGATCACCAACATGAGGGATAAATTCAACCTCGTCGTGTCCGTCAAGGGCGGCGGGGTGAGTGGACAGTCGGGTGCGGTGCGCCATGCCTTGGCACGCGCGCTGATCGTGGCCGACGCATCGCTGCGTGACGCGCTGAAGAAGGCTGGATGCCTGACGCGCGACGCGCGCATGAAAGAACGCAAAAAGCCCGGCCAGCCCGGCGCCCGCAAGCGCTTCCAGTTCTCGAAGCGTTAAAAATGCGTTCGGCTTCGGCGTTTATCAGAACCGCGGGCACCGTCTTACCGACGTTGTCCGCGTTTTGTTTTTCACCGGTGCCCCGAATCATACGGGAGCGCCGGGACGAGAGTATGTCATATTATGCCTTTACAACTCATTAAGAAGATTGCAGCCAAACTACTGGGACGGACGACCACGGTGCAAGTGTCTCAACGCCCGGCCAAGCCTGTCCGTCCTGCCAAGGCGGACGGCCGGGGAAGGCCGGCACCCGCAGGCCCTCGCAAACCGGACGCGTCCTCCCGCGACCGTCGCGCCCCGCATCCGGATGACCGGTCCGGCCCGCGGCCAGCCCGGCCACCGTCGCGGCGGCCCGAACGCGCCGAGACGCACGTCGAGAGTGGCCAGCCGCCGCGTGAGGCGAGCGCTCCGCGGCGCCCCGAACGAACCGATCGCCCCGTACGCCCCGCACGAACCGATCGCCCCGAACGTCCCGAACGAACCGATCGCCCCGTACGTCCCGAACATACCGATCGCCCCGAACATACCGATCGTTCCGAACGCCCCGATCGCCCCGTACGTCCGGATCGGCCGCAACACGCAGCGCGTGGGGACCGCGGCCCGCGCGGCGCACCCCCGCGCAGCGGCCGTTCCGATCCGTCGGCGGTCCGACCGGGAGGCGCGGTGCACGAGGCCGAAATGGTCCGGCGCCGCGAGGCCCATGCCGCCTGGTCGCTTGATCAGTATCAGGTGCCGCCCGCCGACGGGAAGATGCGTTTCCACGATTTCGACCTGCCGCTCGAAATCATGCACGCCGTGGCCGATCTGAAATTTGATTACTGCACCCCGATCCAGGCGATCAGCCTCGAATACGCCCTCGCGGGCAAGAACGTGGCGGGCAAGGCACAAACCGGCACGGGCAAAACCGCCGCGTTTCTGGTGGCACTGCTGACCCGCTACCTGCGCTCTCCCGATGCCCGCAACACCGCCCCGGGAAGACCGCGGGCTTTGGTCATCGCGCCGACGCGCGAGCTGGTGATTCAGATCTGCAAGGACGCCGACGCGCTGGGCAAATACTGCGGCTTGCGCTACCTCGCGGTTTACGGCGGCATGGACTACGACCGCCAACGCAGCGAGCTTCAGGCCGGGCCGGTCGATCTCCTGGTCGCCACACCCGGGCGCCTGCTAGATTTCGTCAGCGGCAAGGTGATCGACCTGTCGGGGGTTGATACGCTGGTGATCGACGAAGCCGACCGCATGCTCGACATGGGGTTCATTCCCGACGTCAAGCGCATCGTCTTCCGGCTCCCCCCCAAGGAGCGCCGCGGCACGATGTTGTACAGCGCGACGCTCAACGACGATGTCATGCGGCTGGCTTCACAGTGGATGACCGAACCGGTGCGCGTGGAGATCGAATCCGAATCGATGACGATTGACACGATCAGTCAGGTCGTCTACATCGTCCGGGCGAGCGAAAAATTCACCGTGCTCTATAATCTGCTCAAGATCCATGCCGATCGCCGGGTGCTCGTGTTTTGCAACCGACGCAGCAGCACCGAGCGCGTCGCCGAGTCGCTGAATCGGCTCGGGATCCCTTGCGAAATGCTCAGTGGCGATGTGCAGCAGAACCGCCGCTTGCGCGTGCTCGAAGATTTCCGCGCCGGCAAGATCCGCGTCGTGGTGGCGACCGACGTCGCCGGGCGCGGCTTGCATGTGGACGACATCGGCTTTGTCGTCAACTTCGATTTCCCGTACGAGGCCGATGACTATGTCCACCGCATCGGTCGGACGGGGCGCGCGGGTCATACGGGCACGGCGATTTCCTTCGCGGACGAGGACGAGTCCTTCATCATCCCCGCGATTGAAAAGTTTATCGGCGAACCGTTGAAATGCACGATGCCGGAGGAGGCGCTGCTCCAGCCGATCCCCGACACCCGCGGTCATCCCCGTTCGCCGCGTCCGGAACCGCATCGCCCGGCGCACCCGGTTCCGCATGCGGAGCACCCGCGCCCTGCCGGGCCCGTGCACGACGACGCGCCGCCGCCCAAACCGCCGCCTCCGGCTGAAATGCCGACCCCGGCGGTCTCCGCAGATGCGCCGCGGCATCACGACGCGCCGCCCCGCGCACCGACCCCGCCCGCCAAACGCCCGCAGGCAGCGCCGCCCAAACACGAGGCGCACCGGATTCCCCTCGCGGTCGTCGCACCCAAACGCGCCGTGACCGAAGAGTGGTCACCGGGCCAGTCGTGATCTCGCCACCGTGCAACCGCCACCCGTCACTTGTTATACCGATACCCACGCCCATTTTGGCGCCGAAGCGGCCGGAGATGTCGTGGCGCGTGCTGTGGAAGCGGGGGTGACGCGGATCCTCGCGGTCGGCGGAAACGCGGAGTTAAACGCAGGTGCGGCGGCGGCGGTGTGTGCCGCGCCGCGCCAGGTGCGGCTGGCGCTCGGGCTGGATCGCAGCCAGGCGGGCTTGTCGGCCGAATGTGTGCAGGCGTTTGAGTCGCGCCTGAAGGCGTACGCCCTTTGCGCCATCGGCGAGGCGGGCCTCGATTACCATCACGACGCCGCGACGCGCGCCACCCAGCTCACCCTCTTCGCGCGCATGCTGGATCTGGCCGCGCGCCGCGCCCTGCCGATCATCATCCACACGCGGGAGGCCGACGAAGACACCCTGGCCGTGATGGACGAGGCCGGGTCGGCCGCGCTCGCGGCGGCGGGACGGCTGGGGGTGGCACACTGCTACACGGGTGACAAGGCGTTTGCGGGCAAATTGCTTGATCGCGGCCTGTATGTCAGCTTCAGTGGCATTGTGACCTTCCGCAATGCCGCCGCGTTGCGCGACGTGTCCGCCTACGTCCCCGCCGACCGCCTGCTCATCGAGACGGACAGCCCGTACCTCACACCGGTGCCGTTGCGCGGCCGTCCCAATGAACCGGCCTTCATCACGCACGTCGCAGCCTGTGTGGCGCGTCAGCGCGCCACCAGCCCGGCCGATCTGGCTTACGCCACCACGCGCAACGCCGAGGCGCTGTTTGGCCCGTGGGCAGCGGCGTCCCCGCCGTGCCGAAGGTGAATGGGAATGGAGAGAAAAGCTGAAAACTGAAAGCTGAAAGCTGAAAGTGTGCAAGCGCTGCGCTCATTTGCATTTTTCAGCTTTCAGTTTTCAGCTTTCTATCCCTGTGTCTCCGTGCCTCTGTGTTAAAATCCCTCTTTTCATTTTCTCTTCCCTGACCCCTTCGCCCTGACCCTTCGCCTGCGGCGCGGCGGTCTGCCTGTGCGTGTGCACACGCGACGGGGACGTCACCGTCCTATGGCGTCGTGACATTCACGCGAAAGAAATGGCTGTTTGCATTGGTTGTGCTCCAGATGCTGTCGGCCAGGTTTGTTTTGCCCACGACCGTGTAAATGCGGGCGCTTCCGAGATCCGGCGTCCACGACACCCACGGCCAGTCGTTGCTGATCAGGATGCCCGCCCTGAAAACCGAAGCGGCATTCGTGGGCACGGTCCCGGCAATGTACTCCTGCCAGGCCGCCAAGGTATCGCTGTCCGTATCGTTCACATCGGCCGCCTCGTAGTTGCCGCCCGTCACCAGGTCGTACAGATCAAGCCAGGTGTAAGGTGTTCCGCGTGTGGTGTGGGTGGGGACGGGGACCGTTGCCGTGATGAGCACATCATCCACACAGACGCCATAGCCGTAGTGGGCCGTGCCTTCAAACGCGAGGGAGTAACTGCAGCCCGGATTCGGCAGCGCCACGGTGCGTGGGGTCCACGCGGCGGCGTCGTTCGTGTATGTGGCCAGCAAGGTCCAGGCAACCAGGCTGTTGGTCCTGTAGTAAATTCGCAGTTCATCCTGGTCCGTCTCCCAGAGTTGCATGTAATGCCAGAACGTCAATTGCGGATTCAGGGTGGCATTCTCGAAGTCGATCAGCGGCGTGATGAGTTTGGTCTTCTGTGTACTCCACTCTCCAATATACAGAAGGGCGTTGTAACTCCCGCCATGGGCCTGCGCCGGGTGATTGGATATAGCCCCGCCTTGGCTGGCGATCCAGCCGAGTGATCCCGTCACATACTCCTGCGTCCAGCCGATAGGCAGAGCCCCTGCGTGCTCGAAGCCCTCGGCGAAAGGAACAGGGTAGGCGGTCGTTGTCGAGACAGCGGTCCCGCTGGAGTAGGTTGGTCCGCTGCGCACAGACCAGGCCTTGTAATAATACGGGGTTGCGCGGGTCAACCCCGTGTGAGCCACCGTGTAGGCGCTGCCGTTATAGAGGACGGTGCCCCCGCCGGAGAGTGTCGCTCCGACCGCAACACTGCCGGACGGGGTTCCGAATGAGGCATTGGTGTTCCAGGCCACCATGACCGCGTCGGTCGAGGCATTCGGAGCCCAGGCCACATCAATTCGGGATCCGCTCGCCGGTGTCGCCGTGAACGGATAGGGATCGAGCGCCCCCACGAGGACGAACGTCATCGTGGACCCGGAACTGCTGATCTGGTTGATCGTGTTGCTGCTGGAAGCGACGATCCCATTTTGATAGCGATCCGTGCTCGGCACCGTCACGTGCGTAATGGCATGCACGCCCCCGCCATGGTACACATCGTTGCCATCCCCGCGGTTGCTTTTTTTCTCCATCTGGTAGAGCCCATCCGCCTGCAAAAGCGCCACGCGATAGTGGTTGTTGTTGGCGGGCCACCCGCTCTGACCGGGGTATCCTTCCGCGGTATTGTCGCTCTTGGCCTCATCGATGTGCCAGATGGCAAGCCCTCCTTGCGGCATGTCACTCTCAAAACCAACCGGCTGACGGTTCTCAATCAACAGATATTCGCCTGCGGGATACCCGGTGCTGATTTTAAAAATGGATGTGTTGCTTTCAACCTGCGGCGCGGCATAGGTTCCCGGGCCGATGACGGTGGGCGTGACCCATCCCAGTTCGATTTTACACCAGGCGGAGGGGTGCGGTGGATGTCGTTGGGTGAAGTCGAACCCCCACGCATTGGCCATCAAACAGTAGGAGCCAACCCCCTCGCTCGATCCATCTGTGTCGTAAAGATCGGGGAGCCCGAGAAAATGTCCGGTCTCGTGGCAGATCACGCCGATGCGCGTGATCGCGGTGCCGCTGGTCCCCCACAGGGCCGCCTCGGTATGGTAATCGTAGACATTGACTTTTCCCCCGCTGGCATTCCTGTCCTGACTGGTCCACTTGCGGCGCGGGAGTGCCCACAGCGACCATTGATGCGACCAAATCCAGTTTCCGCCCCCCCCCGCCGGTCTCGGCCCCATATCCCGAATGGATGATATCGATCGCATCGACATAGCCGTCGTTATTGGCGTCGAACTGCCCGAAGTCCACGACGGGATCGACGAGATTTAGCGCATCTTCGACCATGCGCTGGCTGTTTTTGGGATAGGATCCAAGACCGTCCTGGCCATCGGCATAATACGCCTCGTTCGAGGGCAGCGTGACCCACGCCAGGACCGTGCTCTGCAGATCAATGACGCCATAGGACGCCTCGGTGAAATAATCGCGGACGCTGCCCGAGGGAGCCAGCGTCGGATCGCCTCCCACGCGATTGAAGATCACGTCGAAATCATTGCTCGTTCGCGTCTTCGTTGCCAGATCATGGTCCTTGAATTTGCAGAGAATCACCAGGTTTCGAACCACACCGGCGGCCATGATGCTGCTCGCCGGGATCTCCGGTGTTGCGGCATCCGCCACGGATATCTCCCGGGCGGGTAGGCGCGCGGCAGGCGACGTCCCGCGGCGGATCCCCGGGGAGGGGCGGAGACCTATCTTCAGGCCGGCAGACTCGGGATCGTGGCGGCCCACCCGGAGCGCCGTCGGTACCATCCGCCCGTCGGCGTCGGCCCGGGCGTAGACATACGCCTCCCGATCACGGACGACAGCATATCCGCGTTCATCCTCAAACCAGTGGCAAAACTCATCCCCGCGGATGTGGAGCTGGATCGCCGCGCCGTCCGGCTGGCGAAGGGCGATGGGGGCGGGAGAGGCGTTGATGCCCTGAACAGACGGAGCCAGGAGCGCAATGAGGCAGACGAGTACGGGCGCGCCCGTGGTTACGCTCGCGTGATCGCTGGGGCCGTCGGATGAACGACCGTGCAAGATACGCAACAGCAGGTGAACGCCGCCGGTCCGCACGGAGCTGCGCCCGATGTGCCCCACCTCAACCTGACCACCTGCTTGCATGACACTATTATCGCCCGTATTCGACTCCCTTGTCAACGGTTGCCCCGCCATGCTCCCAGCAATTCTAATTATGAGGCCATTGGGTCATCGGGGTCGGGGTCGGTATCGGAATCGGGGTCGAATTTCCGTTGGTTTTATCGATACCGATACCGATCCCGACCCCGACGCCGATGGCCCCATCTCCAAAATGAGAATTGCTGCCCATGCTCGCCATGACAGCAATAGGTTGATTGCCCGGTGGGGGTCGGCTATACTCATTGCAACGATGTAACCGGGAGGGCTGTGATGACTGATTTATCGGATGCGCAACGTGAGGCTGTACGGCAATGGGTTGAGGGGGGCGCGTCGCTTGCGGATGTGCAGCGGCGGCTTAAAGAGGAGTTTAGTCTCTCGCTCACGTATATGGAGGTGCGCCTGCTGACGCTCGACGTCGGGGCGCAGGTCAAGGACAAGCCCGAGCCGAAAAAGGCGCCGCAACCCCCCGCGCCGGAGCCGGCTGCGGCAGGGGAGCTGTCGGATGAGGCCCTTCCAGATGATGACGAAGGACCGGTCGGCACGCCTCCGGAGCCGCCGGCAGGGGAGAGCAAGGTCTCGGTCTCGCTGGACAGGCTGATACGTCCCGGCTCGGTGGTCAGCGGTGACGTGACGTTCTCGGATGGCAAGAAGGCGCGCTGGATGTTGGACCAAATGGGACGCCTGGGCCTCGAGGGCGTGCCCGCCGACTATCGGCCTGCGCCGGAGGATGTCCGGGATTTCCAGGTCCAGTTGCAGAAGCTGCTGGCGTCAAAGGGGTATTAACCGACGCGTCTGTGCGAGGTGTGTGATGACCATCGGATTTCTAGGCGCGGGCAAGATGGCCGAGGCGATTCTGGCGGCGTTGATCCGTAGTGAGCGCGCGGCGGCGGGCGATATCGTGGCGTGTGACGTGGTGGCCGAACGGTTGCGGGTTTTGCGCCGGCGGTATCGCGTGTCGGTCACCGCGTCGCCCGAGGAACTGGTGCGGCGATGCGCGGTGGTCGTGTTGGCGGTCAAGCCGCAGGACCTCGACGCGGTCTTGACGCGGATCACGCCCGGGCTCGGCAAACGCCATTTGCTGATCTCCATCGCGGCGGGGCGGACGCTCGCGGGGATGCAGGGGATTGTAGGCGCCGGTGTGCGCCTGATTCGGGTGATGCCCAACCTCGCGCTGTCGGTAGGGGCCGGGATGAGCGCGGTTTGCCTGGGTCAGGCGGCCCGCGCGACCGATGGCAAAACCGTGCGCCGCATTCTGGGAGCATCCGGCCGTGTGGTCGAACTGGACGAGGTGTTCTTTGATGCGGTCACGGCGCTGAGCGGTTCGGGGCCTGCGTTCTTCGCCTATGCGATGCAGGCGCTGGCCGATGGTGCTGTCGCGCAAGGACTCCCCGCCGCCACGGCGCGCGTGCTCGCGGCGCAGACGATGTTAGGCGCGGCCAAGGTTCTGCTCGAGACCGGGCAGGACCCTGAAACGTTTATCCGGGCGGTGGCGTCTCCGAAGGGGACGACCGCGGCAGGCCTGGCGGTGTTGGAGAAGTCGGCCCTGCGCGGCATCCTGGCTCGGACGGTGCTTGCGGCGGCCAGGCGGAGCGCGGAACTCAGCCGGGCATGAGACAGTAGGACTGTCATGGATAAACGAATCGGTTTTGTCGGAATCATCGTCGAGAAGCGGGAGACCGCCGGACCGGAGGTCAACTGCGTGCTGGCCGACCACGCCGACCTCATTCTGGCGCGCGTCGGCTTGCCGTGCCGCGAGCGGAAGGTCTCCGTGATCACGCTGGTGGTCGAGGCGACGACCGACGAATTGGGCCGCCTCACCGGCCGGCTGGGTCAGCTCGCCGGGGTGTCGGTCAAGTCGGGACTCGCAAAATGATCCTAACACGAAAGAAAACGGGGCCGGCCATGCCGATCACGTCGTTGACGGGATTCGGCGTTCCGCTTTCCGGGATGCGCGCGCTGATCATGATCGTCGCGATGCTGGGGTGCGGCGGCGCGGTTGCCGCAGAGAGGCCCAGGATCGTGGTCGGAATCGCGCCGTTGAAATGGGTGGTCGAGTCCATCGCCAGCAATGCGGTGGAGGTTCTGGTGTTCCTAAAACCGGGACAGAATCCGCACACGTTCGAACCGTCGGGACGCCAGGTCTCCGAAATGGCTCGCGCGTCGGCGTTTCTTTATGTCGGGCTGGAGGTGGAGTCGCTGCTGGCGAACCGGGTGTCGGCGCAAAATCCAAAACTGCTCTGCCGGGCAGTGGGTGGATTGCAGGAGATGCCGGAGGGGCATGCCCACGGCCCGAACTGTCTGTGCCTGCAGCAAGGGCGCGACCCGCATGTCTGGCTCTCGCCGACGCGGCTGGAGGGCATCGCCGAAGTGTGTGCGTCGGTGCTGCACGAACTCCTGCCCGATCAGGCGGCGGCGCTGGACGCGGGATTGGCGCGCACCCGGATGCGGATCCGCGAGGTCCACGCCGAGATCGGCGAGATTCTGGAGCCGGTGACAGGCCGGACGCTGCTGGTCTACCATCCCTCGTGGGGCGTGTTCGCACGGGAATACGGCCTTGACCAACTGGCGCTGGAGGAGGAGGGACGAACGCCCGCTGCCAAACATCTGGTCGGAGTCATGACGCGCGCACGCCAGGATGGCGTGCGGGTGCTCTTCTGCAACCCCGAAGCGCCCGAGGCGGTCGTCAAGCGGGCGGCGGCGGCGCTGGGGTGCCGGGTGGAGGTGGCCGACCCGCTCGCGTCCGCGTGGGACACCAACCTGCTGGACGTGGCGCGGCGAATCGCCGCCGCGCTGGCGTCGGAAAGGGCCCCATGAGCGGCGGAATCGGAGACGGGCAGGCGGCGGACGGCGCCGTGGCCGCGTTGGCCGATGTCTGTTTTTCCTACGGTCATCAGGAGGTGTTGCACAACGTCACCTTCGACGTGCCGCCCCGCGCCCTGGTGGCGGTGGTGGGCCCCAACGGTGGCGGCAAGACGACGCTGCTGCGGCTGCTTCTCGGTCTCGAACAGCCGCGCTACGGCACGGTCCGGGTGTTCGGCAGGGCGCCGGAGTCCGCGCGGCGGCGGGTGGGCTATGTGCCGCAGGTGCTGGCCTACGACACGCATTTTCCGGTCAATGTCAATGACGTGGTGCTGATGGGAACGCTCGACGGCAGACTGGCCGGCACGTACGGCAGGCGTGCACGGCAGGCCGCCGCCGCGGCGCTGGAGCGGGTCGGGCTGGCGGGTTTGGGGTTCCGGCCATTCGCCGAACTGTCGGGTGGCGAACGGCAACGGGCGCTGATTGCGCAGGCGCTGGCGGGCGGTCCCCGGTTGTTGCTTTTGGACGAGCCGACGGCCAGCGTGGATCCGCCTACCGCCGATCGTCTGCACGAGCTGTTCCGACAGCTTGCCGAATCACTGACCGTTCTGTTTGTGTCGCACAACCTCGGTGTGGTTACGGCGCACGCGACCCATGTGTTGTGCGTCAACCGCACGGCTGATCTGCATCCGATATCCGACGTCCTGTCGGAGACCTTCAGCACCGCTTACGGCGGCGGACAGATGGTCGTGTTGCAGCACGGAGCCGCGTGCCAGGTGGTTGACCCTTCGGCGGTGCTGACCGCGCCGCACCGACATCTTGCCGGCGAGGAATGCGCACGGGAGGGACGGCCGTGAGTTTCCTTGTCGATCTGCATCAACACGCCTTCCTGCAATGCGCCGTGGCGGCTTGCGCGCTGGCGGGGGTGGCGGCCGGCGTGGTCGGCAGCCTGGTGGTGGTGAGACGCACTACCTACACGGCGGCGGCCGTTTCGCATTGCGTGCTGGCCGGATTGGGACTGGCCCGCCTGCTGCAGCGGCGGTTCGACGTGGCCTGGTTCACGCCGATGCTGGGCGCGGTGCTCGCGGCGCTGGCGGTGGCCGCGGTTCTAGCGCAGTTGATCGAACGGCACGGACAGCGGCGCGATGCGGTGTTGAGCGTGCTGTGGTCGGTGGGGATGGCGCTGGGGATCACGTTCCTCGCCCTGACGCCGGGCTATCAGGAGGATTTGAACGGCTACCTTTTCGGATCGATCCTGCTGGTCGGGAGGGGCGACCTGATCGCAATGGCGGCGCTCGATGCCGTGATCGTGACGGTGGTGGTGCTGTTCTACAACCGATTGGTCTGCGTGGCGTTCAACGACGAACTGGCGCGGCTGCGCGGGTTGCGTGTGGGATTTTATGAGTGGGTGCTCCAGATCATCACGGCGCTGACGGTGGTGATGCTGGTGCGCGTGGCGGGGATCGTGCTGGCGGTGGCGTTGCTGACGCTCCCGGCGGCGACGGCCGGCCTGCTCACCCGGCGGCTGGGCCGGATGATGGGGCTGGCGACGGGACTGGCGCTCGCGGTGTCGCTGGGCGGTCTGGCGTTGAGCTACGGACCGGAGCTTCCTCCGGGGGCCATGATCGTCGAGCTGGCGGCGGTGGTCTATGTGGGGATGTTGGGCATACGGCGTCTACTGCGCGGTGGGCGGAGGGGATGATGACCGAGCCGATCCTGGTGGTGGAGAACCTGCACGTTCGCTTTCGACGCGACGGGACGCTGATCCATCCCGTGCGCGGCGTGTCGCTGCGGATGGATCCGGGCGAGTGCGTCGCCGTGGTGGGGGAGAGCGGGTGCGGCAAGAGCCTCACGGCCCTCTCGGTCGCGCGGTTGCCGCCCACCGACCGGGCCGAGGTGTCGGGTCGAGTGGTGATCGATGGAATCGACGTGTCGACGGGCGGCGCGGCGGCTTTGGCGGGTGTGCGCGGGCGACGGGTGGCCTATGTGTTTCAGGATCCGGCCGGCAGCCTCAATCCCGTGATGCGGGCGGGTGACCAGATCGCCGAATGCCTCCGTGAGATGCCGGCCGCGTCACGGCGGGAGCGAATCGTGGAACTGTTGGGAAAAGTCGGTTTGTCCGACCCCGAACGGTGCGCCCGCGCCTACCCGTGCATGTTGAGCGGGGGCATGCAGCAGCGGGTGATGCTGGCGGTGGCGCTGGCCGGTCGTCCCAGGCTGCTGATCGCCGACGAGCCGACGACGGCGCTTGACGTGGTGACGCAACGCGGCGTACTCGACCTGATCGCGGCGCTCGCGGCGTCCGACGGATTGGCGGTGCTGCTCATTACCCACAATCTCGCGCTGGTTTCGGGTCGCGCGGTCCGGGTGTATGTGATGTACGGCGGACACGTGGTCGAGTCGGGCCCGACGGGCGCCGTGCTTGCCGATCCGCGGCACCCCTACACCCGGGGTCTGCTGGCGGCCGTGCCGCGCCTGGACGATCCGCCCGGTCGGCGCCTGGAAGACATACCGGGCGTCGTGCCCGGCGCCGACGCCTGGCCGGCCGCGTGCGCCTTCGCGCCACGCTGTCCGCGCGCTGACGCCCGCTGCCACCGTGAGCCGCCGCCTGAGGTGTCGTCCTCCCACGGCCGCACCTGTCGTTGCTGGCTGGCGGTGGCAGGAGCCTAAGAAAGGCTGTGAGGAAAAAAGGCTGTGAGACTGTAAGGCCGATGACACTTACTTAAGGGGCTTTAGCCATCTTGATCTTAATCCTAATCTTAATCCTAATCTTAATCCTAATCTTAATCCTAATCTTGATCCTAATCTTAATCCTAATCTTAATCCTAATCTTGATCCTAATCTTAATCCTAATCTTGATCCTAATCTCTGAAGAGAATGAAGGGCGAGCGGGCAGGGGACGGGTATCAGATTGCTCTGTTCCCCTGTTTTTCCATCACCCACCCACTTTCTCCAAAATCCTGCGGCGCAGCGAATGAGTCGGCGCGAAGCGCAGGTCTGGGTCGTGACACGAGAAAGAGA
>CAZOJL010000097.1:0-13317 GCA_964580075.1 uncultured Akkermansia sp. | reverse complement strand
GTCAACTCGGTCTACGAGAACATCGCCGCTGGCGAAGTCTATCCGCACGATTTCCTCGTCGAGAACTGCCCGGATGACAAGAAGATGGACGTCGACTACGTGCTGAGCCTGATGGACTGGAAGAAGAACGTAGACCCGCACTATAAGAAAACGTTCTACCGTCCGCCACTCCCCGCAGGCTCCGGTAAGGGGTGGGAAGAAAAGTGGATCACCTACGGCAACCCATACGTGGCCGCCAAGGAGCTGACCGTGGAGCCCGGCGCCTCGGCCATGATCAAGGACGCCGGCGCCTACGGTTGCATCGTCATCCAGGGGCACGGCCAGTTCGGCGGGCAGCAGACCGAGGCGGCCACCATGCTGCGCTTCGGCCAAACCAGCGCCGACGAGTTCTTCGTCAGCGCCCCGGCCGGCCGCAAGGGTGTGAAGGTCGAGAATCATAGCCTCTGCGAACCGCTCGTGATCCTGAAACACTTCCCGGCGCATAAGGGTGTCCCGGAGGCATAGAGGCTGGCGGGTTAGGAGAAAATGTCTATGAGCGATGGGTTCATTCCGCCGCACGGTGGCTATGAAAAGCTGCACGGCTACCAGAAGTCGCTCATTGTCTTTCTGGCCACCTACTATCTGGCCAAACGCTGGGTACGCATGGGATCGCGCACGCGCGACCAGATGGAACAGTCGGCCCGGTCCGGCAAACAGAACATCGTCGAGGGCAGCCTGGCATCGGCCACATCGAAGCAGACGGAAATCCACCTGACCAACGTGGCCCGCGCCAGCATTGGCGAGCTTCTCGAAGACTACAAGGACTTTCTGCGTCTGCGTGGTTTGTCCATTTGGGACAAGTCCGATCCGCGCATGCTGGCGATGCGAGCCCTGGGCACGAATGAGGCGACCTATGAGACGTATCGGACGCATGTGGAGAGCGACAATCCCGAGGTGGTGGGCAACGTCATGGTGTGCATCTGCACCCAAACCGCCTATCTACTCGATCAACAGATCCGTGAATTGGAACAGGCTTTTCTCAAGGAGGGCGGCATTCGCGAGCGCATGACCCGCGCGCGGCTTGCGGCACGCGATCCACAGCCTGCAACACCCCCCGATTCCCCTGAATCGGCCGATTGCCCGCTGTGCCAGAAACCGATGCGCAAGCGCACAGCCCGGCAGGGCCGCAACGCCGGCCAGCCGTTCTGGGGCTGCTCGGCCTACCCCGACTGCAAAGGAACAAGACCGGCATGAAGAAGAGCGGAAATGGGACGGATGAGACAAATGGGACGTATGCCACAGATGTTGCCGCCATACGTCGCCTACGTCCCATATGTCCCATAAACTGGAGAAGACCATGACCCACCACGAACGCATCTGGAACGGCCCCGACAACGACGATGGCAGCGTCCACGTCGTCGGCAACGGGCAGATCGCCGCATACGGCTGCGGCCCCAATCTGTTCAACATCTTCGGCCCGCCCTACTCCGGTCCGAGCTGGGGCTCCTTGACCCTGGCGGACAACGGCCTGACCTGCCGCGCCTGGCGTGAGCCGGGCACGGCGATTTGGCACTATCGCATCGCGGATGCGCAGAACGAGGTGGCCGAGTTCACGGACCTCGCTGTGGCCGGCCACGCCCTGCTGGCGCGACATTGCCGCTGCCGGCAGACGGTGACCTTGATCATCCGACCCTCCGATGAGAAAGCACGCCATTTCGCCTCCACGAACCCGGCCACCCGGATGCTCTTCTTTCCCCGCGGACGTCCGTATTATTGGGACTACCCCCTGACGGACGCCGGGTACTGCCTGATTTCCGCCAACGGGTCCGCCACGCTGACCGCCGCGGACGGCAACGCCATCGCCGTGCAACTCGCGGCCGGCGACTCGCTGCTGACCTTCGCCGCGGCCGGCTCTTTGCAGGAAGCGACGCAGGCCAGCGAATGGGCAGCCACCGCAGGCTGGAATGGCCTGCTGGATCGGACGCGGCGTCATTGGGCCGAACTCCTGGCCCCCATGCATCCCCTGCCGGCCGCGGGCGAACTCGATCCGACGCGCCTGACCTGGATGGTGGACAGCACCGCCGTGCAGATCCTGGCCCAACAGGGGCTGACCGGCAGCGTCCTCGCCGGCCACAACTATCGCATGGCTTACGTGCGCGATCAGTACGGCGTCTTCCGCGGCCTGCTGGAGATGGGGCTGCATGAAGCCGCACGCGCCATCCTGGAAGGATACTGGCGCGTCTTCCAGGTCGAGGGCGCCATCCACAACGCCCAGCCGATCGGCTTTACCCGTCCCTTCCACATCCACGAGGAGGACCGCAGCGAGATCACCGGCTACCTGGTGCGGCAAGCCACGGACTGGCTCGCCGCCACCGGTGACGACTCCCTCATCGAGCGGCTGCAACCCATGTTCGAGTGGGCCATTGACCAGCAGCTCGACATCCTGGTGGACGGCGCGCTCCCCTTCAATGGCGACGAGACCTACGTGGCCGGCGGCATGTTCCCGCGCGAACGCCTCTGCGATCATTCCGCGGAGGCCACCCTGCTCTTCTGCGCCTCCACCCGCGCTTTCGCCAACTGGGTCACCCGGCGCGGCCGCTGGGCGCCGCGCCGCCGCGATCAGATCCTGGCGGCGCTCGGTGCCGCAGAGGCCGCCTTCCATGGTCATTTCATGGTGGACGGCCGCCTCACGGCCAACGACCCGTCCCGCGCGCCCCTGACGCCGCGGTTCCGTCAGGGCGTCTGCGAGCGCTGCCGTTGCACGGAACTCGGCGGCAGCCTCTGGTCCGAGCGCGACGCCAATGGCCGGTATCAGTGCCCGGCTTGCATTGGCAAGGGCCCCCTGCCGCCCAGCGTCCCCCGCCGCTATCGGATCGCCTCGTCTGCGCTGACGCCCACGTTCATCGGCGACGGCCCGCTCGCCAGCACGGATGTCGAGCGCGAGATCGCTGCCATGGCGCAATCGTGGAGCGCCACTGGGCGTCTCCCCAGTCAGGCAGGCGAAACCGGCGGCCGGACGGTCGGCTACGACTACGGCTTCCTGCTGCTCGGCATGGACCGCATCCGGCACCCGCAGGCCGGCGCGCTGGCGCGCCGCACCCTCGACCTGCTCGACCCCACCGGCGCCTGGGTTGAGTACTATGCCGACGGCCATCCGCAAGGCACGCGCTGCCGCCCCTGGGAGAGCGCGATCAACTGCCTGGCGATCTTGAAGCATTTGAAGTCTAGGCCGACAATATGATCAAGCAACCCTTACACAGACTGTACATGGGCATCGACGGTGGCGGCACCAAGACCATCGGTGCGTTGGCCGACGAGACCGGGACGATTCTCGCCGAGTGCAAGGCGGGCCCCTCCTCCATCGTCGGTGTGCCCTCGGCCGAGTCCTGCGCGGTTCTTCAATCGGTTCGTGACAATCTGTGCGAACTCGCCGGCGCTCGTCCCGATGCCATTGCATGGCTGGGACTGGGGCTCAACGGCGTGGATTTCCCCGAAGAAACCATCAGGCAGCACGGGGTCTTGTCGCGTATGCTGGCCGTCGCGCCCGAGCGCTTCATTCTCGTGAACGATGGCATTGCCGCGCTCTGGGGGGCGACGCCTGCGCCCGCGGCTGCGATTGTTCAGCACGGGACCGGGTTCACCGCGGCTTATCGAAGCGCCTACGGCGAGGAGCGTCCTTTCGACAACCTTGATGCCGGCCGCTTCTATGATCTGCGACTGGAGGCTCTCACGCTGGTCGCCCGCATGATTGACGGCCGCGTCGCGGTGTCGCCGCTCAAGGAGGCCATCCTCGCCTGTCTGGATCATCCTGAGGAAAAGGACTACGGGAAAATCGTGTTCCTCCGGAAGTACTCCCATCCACAACTGGCGGCGATCCTGCCTGCCGTGCTGCGGGTTGCGGACGCGGGTGACTCCGCTGCGCAGTTCATTGTCGAGCGCGCCATTGCCGACTATGTTTGCACGGCCGTAACGATCGTCCGCAAGACCGGGTCTTCGAGCCCGGATGTTGTCTTCGGCGGCGGGCGTCTACTGTCGGCGCCGGAATGGTTCCTAAAGCGGATTGTTGAGGGTGTGCTGCGGGATTGCCCCGGCGCCCGGATCAGGCGACCCGGGAAGTCGCCGGCGATCGGCGCCGTCATTATGGCCGCTCATGCCGGCGGCTGTGCGCCGACGCGCTTCTTCCAGGGAGTTTGTCATGACTGACGGAACGTCAGATGCGCAGGTACGGGTGGCGCCGGCGGGGAAAGTGACCATCGGCCAGGGTGATTCGGCGCGGCCCGCTCTGGTGTTCGGTTCGCCGAACGCGATGGGCGCCTATGTCGCCCAGGTTATCCTTGACGGGGTGCAGGCGGCGCGGTCGGCCGGTCGCGCCTATCTGCTGGGCTGTCCCACGGGGCGCACGCCTATGCCGACGTACCGGGCGATCGGCCGGAAGGCTGCGGCGGATGGGGTCGATCTCTCCGGCGTCGTGCTCGCGATGATGGACGACTACGTGGTGCCCGCCGGCGACGGATTCGGGCACTGCCCGTCCGGCGCGCACTACAGTTGCTGGCGCGCGGCCAACGTGGACATCGCCGGCGCGATCAACCAGGGGGTGCCGCCGGCCTGTCGCCTTGCGCCGGATCACATCTGGTTTCCTGATCCTGCCCGACCGCACGCCTATGATGAGCGCCTGAAGGGAGCGGGGGGGCTCGACTTCTTCATCACCGCCACCGGTGCCTCCGACGGGCATGTTGCCTTCAATGCGCCGGGGAGTGCCTTGGATAGCGTCAGTCGCATTGTGCCGCTGGCCGAAACGACCCGTCGCGATAACCTGGGCACCTTTCCGGATTTCAAAGGACTCCAGGAGGTGCCCACGCATGGCGTCTCGATCGGGCTGGGATCGATTCGCAGTTTGTCGCGCCAGGTGGCGCTCCTGATTCATGGCGCGGGGAAGCGCGACGCTGTGAAACGGCTGAATGCGTGCCGGGGGTTCGATCCGGCGTGGCCGGCGAGTTTCATATTCGAGTGCGGGAACGCGCTCATTCTGATCGACCAGGAGGCAATGCGTGAATAGATCGATTACCGTTGCAATCATCGGCGCCGGCAGTTCGTACACGCCTGAACTCATGGATGGCTTTCTGGGGCTCGACCCGGCGCGGCTCCCCGTGGCGGAGTTCCGCCTGTTCGATATCCATGCGGAGCGACTCGGCGTTATGGCCGGGCTTGCCGGGCGCATGGTTCGCCGTCATGGGCGGCCCATTGCCGTGAAGACCTGCACGCGACTCGAGGAGGCCCTTGAAGGCACGGATTTCGTCATTACGCAGATTCGCGTGGGCGGCATGCATGCGCGCTGGCTGGACGAGAGCATCCCGCTCAAGTACGGGATTCTCGGTCAGGAAACGACCGGGCCCGGCGGCATGTTCAAGGCCCTGCGGACCATCCCCGCCATGCTGGAGATTGCCCGGGCGGTTGAGCGGGTGGCGCCGCAGGCGTTCATCCTGAACTACACAAATCCCAGCGGAATTGTGACCGAAGCGGTCACGCGTCATACGGGTGCGCGGATTCTCGGCCTCTGCTCGGGCATCCCCCTGATCATCGAGGAAATCAAGAAGGACTTCGGCGCAGATTACCCGGGGTTGCATGCCTACTGCGTGGGCTTGAACCACCTCGGATTCATTCACCGCATCGTCAGCGGCGGGAAGGATGTGATCGGCAAGATTATCGAGCGCATGGCCGCCCAGGCGTCGCGCCACGGCAAGGATGCGGATGCGCTCAACCAGTTTGCGGTAGAGATCGGCGCGATTCCCATCGGCTACCTCGACTACTACTTCAGGCGTGGCAGGCTGGTAAAGAAGCTGCAGGCCCAGGAGAAGACCCGAGCGCAACAGATCATGGAACTCGAAAAGGCGGTCTTTGCCGAAGCGGCGGCGCCCGGGGCGGATCAGAAGCCGGAGACGCTCTGCAAGCGGGGCGGCGGCGGGTATTCGGCCGTAACGTTTGCGGCCATGGACGCGATTTACAACGACACCGGCGAGGAACTGGCCATCAGCGTGCCGAACCACGGTACGGTGGATGGAATCGAGGCTGACGAAGTCGTTGAAGTCGTTTGCCGGATCGGCAGGAATGGCGCAACCCCGATCCCGGTCGGCCCGATTCCGCTGGCCTTCCGCGGGTTAGTTCATGCCGTGAAGGCCTACGAGGTCCTGACGGTCGAAGCGGCGATGACACATGACCGGCGTCTGCTCAAGCAGGCACTGCTCAACCATCCGCTGGTCGGCGACGCGGAGATCATTGACCCCATGCTCGATGAGTTGCTTGCCGCGCACGGTTTGTGGAAGGAGTAAGGCATGAGAATAGCCGTGCTGTCCGAACCTGAAATGCCCGTCCGCGGGCTGTCGCTCGACCTCGCCGCCGTGCTGGGAAACCAACCGAGCGTGGAGGTCAAGCCCGTGGTGCGCGATTCGCATACCGCCGGCCTGGTCATTGGCCGACAAGGTTCCGCTCCGCACGGCGGCCGCCGCGATCCGCGTCACCGGCCGCGCTACGCCCCAAGAAAGCTCTGCGACTGGACTTCCGTACGCCCACACCGGTGCACGTGAAAGCCGTGCGGATGGGACCCTTCCCGGAAGACGCCACACCGAAGGTGGAAGGCGGCGAGATCGCCGCCGTGATCCGCCGCAACGGCCGCTGCTTCGTGAAGGTGGCGATCAATCGCGCCACCGACGCACTGACCTTGAGCGCTTGCGCGCAGGGCTGAACTCTGAACAATAAGAAGGAGAGAACACATGACCAACAAAGAACGTATCATCAAAACCTTACTCTGTGAGAAAACCGACCGGGCGCCATTCTCAGCGTGGCTCGGTTTCGCGCCGTGGGGCGAGACGACCGAACGCTGGAAGAAGGAGTCCGGCATCGCCGACCTGGACACCTGGAGCTATTTCGGCTTTGAGCCGTTCTTCCATGGCGCGCCGGCGCACATGGGGCCGCTCCCCGGCTTTGATCCGAAAGTGATTGAGGAGACGGAAGAGTTCGTGATCAGCCTGGACTGGCGCGGCATGGTCGTGCGCAACCGCCGCGACGGCGGGTCCATGCCGGAGTTCATGAGCTACCCGATCAAGACGCCGGCGGACTGGGCCAAATACAAAGAGGATCGCCTCCAACCCCGTGTCGCAGAACGTCTGACGGACCTGAAACAGTTCGTCACCAACATGGCCATGATCGATGCGCCGGTTCAACTCGGTTGCTTTCCGTGGGGGATGTTCGGCACGGCGCGCGACATGATGGGCGCCGAGGAGATCCTCATGACGTTCTACGACGAACCGGAACTCGTCCGCGACATCATGCGCACCTACACCGACCTCTGGCTGGCGTTGTATGAGGAGATCGTCAAACACATCCAGGTCGATCACATCCACATTTGGGAGGATATGTCGGGCAAGCAGGGCTCCCTGATCTCCATGGCTATGATCGAGGAGTTTATGATGCCGGAATACGATCGCATGGCCGCCTTCGCCGCACGGCATAAGATTCCGATCCTCTCCGTGGACTCGGATGGCATGGTGGACGAGCTCGTCCCCGTCATGATGCGCCATGGGGTTAATGCCTACATGCCGTTTGAGGTCCAGGCTGGCAACGACGTCGTGGCGTACCGCAAACAGTACCCGAAGCTCGGCATCATGGGCGGGCTCGACAAGAGCGCCCTGGCCAAGGGGAAGTCGGAGATGCACCGTGAGCTCGACCGCGCCGAGCAGATGCTCGCACTCGGCGGCTGGGTGCCGGGTCTCGACCACCTGGTCCCGCCGGATGTCTCGTGGGCGAATTTCAAGTATGTCGTCGAACATCTGAAGAAGATGATTTTGCTGATCATGGCGCTCTACTGCATCGGCTACAACCAGCCCGGGTGCTTTGTCACGCCCGAGCCGCTCGGCCCCGGCGGAGACCCCTACCCTGCCATGAACGGCACGCCCGACCCGGCGCTGCTCGATCACCTGGTCGGTCAGACAGCCCGGTATTTCCGGGAGCGGGAGGAGGCGGTGCGGGCGGGAAGTTGAAGAAGGTTTTAGTGTTCCGTCGGGCCTCGAAAATCCTGTGCATCCTGTTTCTTTATCGTCACGGAAAAACCGTGATTCGCCCGGAGAACGACGGATTGCGCGCGGATCAGGGTCAGAATGGCCGTGAGCCGGCAAACCGCTGACGCTGGGTCTTGACCTTGGGTTCTTCCAGGCAGAGCGCGTACCAGAGATCACCCAACCCGGCATTGTTGAAGTGGTTGATCTTGTTGTTTGCCAGGAGGTCGCGATTGCGCTTCAGGGTCTCGTTCTCGGCCTTCTCGCACCCGCGAATGAGAATTTTATGTGCGGCTTCGACCGCCCCCCTTTGCACCAGCATCCAGGAATAGGCGGCGTACAAGATCGCCGTGTCAGCCCCCCGCCCGAACCGCTGGCTCCGTTTGAGCTGCTTCTCAAAAAAAGCTTCCAACCCCGGATCCTTGAGCTGATACATCCGGGCCAGTTTCATCGCGGCCGTCATGGGCTCAAAGAGCAGACAGCGCGGCAGGAGCTCGTCCACCTTCTTGAAATCCTTGGTCTGGTAATAGAGTTGCATCCGCAAGGTCGTAATCTGTTTGCCGAGCAACGGACTCCATCGGCACCAGCGCTCGAGGCCCTTCGACGCCTCAAGCGCCTGTTCGATCGACTTCCGCTGCTCGCGCTCGATTTCGATTTGTGCCTGCTTCGGACTCCCAGGAGGGCGCAACTGCCACTGATTGACTTTAACCTGCAGGCGCTTCTGCCCCGTGAGCAGAATTTCCTGGATCCCCTGCATCCCGGCCTCGACCTTCCGCTTCAACCAGAAGCCGGCCGCCGCCTGAACCGCCAGCGCGGTGAGCACGCCCCACAGGACGCTCCAGGCAGGCCCTGACGTGTGACTGAAACCCAAACCGGCACCCGCCATTAACCCGACTGCGACCGCAATAAGTATCGTAAACATGGTTTTCCCTTGCTGCCTTCGATAGAATTCATCATAATTGACGATTTCGTTCAACAACTCAAGCCTAATAACCAGTTCCAACCCCACAGAGGATTGTGATGAAGACCCTTGCATTGCGGCTTTACGGTAAGAATGACCTCCGTCTGGAACGGTTCGATCTCCCCGAAATCGGCGATGACGCCATCCTGGCTGACATCGTCTCCAACAGCATTTGCATGTCGGATCACAAGGCCGCTGCTCAGGGACCCGACCATAAACGGGTCCCCAACGATGTCGCAACCAACCCGATCATCATTGGTCACGAATTCTGCGGTCGCCTGCTCCAGGTCGGCCAGAAGTGGCAGGGGCGTTTTAAGGCCGGCCGGAAATACAGCATCCAGCCGCAGTTGAACATCCCCGGCAGGGAATACATGGCACCGGGCTACTCGTTTCCCTTCATCGGCGGCCAGGCGACCCGCATCGTGATTCCGCGAGAGGTCATGGAATTGGATTGCCTGCTTGATTACGACGGCGCCTCCTACTTCAAAGCCTCGCTGGCCGAACCCGTCTGCTGTATTATCGGCGGTATCAAGACCAACTATCATTTCAAACCCGGTGACTATGCCCACCAGCAGGGAATTCGCGAGGGCGGCAGCATGGCGATCCTCGCCGGGGCGGGTCCGATGGGCCTCAGCGCCATCGATCTCGCGCTCCACGGCGCCAACCGGCCGGCGATCTTGGTTGTCACCGATATCGATCAGTCCCGCCTCGACCGGGCCGCGTCGATTTTCAAGCCCGCCCAGGCGCGGGAGATCGGCATCACCCTCCATTATTTTAACACCGCCAGCGCGGCCGATCCCGTTGCCGAGATGCGCGCGCTTACGCAGGGCAAGGGCTTTGACGATATCTTCGTTTTTGCCCCCGTCGCCCCGCTCTGCGAACAGGCCTCGGCGCTCCTCGGCTACAACGGGTGCTTGAATTTCTTTGCGGGACCGTCAAAACCCGACTTTAAGGCGCCGATCAATTTTTACGACGTCCACTACATGGGGCACCATGTCGTCGGTTCGTCAGGCGGCAACACCGATGACCTGCACGATGCGCTCACCCTCTCATCGCAAGGACGCGTGAACCCGTCGGTCATGGTGACCCATGTCGGCGGGCTTGACTCGGCCGCGCAGGCGACCATCGATCTGGTCAAGATTCCCGGCGGCAAGCGTCTGGTCTATACGCATGTCTCCATGCCGATGACCGCCATCGCCGATTTTGGCGCGGCAGGCCAAAAGAGCCCCTTCTTTGCCGCGCTCGCGGAGATCTGCGACCGTCACAACGGCCTGTGGTCGGACGAAGCCGAAGTCTACCTCCTCGCCCATGCCCCGCGTCTGGAGCCCGATGCGGTGGTGTAGGCGCGTTGAGGCGTTTGGCCATTTTGGTGAGGCTTCACACGTGGGTGATAAATCTTGCCTTGTAGTTTGCTCAGGGTTGGGGGTAAACTCCTCGTCCACGGGCTGACGCATGAGCCCTCGAGAGGAGAGACTTCCCATGTCCGCACTGTCGATCAAACCCGCCGGATCCTGCCGCTTCGACGAGCTCTCGCTGGGCGAGGTGATGTTGCGCCTCGATCCTGGCGAACTCCGGATCAGGACAGCCCGCACCTTTACCGCCTGGGAGGGCGGCGGCGAATACAACGTCGCCCGAGGCCTGCGCAAATGCTTTGGCCTACGGACGGCGATCGTCACGGCCTTTCCGGAGAATGACATCGGTCGGCTGGTGGAAGACTTCATCATGCAGGGCGGGGTGGACGTGTCGCTCATCACGTGGTCGGCGTTCGACGGGATCGGCCGCAAAACCCGCGTCGGCCTCAACTTCACCGAGCGCGGCTACGGTGTCCGCGGCGCACTTGGCATTCCCGACCGCGGTCACAGCGCCGCCGGGCAGCTCAAGCCCGGCGACATCGACTGGGAATACATTTTCGGCACCCTCGGTGTCCGCTGGTTTCACACCGGCGGGATCTATGCGGCGCTCTCCGAGACCACGCCGCTGGTGATCGAGGAGGCGATGGCCACGGCACGCCGCCACGGCACGGTCGTCTCCTACGATCTGAACTACCGCCCTTCGCTCTGGAAGTCGTTCGGGGGTCTGCCCACGTGTCAGGAGGTCAACCGCCGCCTCGCGCCGTTTGTGGACGTCATGATCGGCAACGAGGAGGACTACACCGCCTGTCTCGGCGTCGCCGTCGAGGGCGTGGACGAGAACCTGTCCTCGCTGGAGATCACCTCGTTCAAACGGATGATCGAAAAGACGGTCGCCCAATTTCCGAATTTCAAAGCGTGCGCCACCACCCTGCGCACGGTCAAATCGGCCTCGGTCAACGACTGGGGCGCCGTCTGCTGGTGCGACGGCGCCTTCTTTGAAGCGCCGCACATGCCGGATCTGTGGGTCCTCGACCGCGTCGGCGGCGGTGACAGCTTCGCCTCAGGCTTGATCTATGGCTTTCTCGCGTGTAACGACGCCGACAAAGCAGTTCGCTACGGCGCCGCTCATGGCGCGCTGGCCATGACCACGCCGGGGGACACCTCGATGGCGTCCAAGGATGAAGTCGAGAAACTGATGGGCGGCGGTTCCGCCCGTGTTGTCCGTTGAGTGAACGTCTCTCTGCAGAAAGAATTTATGAACCTGAAAACCGCTTACCTCGGAATCGAACTCAAAAACCCCCTGATTGTCAGCAGTTGTCCGCTCACCAGCTCGGTCGACGGCGTTAAAGATCTGGCGGCCGCCGGCGCCGGAGCGGTTGTCGTCCGTTCGATCTTCGAAGAGCAGATTCGCGCTGAAACGGAGCAGATGGACGAGGCCCTCGCCGCCTACGGCACGGGTGCCGCCCTCGACTATCTCGGCGCCGACATGGGGATGCGCCTCGGCCCGGAGAAATACGTCGACACCATCCGCGCGATCCGGAAGGCTGTCACGATCCCGGTGATCGCCTCCATCAACTGCATCGCGTCCGCCAACTGGGTCACATTTGCCCGCAAGATCGAGGCGGCCGGTGCTGACGCGCTCGAATTGAACGTGTACGACATTCCGCAAAGCCCGGACGAATCGTCCAACGCCGTGGAGGCACGTCATCTCGCGCTCGTGCAGGCTGTCAGGGCCGAGGTGAAGCTTCCGATCACGATCAAACTCTCACCCTATTACACGAACACACTGGCCTTCGCCCGGCAACTCGACCGGGCCGGAATCAACGGCATGGTGCTCTTCAACCGTTTCATTCAGCCCGATATCGATATCGACAACGAGTCGCTGGTCTACGAGGTGAACCTCTCCCGCGAACAGGATCTTCTCCTCCCGCTGCGCTGGGTGGCGATCCTGCGCGATCTGGTGCGGCGCGACATCGCGATCAGCGGCGGGGTCCACACCTGCGCGAGCGTTATCAAGGGCCTGCTCGCGGGAGCCAACGCCGTCTACCTCTGTTCGGCGCTTTACCACAATGACAATCATGGCCGCGTGATCGGCGACATGCTGACCGGTCTCGAAACCTGGATGAGCCACAAGGGCCATGCGGACATCACGGCCTTCCGCGGAGCCATGCGCGAGCGGATACTCGGCGACGCCGATGGATTCGAGCGGGCCCACTACTTCAAACTCCTGTCTTCACAGCACGGATGATTGCTCACTTGACCCACTTGTCAACAAAACAGCAATTCTAAATATGAGCGTGATGGAGTCTTCGGGGTCGGGGTCGGTATCGGTATCGGGGTCGAAAACCCTTTGTTTTGTCGATACCGATACCGACCCCGACCCCGACGCCGATGGTTACATCTCCATATTGAGAATTGCTGTCAACAAAACCTTACGATTTGAACAACGCGCAAAAATGTGATATGGTTTCAACATGTTTGGCCAGAACAACATAATTGCAACCAATTTTGCCATTACGGAGCGAGCGGTAGTCTTTTCGGGCAACTGTCTCGATCTTTTGATGGACATCCCTGCGAAATCAGTGCAGCTTGTCGTGACCTCGCCACCCTACAATTTAGGAAAGGAATACGAAAAGCGAATTCATTTGGACGTGTACTTGCGCCAGCAGGCGCAGGTCATTGCGGAATGCGTGCGAGTTCTCTCCCCAAAAGGCAGCATTTGCTGGCAGGTTGGCAACTACGTAGACAATGGTTCAATCGTTCCACTGGATGCCGTTCTATATCCGATTTTCTCCGGACTAGGCCTCCGTATGCGGAATCGAATTATCTGGCATTTTGAGCATGGGCTTCATTGCGAACGCCGGTTTTCTGGACGATACGAAACCATCATTTGGTTTACGAAGACGGACGACTATGTCTTCAATCTGGATGCCGTGCGCGTACCACAAAAGTATCCAGGCAAGAAATACTTCAAAGG
>CAZOJL010000096.1:3060-13488 GCA_964580075.1 uncultured Akkermansia sp. | reverse complement strand
CATTTTGGAGTGCGGGGGCAAGCGGTATTCCGCGCGACACCGCTTTGAGGAGGTTTGGAGAATCGCACCCGCACATTTTCAGTGTCCGTCCGGGCGTCGTCGTGCTATAATGCCCTCCTTTTTCTCAGGGGACTCATCGACTATGCACATCTATCGATCACACACATGTAACGAATTGCGTGAGACGCATGCGGGGCAGACGGTCAGGCTTTCCGGATGGGTTTATCGGAAGCGCGATCATGGCGGGATCCTGTTCATCGACCTGCGCGACCATTATGGCCTGACGCAGATCGTGGTGCATCCTAGCCGGTCTTTTTTTGAGGAGATGACCCGGCTTCGCCTGGAGAGCGTTGTCACGGTCGAGGGTGTCGTGACGTTGCGCGAGCCGGAGACCGTCAACCCCGATCTGCCGACCGGCACGGTCGAAGTGGTGGCCGATGCCTGCACCGTCGAATCGGCGGCCGAGCAGACCCCCATCTATCTGGCCGGAGATGAAGACTGCGCCGAGGAGTTGAGGCTGAAGTACCGCTTCCTCGACCTGCGCCGGGAGTCGCTCCATGCCAACATCGTCCTGCGGTCGCGCGTGATCGCGCACCTGCGGCGCGTGATGACGGAAAAAGGGTTCAACGAGTACCAGACGCCGATCCTCACCTGCAGTTCGCCCGAGGGGGCGCGTGATTATCTGGTTCCGAGCCGAGTCCACGCCGGCAAGTTCTACGCCTTGCCGCAGGCGCCCCAGCTCTTCAAGCAGCTTTTCATGGTTGCCGGGTTCGACCGTTATTTTCAAATTGCGCCGTGTTTCCGCGACGAGGACGCGCGGGCCGACCGTTCGCCCGGCGAATTCTACCAGCTCGACCTGGAAATGTCGTATGTCACACAAGATGATGTTTTCGCGGTGGTTGAAGACGTCCTCCACAGCACCTTCACCACGTTTTCCAAAAAGCAGGTGGATGCTACGCCGTGGCGGCGTATTCCGTATCGCGAGGCGATGCTCAAATACGGCAGTGACAAACCGGACCTGCGCATCCCGATCGAAATGGTAGATGTCTCGGCGATCTTCAAAGATTCGGGGTTCAACGCCTTTTCGGCGGCGGTGAAGGGGGGAGCGGCTGTCCGGGCGATCCCGGTCAAAGGGATCAAGGACAAGCCCCGCAGCTTTTTTGACAAGCTGCTCGAATACGCGAAGGGTATCGGATCCAAGGGATTGGCCTATTTGATCTGGGATGGCGCCACGATCAAGGGGCCGATCCAGAAGTTCCTCACGCCCGCAGAGTTGGAAGCGCTGGCGACGGCGGGAGGCATGGCGGACGGCGACGTGACGTTCTTTGTCTGTGACGAGCCGGGAAAAGCCGCGAAAATCGGAGGGGATATCCGGGCGAAGCTCGGACGCGATCTGGGGCTGATTGATCTGAACGTCTTCATGTTTTGCTGGATCGTCGATTTTCCGATGTTTGAGAAAGACCCCGAGACGGGCGCGACGGCCTTTTCCCATAACCCGTTTTCGATGCCGCAGGGCGGGATGGAGGCGTTGGAGACGCAAGATCCGCTCGACATCCTGGCGTACCAGTACGATGTGGTGTGCAACGGCATCGAGCTTTCCAGCGGGGCGATCCGCAACCACCGTCCCGACATCATGTACAAGGCCTTCGCGCTCGCGGGCTACGGCCCCGAAGTCGTGGAGAGCAAGTTCTCGTGTCTGCTCAACGCGTTCAAATACGGCGCGCCGCCCCACGGCGGGATCGCCCCCGGTGTTGACCGCATGGTGATGCTGCTGGCGGGCGCGGACAACATCCGCGAGGTGATCGCCTTCCCGATGAACCAGCGGGCGCAGGATCTGATGATGGACGCGCCGTCGGATGTGACGGAGAAGCAACTCCGCGAGCTGCACATCCAGCTTCGCGGCAATAAGCCGCTGGCGACGTGACGGGGGAGGTGGCGTGAACGAGCGGGAGGCTTTGATCGCCTTGAATCGGGTGCCGGGGATCGGCGCGGTGACGGTGAAGCGGATGCAAGAGGCGTTCGGTTCGGTCGCCGCCATCTTTGACGCCTCGGAAAGCGACCTCTCGCGCGTGTACGGAATTGGGCCTGACCGCGCGGCCGGTTTCTACCGGGACTTCCGCACGACGCGGTTTGACGATGAGCTGGCGCGCGCCGAGCGGCTGAATGTTAAGCTTGTCACGTGGGCCGATGCGGCGTATCCTGCGGTGCTCAGGGAGATCGCGGACCCGTCGCTGGTGCTGTACGTGGCCGGTGACCCGGCGGCTCTGTCGGGAACCGGCGTGGCGGTGATCGGCACGCGCCAGGCGACGGTTTACGGGCGAGAGACGGCGCGGCGGTTCGGTTTTCAGTTGGCTGCGGCGGGTTACGTCGTGGTCAGCGGGTTGGCCCGGGGGATCGACACCGAAGCGCACCGCGGCGCACTCCAGGCCAAAGGGGTGACGGTGGCGGTGCTCGGCGGGGCGCTCGACTGTATCTTCCCCAAGGAGAACGAGGGGCTGGCGCGTGAGCTGGCCGCGGCGGGCGGCGCGCTGGTGAGCGAGTATCCGTTCGGGCGCCAGCCCGACCGGCAGACGTTTCCGATGCGCAACCGCATCGTCAGCGGGTTGAGCCGGGGTGTGGTGGTGGTCGAGGCGCCGCTCAACAGCGGCACGATGATTACGGTCGGGCAGGCGCTCGACCAGAACCGGACGGTGATGGCTGTGCCCGGGCGGGTCGATTCAGCCCATGCGGCGGGATGCAACCGGCTGTTGCGCGAAGGCGCGCGGCTGGTGACGTGTGCCGATGACGTGGCTGATGAGCTGCAGGAGCTGTTGCCCCGTCCCATGCGGCGGAACGCATTGAACGCGGCGCACCCGCCGTCCGAGGCGCCTGCGGCCGAAGCGCGGGCCCCGCAGCCGGTGCTGACGGAAGACGAGCGCCGCGTGATGGGCCTGCTTGATGAAGAGCGGCATGTTGATTTCTTGATACGGTCGAGCGGGTTGGCCGCCGGTCGGGTGAACGCCCTGTTGGTGGGGCTGCAATTGCGACGGATGCTGCACCTGCTGCCCGGCGGCATGGTGAAACGGATTGAACGGGAACAGGCGCGCGAACGGTGAGAGAGAAAGGATAGTCAGAGACATGGCCAAGCATTTGATCATTGTGGAATCGCCGACCAAGGCGAAGACGATCGGCAAAATTCTGGGTTCCGGATTCGACGTGAAATCGTCTGTAGGCCACATCCGCGATCTGCCGGATCGGACGATCGGCGTCGATATCGAGCATGGCTTCGCCCCGAAATACGTGCTGTCCAAGAACAAAGCCAAGGTGGTCAGCGAACTGCGCAAAGCAGTTAAGGAATGCGACGCGATCTATCTGGCGCCCGATCCGGATCGGGAGGGGGAGGCGATCGCCTGGCACCTGCAGGAAGTCCTGGCGGCGAGCGCCAAGGACAAGCCGTTCTACCGCGTCCAATACAATGAGATTACGCCGCGTGCGGTGCGCGCGGCGATCGAGAATCCGGGGACGATCAACATGAACCGGGTCGATGCGCAGCAGGCGCGGCGGGTCCTGGACCGGATCGTCGGATACATGGTGAGCCCGTTACTCTGGCGTCAGGTCCGAAAGGGTCTCAGTGCAGGGCGGGTGCAATCGGTGGCGCTCCGCCTCGTGTCCGAACGGGAGCGCGCGATTCGGGCGTTTGTATCCGAATCTTACTGGATCCTGGCGGCGCGGGTGCGCAAAGAGACCGCCGTCGCAGACCCGTTTGTGATCAAGCTGGCCAGGATCGACGGCGAGAAGGCCGATATCCGCAGCGAGGCGGCGGCATCAGCGGCGTTGGCCGATCTCGAAGGGCGACGGTTGCGGGTGGGCGATATCCGCACGCGACCGTTGACGCGACGGGCGCTGCCGCCGTTCACCACCAGCACGCTGCAACAGGCGGCGTCGAGCGTTTGCAGTTTCTCACCGAGCCGGACGATGGGCCTGGCGCAGAAGCTGTACGAAGGCGTGGATTTGGAGAAGGGCGAGGGGACCGTCGGCTTGATTACCTACATGCGCACCGACTCGGTCGCGATTTCCCGCGACGCGCAGGCGGCGGCGCGGGACTTCATCCGTTCGGAATACGGCGAACCGTTCTATCCCGATACCCCCAACCTCTTCAAGAGCCGGGCGGGCGCGCAGGAGGCGCATGAGGCGATTCGGCCGACGGACGTCACCCGGACGCCGCAGAGCCTCAGGGGAATTCTGGACGCGCCCGCGCTCCGGCTTTACGACCTGATCTGGAGGCGCTTTCTCGCTAGCCAGATGGCATCCGCACGGATCGAGCAGCGCACCGCCGTGGTGGTGTCGGAGCCGCCGCCCGAGCAGCCGCACCGGTACGAACTGACGGCATCAGCCTCGGAAGTTCAGTTCCCCGGTTTTCTGAAAGTGATGGAACTCGACATCCGCAAGACGCACGAGGCGGAAGGCGACGATGCCGCGACGGCGGATGAGGTCGACCGGCTGCCGCCGCTCGAGATCGGCGAGCCGATCTCGCTCATCGAGTGGCTCAGTGACCGCAAAGAGACCAAACCGCCGCCCCGTTTTACCGAGGCGGCGCTGGTGAAGGCGCTCGAGGCCAATGGCGTGGGACGTCCAAGCACCTACGCATCCATCATCGAGACCCTGGATGCGCGCACGTACGTTTCCCGTGAGAAACGGATGCTCATTCCGAGCGACCTCGGCCTGCAGGTCAATGACCTGCTTGTTGCCAAGCTGAGCGACCTGTTTGACGTCGGATTCACGGCTTCCATGGAGGAGTCGCTTGACCAGATCGAATCCGGCGGGGTCCAATGGACGGAGATGTTGGATTCCTTTTACACGCGGTTTCGTGGGTGGATGGCGAATGCCAAAGAGCCGCCAGCCGACCGGCAGCAGGTCCAGGCCATTTTTGCCCTCCTCTCCGGGGTTTCCGCGTGGGGCCCAGAGGTGAAGATGGGCAAGCGCAAATACAGCGACGAGCAGTTCGTGGTGTCGGTTCGCAAGCAGGACGAAGAGGGCGAGAAACCGATCTCGGACAAGCAGTTGGAAGCCTTGGCGCGCATCGCGGTGCGTTACCGCGACCAGGTTTCCGGCGCGGAAGCCGAACTGACACGGCTGGGGTTCGCGAGTCTGGTGGCGTCGGATAACGCCGCACCGTCGCACGAGGAGTCGGACAAGCGATTTGCCTTGTTGCAGGGGATCGAACTGAGCGACGACCAGAGACGCTTTGTTGATTCGCTGCACGATCAAACCCACATCGGGCGAAAGCTCTCGGAGAACCAGCTCGGGGCGCTCACCCGGATCATCATACGGAACGCCGCGCAATTTCCAGACTTTGGGCAGGTCAAGAGCGATTTGGGCATCCCCGATGCCGACGTCGTGGTCGAGGAAGACAATGAGAGCGGGCCGTTGGTGGAGATGATGGCATCGGTGACCGTCTGGCGCGAGCCGACCAAGCGCGGCAAAATGGTCTTTGACGACCACGCATTTTGTGACAGCCTCACCAAGCAATACAGTCTCAAACGGGTCCTGTCGTTGCGCCAGCGCGCGGCGCTCAAGAAGTTGGTCTGCCGCTACGGCGAGCAGATTCCCGGGTTTGCCGAGGCGGCCAAGCGACTCGGATTACCGGTCAGGTCCCCCGCCGCCCGCGCGACCGAACCGACGGCCGACGCGTAAGGCGCGGCATATTCAAAGAAGCTTCGTTCGTCTATTGGGATGAAAGTGAAGTGAGAACAGAAAGGCCAAACGTCATTATCGTGCTGGTGGATGACCTGGGCGTTCGCGATCTGGGTTGCACGACAAGCTGCTGGATTGGATGAACCGCACCCGCGATCCGTTCCGTGGCTACTACTGGGAACGCCGTCCGTGGCAGACCGATGCCGGCCCTGCGGCATGGCCCTGCTCCGGGATGACCCGGCAGCGGATGATTGAGTCCGGTGAACCGCAGCAATTGGACTACAATACAGGAGTGGAAATTCTGGAGACTACGCGATGCAAGTGAAAAAACATTACCTGGAGAGGCTCTTGCAAAACCCTTGGAAGGGCCTGGAATCAGGGTTCAGGATGTCAGGGTTCAGGCCCAGGCCGGAGATGCCTCCTGAACCCCGAACCCTGAACCCTTCGCTTGCACAAACCGGAGGTTTTGCAAGCGCCTCTTATGCGCTGGCGATCCTGCTGATACTTGTGAACCCCATTCACGCCGAGGACTATCGGATCTCCACCCAGGAACAGTTCCTTTCCGCGTCCGGCAGAACCTATGGCCCGGGAGACCGCGTGCTGCTGGAGCGGGGTAAACGATTTACCGGCCAACTCCTGATCAAGGGGGGCGGGGAGCCGGGACGACCGGTGATCGTGGATGCCTTTGGCGAAGGGGCTTTGCCGATTCTGGATGGCAATGGGCTCAGCGACAACATAGGAGTGCTGCAGATTGAGGATGCCGGGCAGATCGAAGTCGGTAACCTGGAAATCACCAATGCCTTTGGGACGAAAACCAAGAGTTATGGCATTCTGGTTCGGGACAACAGCGGCGAGAAGCACAGCCACATCTACATCCGCGATTGCTACGTGCACCACATCACCAGCGACGACAGCAATACCACGGCCGGGTCTGGCGACAAGAACCTGGGCGGCATTCATTTAGGCACCGGAAACGGAACGCTGTGGGACGACATTCTTGTTGAAGGCAACCGGATCGAGTACGCCGGTCGCAGCGGCATCACGACAGGGGGGTGGAAAAAACCAATGCCTCCAAAGATAAAGGGCATGCACAACCTGGAAGACAGCTCGGATTGCATTACCAACCTGCGGATCAGGAAGAACCGGATCGCTTACGCCTCTGGAGACGGCATCATCATGCGGATGGCCTACAAGGGTCTTGTCGAATATAACGTGGTGCATCACTGCGGCTATTCCGGGAACGCCAAGCCCACGGGGGTCTCGGCGTCAATCTGGGGCGCCAACAAGAACATCGATTGCGTGTTTCAGTACAATGAAGCCTATGCGCATTTCCAAAATAGCGACGCAGGCGGATTCGATGTGGATATGTGGTCGAAAGGCACCATCATGCAGTACAACTACAGTCATGACAATGCCGGTGGATTCATCTTGAGTTGGGGACCAAATCAGGAGTGCGTCATCCGCCATAATGTGAGTGTCAACGAGAAGCCGTTCGGCAGTCACAACAACACCAAAGGGCTCGCCTTTGAAAACAACACCTTCTATCTCGGCGATGGCATGAAATCAACCTATCCGGTATGGGGGGCGGAGATGCGAAGCAACCTGCTCGTAGCCACGCAAGGCAGTTTCTCCACAAATAAGTCCACAGTGGCGAGTGTGGGTGACTACTATTATACCCCAAAGAGGAAGAATCCGGATGGAACAGCCCCGGAGGCGGCGGATCCGGGTTTCGTTAACCCGTGCGGCAAGGAATCTCCCATCGGACTGGCCAACCTCGGCGGATTCAAACGCAAAGCAGACTCTCCCTGCCCCCAGGTTGGTGCGGACATTGATCACATCCTGCAGCACGCAGATCCAGACAAGCAGCCGCATTGATGAGGACATGGTTACAGATCTGGGAGTAAGAAGTGGAGCGTATGATGAGGTGGAGTCTTATCGTACCGATATGGCTGGCCATGATGGCAGGACAGCTTGGGGCCACGGATTTCTATGTTGCCGCCAACGGGCTACTCACGAACCCCGGTACGCTGCAGCAGCCGTTTTTGAGAGTCCAACAGGCGGCGGATATCATGCAGCCGGGCGATACCTGTCATGTGCGCGCGGGAACGTATCGCGAGTGGATCAGGCCCATGCGGGGGGGGACCTCCGAAACCGCACGGATCACCTATAAAGCCTATCCCGGCGAACGGCCGGTTATTAAGGGGTCTGAGCGGATCACTAACTGGGTCGCGGAGAGTGAAAACGTATGGCGCGCCGATGTCCCCAACGAGGTCTTCGGCCAGGACAACCCGTATATCCTGAAGCTCGGGACGGACAAGCATGTGACCGCTTCGGGCGCACGCTTCAAGACCCGGTGGCTGCAAGGCGGTAAACACTTTCATCTGGGCGATGTGTATCTCGACGGAGCGGCTTACGGCGAGAAATTCGTGCGCGCTGAGATCGACAGCACGCCTAGCCCAAGTTTCGCACTTCACGTCATAAGTCATTGAGGATCAACACCTCGATTTTTGCGGCACTACAAAGTCGCCCGTCGGGCGTGATCCTCATTCGGTACGGGGGCTGTCCCGATTACGGATCGAGTGCAAGGCAGACAGTCCCATGCGATGCCCAGATGCCGGTAAATGGCTTTCTGGCATTCCTCTGGTTGCCCGGCTTTGCGGATCCGATGGGTCTGCCCACTACGGGTGGGTAACAAGATGGTCGTGTAGCAGTGCGTGCGGAGAACACCCTTCAATGTCTCCCAGTTGCGGTTGTCTCCTTCCTGTTCCAACGTCCACAGAATGTTCCGCAGCAGATGATAAGCCAGGACACAGATGAACACATGGGCATCGATGCGTTCTTCTGTTTGATGCCGATTGGGGCGCAATCCCAGATCGGTCTTGAGCCCTTTGAACCCGTCCTCGGCCTGCGACAGACTGACGTACAGTTCCCAGAGTTGATGCTCGTTTAGCGTCTGTTCGTCCGTGCGCAACACATAACAACCACAGTTGAGGTTGCCATCGAAAATCTTGTGCGCCATCTCGAAACCGAACTGGTCGAACACCATGCCGACGACAATCTGCGCACAATCGTTACGCTTCTGTTTGTTTGCGCCGCGTTTGGCCTTCGGGTTTCGCTGGCACAACCCTTCGAAATGTGTGTTGGTCAGATCATACAACAGCACCGTCCGCTCCAGGTTGAAAAGGCTGCGTTGACGCTCACGCAGGTGCCGCTCGATATCGCGTTGACGAGCCAACAGCAGATCGCCGACCCGGTAAAACCGGTCGTCACCCGCCCCGCGCAGTTGATTGCCCGTCAACTCCGGCAACCCCGTGCGCCGATACCAGTCGGGCAGACTATGCTCGCTGGACGGATCGGCCAACCGGTTGATCACCGAAATCGCCGCAGCCTGACTCTGACTGCGATTGAAACCCATCTCGGCCAACAGTTCCCGCATGCCCAGCCGTTTCCAAATCTCCCACCCCACGAGGACCGGCCCCAATTCCGCAGTGTCGGTGTGGCTCACCGCATCGGCTCGAACCCCGTCGACGACTTCCGCCGTGGCCGACGGATCGGCAAACGGCTGCCACCGCCCTTCGCTGCTGACTTGGCGGAGAATCCGGTCAACCCACTGCACCTGCACCGCGCTCAAATCCCGCGACAACAAGACTTCCCGTGCGTACAGACGATCCTCCACGGCTTTGGCGATTGGTTTCCAGTCCGCGCGCGCCAGCGGCGCATCGCCCAACGACGCCACCGCGCGGTGGCGCGGTCGCGCCGTGTCGTCGCGGTAGGACTCGACCAGTTTGAGCACCTGGCCGGAACGGGTAGGTTTGAGGCGAAAGAACATGGTGGCAGCTTACTGCACGCCCGGATGAGCGTCAAGAGCCGCCGGCATTTATGGGCACTACAAGGTGGCACCCATCCCGATTCTCAACCACTTACAACGCAAAACGCCACAATTTCACCGAAACTTGGGCTAGCCCTGCGAAACTTGGGCTAGGGGGCTTTTATGTGGGGCTGGGTTGGTTTCAATTCACGCGCCCGCGAGGGGCGCGACCGGCTGCGTAGCTCACGATGCCGCTGTTGTAGGGTTTCAATTCACGCGCCCGCGAGGGGCGCGACTGGAAGAAGTCACGCTGGCGTCGTCCAGCCGATGTTTCAATTCACGCGCCCGCGAGGGGCGCGACCCAGGATCGCGGCAATCGTGCGGCGCGAGTTCGTTTCAATTCACGCGCCCGCGAGGGGCGCGACCCGACTTGGGCGGCGGGCACCGGGAGTTTGATGTGTTTCAATTCACGCGCCCGCGAGGGGCGCGACTTACAGGCCCGCGAGACGAGAGCGGAGGGAAAGTTTCAATTCACGCGCCCGCGAGGGGCGCGACGCACGGGCGGACACGCGGGCGCAGTTGCTTGCTGTTTCAATTCACGCGCCCGCGAGGGGCGCGACGCTGGCAATCCGGCGCGGGTGAACGCCACGATTGTTTCAATTCACGCGCCCGCGAGGGGCGCGACTTTGGGTGGGGCGGTTGTATTTCCTGAATCGATGTTTCAATTCACGCGCCCGCGAGGGGCGCGACCGAGATGACAGTTACGACGGGCGTGGCTTCGTGGTTTCAATTCACGCGCCCGCGAGGGGCGCGACACGGACTGACCGCCAGCGCCGCCCGCGTCCGTGTTTCAATTCACGCGCCCGCGAGGGGCGCGACTGAGATTGTTCGGTTGCAACGGGTTCCACCGGCTTGTTTCAATTCACGCGCCCGCGAGGGGCGCGACC
>CAZOJL010000096.1:0-2960 GCA_964580075.1 uncultured Akkermansia sp. | reverse complement strand
ATGAATGATTGAAACTCGTTTGTTTCAATTCACGCGCCCGCGAGGGGCGCGACGACCTTCTTGTACGCCTTCACGCTGGAGCTTTTTGTTTCAATTCACGCGCCCGCGAGGGGCGCGACGAGATCGTTGGCAACACGGCAGCGGGGACGACCGTTTCAATTCACGCGCCCGCGAGGGGCGCGACGTCGGGAAACGAGCGCAGGAACCACACGGACTGTTTCAATTCACGCGCCCGCGAGGGGCGCGACCGGCGCCGGGTGGTGATTACATCCACGCCCAGCGGTTTCAATTCACGCGCCCGCGAGGGGCGCGACTTTTCATCGTTGATCCTTATCGGGCTGTTCGGCTGTTTCAATTCACGCGCCCGCGAGGGGCGCGACAGAGGCGCAACTGCCGGAGCCTGGATGGTTGCCGGTTTCAATTCACGCGCCCGCGAGGGGCGCGACACGAGGTGCTGAAGCGCGTTATGATTGAGGGGACTGTTTCAATTCACGCGCCCGCGAGGGGCGCGACCATCCCGAAGAACCGATCATTCACAAGCTGTTTGTTTCAATTCACGCGCCCGCGAGGGGCGCGACGGAGAAATGGACGAATCGCAGAGCGTCTGCTTCGTTTCAATTCACGCGCCCGCGAGGGGCGCGACCTGTGCTATAAGGGAAGCGTCGCCTGAATCGGGCGTTTCAATTCACGCGCCCGCGAGGGGCGCGACAGCTCTGCCTCGATGGAGCAGATTCTTCTGCGGTTTCAATTCACGCGCCCGCGAGGGGCGCGACAACACCCGACCGAAATTCTTCGTCCGACGTTTTGTTTCAATTCACGCGCCCGCGAGGGGCGCGACGCCCGCACCTCCCGCGTGCGGCCGCGCGTCTTGGTTTCAATTCACGCGCCCGCGAGGGGCGCGACCACCGCCACGCCATCAGGTTTCACCGACGGCGTAGTTTCAATTCACGCGCCCGCGAGGGGCGCGACACCGCCTCCTTGGCATCCTCCGCGACGCCGGCGTTTCAATTCACGCGCCCGCGAGGGGCGCGACCCCCCTTGCGGCTACTCCGGTCTTGGTTGTTTCGTTTCAATTCACGCGCCCGCGAGGGGCGCGACGCAGCTTGATGAATAGTTTCAGCAGTCCCGGACACGTTTCAATTCACGCGCCCGCGAGGGGCGCGACAACAACTGATACATCCTGAGCTGTTGCAAATTCGTTTCAATTCACGCGCCCGCGAGGGGCGCGACCCGCATGTGTGCGTGTGGGGGCTGACCTCGCCAGTTTCAATTCACGCGCCCGCGAGGGGCGCGACAATTGATGACCGCCTTGTCGCCGTGTTTTGCGGTGTTTCAATTCACGCGCCCGCGAGGGGCGCGACTTGATGAAAGCCTCGTTGCCGTATTTTTCGGTGTTTCAATTCACGCGCCCGCGAGGGGCGCGACAAGCGAACAGGGTTTGATTGCTGGTCGTCGTCGAGTTTCAATTCACGCGCCCGCGAGGGGCGCGACTGACCACGTATATGCGTGTATGGGTTCGGACGGTTTCAATTCACGCGCCCGCGAGGGGCGCGACAATATCACGGTGCCACTCGCCACATTTCCCGAGATGTTTCAATTCACGCGCCCGCGAGGGGCGCGACGCACTACCATCATAATGCGGTTGCACGTGCTTAAATGTTTCAATTCACGCGCCCGCGAGGGGCGCGACCCGGCCCGGCCCGGAACGCCACGACCGGCCACGTTTCAATTCACGCGCCCGCGAGGGGCGCGACTGCGCCGGATCCGGCTCCCGCACGTCCCGCATTCGTTTCAATTCACGCGCCCGCGAGGGGCGCGACAGGGTTTTTGGGGATCGCGTTCGCATGCGTGCGAGTTTCAATTCACGCGCCCGCGAGGGGCGCGACTGCCCCAAAATCAGGGTATGGGTGCATACAAAATGTTTCAATTCACGCGCCCGCGAGGGGCGCGACCTTTTCAGCAGCCAGCCCGGCCAGTAACTCGTCGGTTTCAATTCACGCGCCCGCGAGGGGCGCGACCCGGCCACGCACATAGGAATCGCCACGATGCCAGGTTTCAATTCACGCGCCCGCGAGGGGCGCGACGAACCATGGCAATAATCGCACAATGCCATAGCTGTTTCAATTCACGCGCCCGCGAGGGGCGCGACGCGGGCAGCGCGTGATTCGAACTTGTGGGCGACGTTTCAATTCACGCGCCCGCGAGGGGCGCGACCTTGGATTTGCAGCGGGTTGACCATTACGAGATTTGTTTCAATTCACGCGCCCGCGAGGGGCGCGACTTGTGGACGACGACCTCATTGGCGAACCCTCTCGGTTTCAATTCACGCGCCCGCGAGGGGCGCGACCAATTTGTCGCAGGTGTGACATGTCGCAGGTGTGTTTCAATTCACGCGCCCGCGAGGGGCGCGACAATAAACCGTGCCAACTGCCGCGCCTGTTAATGTTTCAATTCACGCGCCCGCGAGGGGCGCGACCCGATGTGGCCGAAGTCGTAAGTCATTGCGGCACGTTTCAATTCACGCGCCCGCGAGGGGCGCGACCCGGGCTGGCTGCTGAAAAGGCAGCCAGACTGAGTTTCAATTCACGCGCCCGCGAGGGGCGCGACTCAATCCGCTTGGTTGACAATGCGGTATCAACGCTGTTTCAATTCACGCGCCCGCGAGGGGCGCGACACCGGCCACGCACAGGAATCGCCACGATGCCAGGTTTCAATTCACGCGCCCGCGAGGGGCGCGACGGATCTGTGCGCGTGCGGCGGGATCTGCCAGGCGGTTTCAATTCACGCGCCCGCGAGGGGCGCGACGGCCGCGGCCAGGTACTGTAGGCCCTCACGGACAGTTTCAATTCACGCGCCCGCGAGGGGCGCGACGGTCGGGTTTCGGTTGCGCGCGGCGGGCGCGGGGAGTTTCAATTCACGCGCCCGCGAGGGGCGCGACACGAAAGCGAGGCCTGCGCGTC
>CAZOJL010000095.1:0-13616 GCA_964580075.1 uncultured Akkermansia sp. | reverse complement strand
TTTTTCAACCCCTCGCTCAACCCCCAGCCTCATCCCCCTTGATTTGGAACCGCTGCACCGGCCGGTTGAAGCGCCCGTGGAAAGCCTGCGACCGGCCAAGGAAACCTGCATGACGTGCCACTGGACGACGAAATTCTTCGGTGCGGTGTTGCGCACGTGGACGTACTATCGGAGCGATGCGGAAAACTCCCCCTGGACGATCAAGATGCTGCTCAACATCGGCGGCGGCAACCCCTCCCACGGGCCGATCCAGGGAATCCACTGGCATATGGATGGCGTCAACACGGTCGAATACATTGCGACAGATCGCAAGCGCCTGGAGATTCCCTGGGTCCGCGTGACCGACCAGTCGGGCAAGGTGACGGTGTATCACACCGAAGACACGAAGAGCCGGCTCACCGACGAACAGGTCGCCACGTTGCCGAAACGACGCATGGACTGCATCGACTGTCATAACCGGGCGTCACACCAGTACCGGGCGCCCAATGCCGCGCTCGACATGTCGATGGCCGCGGGCAGGATCGACAGTTCCATCCCATCGATCAAATCCGAAGCGGGCATGCTCTTGGCCGGCGCGTATCAGACGGAGGCGGAGGCGTTGGCTGCCATCGACAACGGGCTGCGCGCGAAACACCCGGATGACCCGCGGATCGACGCCACGATCCGCGAGGTCCAGGCCATCTATCGCGGCAACTTCTTCCCCGACATGAAAGTGCGTTGGGATGAATACCCCGACCATGTGGGACACAAGATCACCCCCGGATGCTTCCGCTGCCACGACGACAAGCATATCAGCGCGTCCGGTCAGCGATTGTCGAAAGACTGTCAGGTGTGCCACACGATTCTGGCCCAGGGCCCCGGGCGGGATCTGCCGGAGTTCACCTCGTCCGGGTTGGAGTTTGAACACCCGGAGGACATCGGCGAAGACTGGAAAACCGAGCGTTGCGACACCTGCCACACCGGCAGCCCGTAGGCCGTATGATCCGGGAGGCTCTTGCAAAACCCCCTCAGGTGCGGTATCCGTCGTTGAGGATCCGGTCCACTTCGGCGCACAGCTTCGCGGCGGATATCGGCTTCTCCAGAAAAGCGGCCGGCTCAGTGCCCAGGTAACGACGTAGCGAGCCAGCGCCGAACGACAACCCCGTTGCCTGATTGACGGAAGTCAGAAAGATGACCGGAATGCGCTGTGTGTTCGGATCATGCTGCAGCGCGTTGAAAGTGGAAAACCCGTCAAGCCCACCCGTCATCATGACGTCCAGCACGATGGCGCCAAGCCGGGTCTTGCGGGCGATGCGCAACGCATCCTGCCCCGAGGACGCCGACAGCACCTCATGCTGCGAGCGCAACGCGTCGCATGTCGTTGTCAGTTCTTCGGGATCGTCATCCACGACCAGAATGGCCAAACCGTGATCATGAGTTTTTTTCATAGCGCGTGTTATCACTTTACAAGGATCTGCGCGCACACGCTACAGGATGGTTCTACGAATAATGAGAAATGCTGACGCCCGGACATTTGCGTCTTGCTAATCGTAGATAGATACAGTTTAATGTGCGCGTATCCCATGCAATAATAAAGCACGAGTTTTTACGGTTGAAACGCATGTAAATAACGACAAGGACCGGGCATGGAAGGCCATCTGGAGTTTGACGAGCGGATGCGCGTGACGCGGCGCATCGTCCTGGAGGCGTTGCACCACACCGTATTGCAGGCGCATGTGGTGCGGTTCGGCTCCAGCGTGGGCGGCGGCAAGATGCTCCGTGCGCGGCTGGTGCATGCGATCGGCGCCGTGACGGCGGTTCCCGCGGAGGTGTTGTGTTCCGCTGCGGCCGCAGTGGAAATGCTGCATGCCGCCAGTCTGCTGCATGACGATATTGTCGATGGCGGCCTGCGCCGGCGTGGCGCGTCGGCGCTCTGGGTTTCGGAGGGAGCCCGCGCGGCGGTTCTTCTGGGGGACCTCATGCTCAGTCTGGCCGCCGAGAAAGTCCTGCAGTCCCTGCCGGCGCGGTTGCCGTTGCTGATTGCCACGTTGCGCGAAATGTGCGAGGCCGAGGCGGAGCAGGAGTTCACCGCCGGCGATGCGGGGGACGCCACGTGGGAGGCTTGCGTCAGTCTGGCCCGTCGCAAAACAGGCAGTCTGTTCGGATTTGCCGCGGCATGCGCGGGCGGTTTGCAGCCCGCGCAGGTCGACGCCCTGCAACGCGCGGGCTATGCGTTGGGCACGGCCTATCAACTGGCGGACGATCTCTTGGACGCGAGCCCGGCCCCCGGGGTGCAGGACAAGAGCCTCGGCACCGATGCCGCGACGGGCAAACTGACCGCCGCGGTTGCCGTCCCTCCGAACGGGGAGACGCCCGTGGCTTATATCCGATCTCTGTTGCGGGAGTCCGAAGCGGTGCTCGATGACTGGCCGGATGTCCGGCGGGCGTGGCGCGCATTCGTGCGGTTCGATGTGGCCCCCTGTGTGGCGGCATTCACGGCGGCGTCGCGTGCGGAGATTATGGCCTGAACATCCGGATTCCAAGACGGTGGGGTGGATGTCCGTTCGTTTCCCCTCGCCGTGTTCCGTGAGGCGCAAAGGTACGACGATGCAGAACAAACAGCAGATGGCGGAGCGTGATCACTACGGCCGGCACCCCCTGATCCGGAAGGTGGGCGATTTGGCGGTCGAGATCACGGGGTCGCGGCTGTTGATCGTCTAGCCGGTTGACTCCGGATGGGAGCAAGCGCACGGCGACGCGCAGGCGAAGCAACAACCCGGCTTCTGCAGCCTGATCCAAAGCACCCCGGAGGGGGCCAAGCATTGCCGCATGTGTCATATCATGATGGCGGTCGCCGCCTGCAGCGGCGGACCGACCGAGCAGATGTGCCACGCCGGCGCGTCCGTGCTGGTGTGCCCCGCCTCCGACCCCGCCGCCGAGTCCATGGCCGTGCTGAGTTCCTGCATCTATTCCTCGGACGGATCCTGGGACGTGGTGCGGCAACGGGGAGAGAAGCTCGGGATTGACCTGAAGCGCCTGCGCAAGGCCTTTCTGAAACTGCCGCGACCGGATGCAGGCCAGTTGCGCATCTTGAAGATGGCGATGCAAGTCATGAGTTATGCACTCCGCGAAGTGCATCAGAACTGGCTCTTGAGCAACCGGCTGGGCGATGCAACCCGGCGGCAGGATCCCGTCGGGAACCTGACGAAGTTTCTCAGCAACACGACATGGGCTAACAGTCCCCGCCGTCCGTCACCCGGCGGCCGCGGAAAATCCCTGCTGGTGCGTGTCGTCAGTGAATTGGTGCAGCAACGCCCGGACATGCCGCTGACCGTCAAGGAACTGGCCGCCGCCGCGGGGTTGACCCCGAACCATTTCACCACGCTGTTCCGCATTCACGCAGGCTCCTCATTCAACGAATACCTGACGAAACAACGCATCGCGCGCGCCCAGAAGCTGTTGCTCAACCCCACGTTGAGCATCAACGAAATCGCCCGCTTGACGGGCTACGACGACCCGGGTTATTTTACCCGCCGGTTTCATCAGGAGACCGGCCTCTCCCCCCGCGACTGGCGAAACCATAAAGCGGGGGTTGAAACGTAAGCAGCGGGGCCTTTGACGAAATCCAGATAATCGTAGTTTACTCTTGTTTCGGTTGGCCCTCCGAAAATGACATGATTAACAGTCAAAGCACGAATACCCACCGTGAGAGAGGATCGTTCATGAAGTTGCAAGGCGGCTATCTGCCACGAGTTCCGGGACGGCCCTCTGCCGCCGTCCGGGACATTGCCGTGCCGGAACGGCTTGTCATCCCGCTCAACCGGCACGGCCTGCAGTACACGCCCGCCATCAACGACGGGGATGCGGTGAGCTTCGGCGTGCCGTTGGCATGGGCGGAAACGGCTGGCGGGCGCGTCGCGCTTCCGGCGCCGGCTTCCGGCGTGGTAGCGATCACCCCCGCCGGCAAAAACAGTGCGCCGTGCATGACCCTTCAGGTGACCGATGCGCAGGTGAAGGCGTCGGGTTCAAAACACACGCCGGAACGGATGGATCCCCAGGCCCTGCGCCAGGCGCTGGCTGCCGGCGGCATCTGGCCGCTGATCCGCAGTTCGAAGACGGGCGGCATGCCCGTGCTGGACGGCTCGGAAACGCCAGCCCGCATCATGGTCAGTTTCGTGGCGGCCGAACCGTTTCGTACGTGCGGCAATACGGTGCTGGCGGAAGCGCGCGAGCGGGTTCTCGCCGGATTGCGCGTTCTGCCGCGTCTGATGACGGATTCCGGGATCCTGCATTTGGTGCTGACCGACCCGACCGATGCGGCTTTCCAAGCCGTGCGCGCGCAGACGGCCGGCGACGCCCGCGTCCGCATCGAGCAGGCGCCGTTGCGATATCCGGTTGAGCATCCGCGAGTTCTCTGCCGCGCGTTGCGCCGCGGCGACCGCACGCTCAAGCCGGATGATGTCATCTGGGTGCTGGATGTGCAGGCGGTGCAGGCCATCGGGGCCTGCCTGGCCGAAGGCCTTCCGTTGCACGAGCGGGTGATCGCCGTCGGCGGGCCGGGTCTCGCCGCCCCCGGTCATGTGCGGGCTCGGATCGGAACCCCGCTCGCGTCCCTGCTTCCCCCGGAGGCGGCCGCCGGAAACAACCTGATCCTCAGGGGGGGGCTGTTTCAGGGCGTTCCCGTGGAGCCTGCCGCCACGGCGATAGACGCGCACGACGATGCGTTCTTCGTGCTGTCCAGGCTGGCGGAGCGTGAATTTCTGGGCTTTGTGACACCCGGTTTCGACCGCGTCTCGTTTCTGCCCATCTTCGGAACCGCGCTGACAGGCTCGGCGGACCGGCATCTGACCGCCTCGCTGCGTGGCGAGCGTCGTCCCTGCGTCGCCTGCGGACTGTGCGAACAGGTATGTCCGATGGCGTTGCTGCCGCAGATGATTCACCGCTACCTGTACCGTGATGCCCTGGACGAAGCCCAGTCCATCGGTCTCGATCTGTGCATCGGCTGCGGGCTGTGCGCGTATGTCTGCCCGTCCAAAATCGAACTGCGGCAGCAATTCGCCGACGCGCAGGCGCGCCTGCGCGAGGAGCGGGCGCACACCGCCGCCGCGCACCGCGAACACCAGGAACAACTGGAAAAACGGGAACAGCAGCGCAAGACCTGAACTCCAACACGACAAAGACTGGCTGAAATGAAATTGATCAAGAACATCCTCCATTCCGTCCGTCCGTGGTTTGACGACACCGGCAGGCTCCGTCACCTGCGGCCCGTCTATCTGGCCGCCGACAATTTCTTTTTCTCGCATGTCGAGGAAACCACCTGCGCGCCGTTCGGCCGCGATCCGGTTGACGTCAAACGCTACATGACCCTGGTGATCGTGGCGCTGATGCCCGCCTTCCTCGCCTCGCTTTACTTCTTCGGCCCGCGCGTCCTGCTGCTGATGTTTGTTTCGTATGCCGCCGGCGGCGTGGTCGAGGTTCTGTTCGCCATGGTGCGCCGGGAGGAGATCAACGAAGGCTTTCTCGTCACCGGGTTCATTTTCCCGTTGATTCTGCCGCCGGGCACGCCGCTGTGGATGGTGGCCGCCGGCTCGATCTTCGGCGTCCTCGTGGGCAAAGAGGTGTTCGGCGGCACCGGGCGCAATCTCTTCAACGCCGCTTTGGTCGGCCGTTGTTTCCTGGCGTTTGCCTATCCGGGAAGGATGACGGGGGCCTGGCTGACGCCGGGGCCTGAAAAATGGCTGCAACTGCCCGGCAGCCTGTTGGCGGCCGCGCCGGACGCCATCACCACCGCCACGCCGTTGGGACTGGCGAAAAGCGGAGTCATGACCGCACCGATCGATCTGTTTCTCGGCAACATCGGCGGCTGCGTCGGCGAGACCTCGGCCTTGGCCATTCTCATCGGGGCGGTCGCGCTGCTGCTGACCGGGATCGCCAATTGGCGCACGATTGTCGGCGGGCTGGCCTCGCTGACGCTGTTTGCGTGGGTGCTCAACGCCCTCTTTCCGGGACAGGTCGCGCCGCCCGGGTTCCAACTGCTGGCGGGTGGCTGGCTCTTCGGCATCGTCTTCATGGCAACCGATCCGGTCACCGGGCCGGCCACCCTCCCCGCCAAATGGGCATACGGCATTCTGATCGGCGCGCTGACCGTTCTGATTCGCAGCTATTCGGGATTTGTCGAAGGCACCATGTTTGCCATCTTGTTTGGTAACATCTGCGCGTCGCTGATGGACGAGACGGTGATCCGCCTGCGGATCCGGCGCTGTGCGGCGGAAAGGGCATGCTCGTGAAAAATACGATGCACACACTGGTTTTTGCAGCCGTTCTGGGCGTGGTCTGTTCGGTCCTGCTGGTGACCGCCAGTCTGTTCACCGACCCCTATCGGCGCGCGAACCAGCAGGCGGACCAGGTTCGCAACTATCTGGCGGCGCTGGAAGTGCCCCTGCCGGAGGCGGCCGGTTCCGCTGAGCTCATCGACGTCTTTAACCGTACGATCCGCCGTGTGGAGAAAGGCGGGCTGGAGTGTTTTGAATACCGGCCTACGGCAGACGGTGGGCCGCAGGCGGTGGCGGTCGCCTTTTCCGGACCCGGAGTCTGGGGACCAATCGAAGGGGTGATGGCACTGGAGCCGGATATGCTGACCATTCGCGGGGTCCGCTTCTTTCGCCAGGAGGAAACCCCGGGACTCGGCGGCGAGATCGCGTCGGCCGCGTTCCTCAACCGATTCAAAGGCAAGCAGATTGTGGGTCAAGACGGAACGCCCGGCTTCCGCGTGCGGAAATCGGGTGGCGGCGCGGACGAGCCCAACGCGGTGGACGGCATCACGGGCGCCACGATGACGTCGGACCGCGTTCAGGACATGTTGGACACCTTGGCAAAACGCATACGGAAGGAGTAGCCGTGTCAAAGACTTCGGAAGCATCAACAGGTTGCGGCGGGCTGTGCGGCGGAAAATGCCGCAGCACGCTGGCGGATGGCGTCAGTAAGAACAACCCGATCATTCATCAGGTGTTGGGTGTGTGTTCGGCATTGGCCGTCACCGGCAAGCTCGAGAACGCGCTGGTCATGGGCGCGGCGCTGATCTTTGTCTCCGCGCTGTCAAACCTCTTTGTCTCCCTGCTGCGGACCCTCATGCCCCGGCGCATCCGGATGATCGTGGAAGTGGCGATCATCGCCACCTTCGTGATTGTCTTCGACCAGTTTCTGAAAGCCTTCTACTGGGATATGTCCAAGCAGCTTGGTCCCTACGTAGGGTTGATCATCACCAACTGCATCGTCATGGGGCGCGCGGAGGCATTCGCCTTGCAGAACCCGCCGCTGCTTTCGATCGTGGACGGGGTCGCCAACGGTCTCGGATACGCCCTCATTCTCGCGTTGATCGCCGTTGTGCGGGAACTGCTCGGCAGCGGCTCCCTGCTGGGATTTCAGCTCCTGTCCGCCTCCTGGTACGAGCCGAACATCCTGATGGTCCTGGCGCCGGGCGCGTTTTTCACCGCCGGTATCCTGATCTGGATCATTAACGCCCTGCGCGGTAGCGCCAAAGAGGAGAAACGCCCGTGAACCCGACTCCATCGCTCGTCATCCTGGTCGCATCCATCCTGACCAATAATATCCTGCTGGCCAGTTTTCTGGGGATGTGCTCGTTCCTGGCCTGCTCGACGAAGATCGAAACCAGCATCGGTCTCGGCGTCGCCGTGACCTTCGTGATGGTGTGCACCACGGGTCTCAACTACCTGCTGTACCATTATATCCTGGTGCCGCTGGAGCTTGAATTTCTGCACTTTATCCTGTTCATCGCCGTGATTGCCGCGTTCGTGCAGTTTGTGGAAATGTTCGTCGAGCGCTTCAGCCCGAAGTTGTATCACGCCCTCGGCATCTTCCTGCCGCTGATCACCGTGAACTGCGCCATTCTCGGCGCCGCGCTTTTCATGGTGATGCGCCACTACAATTTTCTGCAGTCTTTGGCGTACGGTCTCGGATCCGGTCTCGGATTTCTGCTGGCGCTCGTGCTCATGGCCGGGTTGCGGGAGAAAATGGGGTATGCGAACGTTCCCGTCCCGTTGCGCGGCACAGCCGTCATTATGCTGATTACCGGTGTGATCGCCATGACGTTCATGGGTTTTGCGGGTATGATCACCATGCAATAGCCGTTTGTAAAAGGAGCCAACACGTGACCATTATTCTACTCGCGGTATGCGTTACCACCGGCTTGTTTCTGGCTCTCTCCGCCGCCCTGTTGGTGGCCGAGCGCCGCCTCGTCAATTACGGTGTCTGCCAGGTCACGGTGAACGGCGGCGAACAGGGCTTCGCGATTGAAGGCGGCTGCAACCTGCTTTCCGCCCTGTCCGAAAACAACATCACCATTCCGGCCTCGTGCGGCGGGAAAGGGATGTGCGGCTACTGCAAAGTGCGGGTGACCGCAGGCGGCGGCGAGCTGCTGCCGACGGAACTGCCATTCCTGACGCGCCGCGATATTGCCACCGGCATACGCCTGGCCTGTCAGGTGAAAATCCGCCAGGACATCCACGTCAGCGTGCCTGATTTTCTGGACGTGGTCGCCGAAATGGTGCGTACCGGAACCTTTGACAAACACGCCCAATGGCGTTTCAGCATAAAAGGAGAAGAGCATGAGTCCGTCTGAGCGTCAGCCGGAGATCCCCGCGGCAGAAGGCGGTTGTGCCTGCACGTGCCAGCAGGCCGGCAAGACCGCTGCCGGGACCGATGCCCGGCGCGGTATGTCCCTCTCGAGCGCCCTTCGCCGCTTGTTCCAGTCCCAAGCGCCCACTGTCAAGCCGGGTGCCGGCATCGACTTCGCGGTCGTGGATGCGCTGGTGGAGAAGCAGAAAGGAAAAGGCCGGGGCTTGATCGAACTGCTGCAGGATGTTTCCGAACACTACCATTACCTGCCCCCCGAGGCGCTGCACCGCATCTCGCAACGGATGGATGTCCCCCTGAGCCGACTGTATGCCATCGCGACATTCTACCAGGATTTCAAGCTGAAGCCGCAGGGCCGGCATCGGTTGGTGATTTGCACGGGCACGGCCTGCCACGTCAATGGCTCCACGGCCATCGTCGACGTGCTGTGCCGGGAGCTGAATCTGAAACCGGGAGAAACCACCGGGGATGGCAGGCTTACGCTGGCCACCGTCAACTGCATCGGCCTCTGCGGTGTGGGTCCGGTCGCCATGCTGGACGGGGAATACCACAGTCAACTGACCGCCGAGAAGGCGCTTGAACTGGTGAAAACACTATGAACACACTGACCGACAGGGAGTCGATCGCGTTGCACCGGGAACGGGTCGTGGCGCGCGAGGCCGGCAAGATCCGCATCTTCGTCGCGGGCGGCACCTGCGGCTGCGCGGCGGGCGCCGGGGGCGTGAAGGACGCGTTGTACCAGGAGTTGGAGCGCAGGGGGCTGCTCGCGAAAACATCCCTCAAAATCACCGGTTGCCACGGCTTCTGCACCATGGAGCCGATGGTGCTGATCGCCCGCGACGGCTGTCTGCGGATCATGTACAGGCACGTGCGGGCCGAAGATGCCGCCGAGATCGTCGAACAGTCTGTCTGCGACACCCGCATCGTGGAACGGCTGGTCTACACGGACCCGGAATCGGGCGAGAAAATATCCGAACAGGAGCGGGTGCCGTTCTTTCGGCTGCAAACCCGACGTATTCTCGACTGGAACGATCACATCGACCCGCTCGAGATCGACGACTACATCGCCCTGGGGGGATATGTGGCATTGGCCAACGCGCTCGGGATGCCGTCCGGGAGCGTCATCGAGACCCTGAGCCGCGCCGGGCTGAGGGGACGCGGCGGCGCCGGCTTTCCCACTGCGGTGAAATGGACGTTGGCGCGCGGGGCGGTCGAACAAAATGCCAAGGCCGGCGTCGAATCAGCCGCCTGCTACATTGTCTGTAATGCCGACGAGGGCGATCCGGGCGCCTACATGGACCGCAGCATCCTGGAAGGGAACCCCCACAGCGTCCTTGAGGGGATGGTGATCGGCGCGCACGCCGTCGCCGGAGGTCTGGCGTGCGTCCAGAAGGGCTATGTGTATGTGCGGGCCGAATACCCGATGGCCATCCGGCATCTGTCCCGGGCCCTGACCCAGGCCCGCGAGCTGGGGCTGCTGGGCGAGAACATCCTGGGAAGCGGCCTTTCGTTTGACATTGAAATAGTCAAGGGCGCCGGCGCCTTTGTCTGCGGCGAAGAGACGGCGCTGCTGGAGTCGATCGAGGACCGGATCGGCGAGCCGCGGCCCAAGCCCCCCTTCCCGGTGATCAGCGGTCTGTGGAACTGGCCGACGGTATTGAACAACGTCAAGACGTGGGCCTCCTGCCGGTACATTCTGGACAAGGGGGCGGAGGAGTTCGCCGCCGTCGGGACGGACGGCAGCAAAGGAACGATGGTCTTTGCCCTCGTGGGCAAGGTGCGGAATAGCGGGCTTATTGAAGTGCCGCTGGGCATCACCCTGCGGGATATCGTCGAGAAGATCGGCCACGGCGTGTGCGATGGCGGTCACGCGAAGGCCGTCCAGACCGGCGGCCCCTCCGGCGGATGCCTGCCCGCCTCCAAATTCGACATGCCCGTGGATTACTCCTCGCTGGCCGAGGCCGGTACGATCATGGGATCCGGCGGCATGATCATCATGGATGAACAGACCTGCATGGTCGATACGGCCCGCTATTTTCTCAACTTCGCCGTCAACGAATCGTGCGGGAAGTGCACCCCCTGCCGGGAAGGGGTGCGGCACATGCACGACATCCTCGTCGAGATCACGGCGGGCCGCGGCCGGCCCGAACATCTGGACATGCTGGACCGGATGGGGCGGATGATCATCAAACTCTCCTTCTGCGGACTCGGCAAAACGGCGCCAAATCCCGTCATCTCAACCCTGCGGTATTTCCGTGAAGAATACGAGGCGCATCTGGCGGGCAAGTGCCCGGCCAAGGTGTGCACGGCGCTGATTCAGTACACGATCCTGGAAACCTGTAAAGGGTGCGGTGTCTGCCTGCGCAAATGCCCGGTTGGGGCCATCAGCGGCAGCCCGCGCGAACTCCACCGGATCGATCCCGAGCAATGCACGAAATGCGGCATTTGCCGGAAAGCCTGCAAATTTGCAGCCATCGAGGTGAACTAATGGCAGACCCGACAATCCAGTTGACCGTTGACGGGCAGACCGTCCGGGTGCCGGCCGGATCCACCGTGCTGGAGGCGGCCAAGGCGTGCGGCCGCACGATACCCACCCTGTGCTACCACCAGCGTCTCGATCCCTACGGCGCCTGCCGGGTGTGCCAGGTGGAGCTGACATCCCCAGGCAAGTCCAAGGGCATGCTGGTGGCCGCCTGCACGTATCCCGCGAGCGAAGGCGATAGCGTGCGCACCGATACCGACGAGGTGCGGGAGGCCCGGCGGTTCATTCTGCAGCTCCTGTTGGCCCGGGCGCCGAACGCCAAGGCCGTGCAGGCGCTCGCCCGCGAGTATGACGTGACGTTGACAGAGGACAGCCCGGAGCCGTTTCAGGCGTACCTGGGGGCCACGCTGAAAAAGCGGATGGCGGAAGCCGGCCCGGAAGGCCTGACCCAGTGCATGCTGTGCGGGCTGTGCACACGGGTTTGCCGGGAAGTGGTCGGACGGGACGCGATCAGCGTGGTCGCGCGCGGGCCCAACAGGCGGGTGCGCACCCCTTTCAAGGCCATCTCTCCTTCCTGCATCGGTTGCGGCGCCTGCGCCTTTGTCTGTCCCAATGCGGCGATCACAATCACACGCGCAACAGAATGACATGAAAATCCTCACGCTAGGCGATTTTCTGGATCGGGAGCTGGCCTTCCGAAAACGATTGAATGCGTATTATGCGAAGATCCGGGACCGCACAGAAGACAACGGCATCCGGTTGTTGACCTACCACTTGGGCCGCGACCGGGGCCGTCATGCCATCGCGCTTTCAAATCTCCCCCGTGAGACGATCGATCACGCCCGCAAGGCGGCCTTCGTCGGCGAGGAGCCGTTCGACCCGAAGGTCGAGCGTCGCCTGCCCGCATTCGATCCCGCCACCGTCACCGGCAATGACTTGTTGGAAGACGCCGTCAGCCGGCAAAGCCGGCAGGCGTTGCGGTACCGGATCCTGCTCACACAGTTCTCCGATGAGGCTGTGCGGATCGTTCTGGCCGCGCTTGTGCATGTGAAAGAGCGTGACATTGATCTAATGAAGAAAATGCAGACGATGCATTATTTCGACAGGTGAGCGCGTATGGGAAGCTTCAGACTCGATCCTGAACCCCGGCTGGAAGAGGCCCCCCCCCGTCACGGCTTGGCCGGCGGATTGACGGGTCCGATCCTGCTTGAGAACGCGCGGTGGTTCACCCGCATTCGCTGGATCGCGATCGCCCTCCTGGTGGGCTTCGGCGGAGCGGGTTTCCTTCTGGGGCCGTTCCTGTTGGAGCATTTCGGGTTTGCGCAGCCCGGTCTGTGGCCTTTGGCACTGGCGGGCGTGCTTGCGCTCCTGAACGGCGTTTCCAGCCGGTGGATCAGCCGGCTTGCCGTGCGCGACCCCTGCCCCTGAAACAACGTGGTCGCCAATATCTGGTTTCAGATTGTCACCGACCTGGTTGTCTTGAGCGTGGCGGTATACCGGCTCGGACCCACCACCACCGTCATCGGGTTCGCGTATCTCTTCCATATCACGCTGGCCTGCATTTTCTTTGGCCGCCGCGACAGTTTTGGAGTGACCGTGTTGAGCGCAGGGCTGTTTCTCGGCACGGTTGCCCTGGAAAGCCGGGGACTTGCCCCGGCATCCGGCGGGGCGAACACATCGGCCATCCTGGCGAAAGCACTCTTTGCTTTTCCGGCCGTGTTTGTCTGGGGCATCATGTGGTATCTGGTTTCGTCGCTTTCCGAGGCCGTGCGCCGGCGGGACCGTGATCTCGATGCCGCCAATCAGCGGCTCATACGGGCCGATGACGAGATCAATCTGCAGATGCTGCGTGTCACCCACGACCTCAAAGCGCCCTTCTCCGGCATCGAAAGCAATATTCAGATCCTGAAACACATGCACTGGCACGAAATGCCCGAAAGCGTGCGCGGGATCGTCGACAAGATCGACGCGCGTTCCATGTCGCTGCGGGGCCGGATTGGCGACATCCTGATGCTCGGCAGCCTGCGCTCCGCGTCGGAGGCGGAGTGCGTCTCCGAGCCGGTGCAGATGCGCGGCCTGCTGGGCACGGTCCTCCAGGATGTTCAAGGGCTGGCGCGGGAAGGGAACGTGTCCATCGAGCTGACCGGCGAGGCGGACGTGCGGAGCGACCCCCGACAACTGAAGATTCTCTTCCTGAATCTGATCTCGAATGCGATCCTCTACTCGCGCGCCGGCGGCACCGTCGACATCGGAATCGAAGATGAGACGGCACAGGCGCGCGTCCGAGTCGTCGATCACGGCATCGGGATCAGCGACAAGGCGCTCCCGCACATTTTCGAGGATTTCTTCCGCTCGCAGGAGGCGGCGGCGTTCAATCCAAAATCGACGGGGCTCGGACTGGCGATTGTGCGACAGGTCGCCCGCAATCTTGGGCTTGCGATTGTGGTGGAAAGCGCGCAAAATGAGGGAACTGTGTTCGATGTGACTATTCCGAAGGGGTGAC